>NZ_JAPDCI010000015.1:0-133489 GCF_027705905.1 Aeromonas sp. Y293-4 | reverse complement strand
AGAAGCGTACCCTAACTGGTAGTTGACCGCCTCTCTCCTATGCACCATGGGCATTGCACTTATTATCTGAATTCACGGGAGGGTAATCGTGGTGATATGGCGCCGCGACCACGCAAGTGGCTCAGTACTCTCTTTCAATAGACAAGGAAGTCTGGATGCAACTCACCGTGTTAAACGACTCGGGCAAATTCGATGGGCTCGATGACACCATTAGGCACGTTTTTGCCGAGACGGCGCACAAATTGAATGCCTTGTTCGATCTCTCCCAACTGGATGTCACCTTCAGCCCTTTTGCCGAGGGGGATGCTCCCGACTCGGGTATCGGTGGCTGGGCCATCAACATGTATCGAATAGAACTCCAGCTTGATCTGGAACGGCCTGATATCAAAGAGGTGATCATCACCGAATTGCCTGCCGTGCTGGCCCACGAAGTCCACCATATCGTGCAAAAGAAGAATAAGGTGGAAGCAGAAACACTGGCCGAAAACCTGATTTTTGAAGGACTGGCCTGCTACTTTGAGCAGAGGTTCAATGGTGGCACCCTCCCCTCGCTGTTCAAGGAGTCTCATCACCATGACTGGCAATCGCTCCTGGCAGAGATGACGCCCCATCTATCCAGCAAGCAGTTCAACTATTTAGACTTTTTCTACTGCCGTGATAACCGGCCATTTCCCAAATATGCCGGTTACTGGGTGGGGTTCAATCTGGTGGCCAACTATCTGGCCAAAAATGGACTGAATGAAATAGAGGTCATGGGCCTACCCGCCGAGGCATATTTCAATTAACACGCCTTCACACTGTTCGTGGCGATTACAGAGCCCATATCCGGAGAGAAGATCATGATCCCCATTCGCTGCAAGGCCGTCTCCGGCGTTGCCCTTACCACTGTCGATGGCGAAACCAGATTGCTGGTGATGAAACGGGTCAAGGGGGGCTTCTGGTGCCATGTGGCGGGCACGGTGGAGGCGGGTGAAACCGGCTGGCAGACCCTTATTCGGGAGTTTGGCGAAGAGACGGGGATCAGGGTCACCGAACTCTACAACGGCCAGTATCTGGAGCAGTTTTACGAGGCGAGCCTGAATACCATAGAGGTGGTGCCAGTCTTTGTGGTCTATTGCCCGCCCAATCAGGCGGTGACCCTCAACGACGAGCACACCGAATATCGCTGGTGTTCCCTGGCCGAGGCCAAGGCACTGGTGAGTTTCCCGGGCCAGAAGGCGCTCTACGACCATATCTGGCACCACTTTGTCGACAACGCCCCCTCTCCCCTGATGCGGGTTGATATCTGCTGACTGCGCACGGCTTCCCCCTGTAAATGCAACACGCCCCCGGATGGGGGCGTGTTGTATCTCAAGCCAGCCAAGCGCTTTTGTTAGACCAAGCAGATGGCCTACGGCCGCTCGCCAGCCGCCAGACGGCGGTTGATATCGACGATAACCGGGGCGATGTCGGCAAGGGTATCAATCACATAGTGCGCCCCCGCCGCCCGCAGTTTGGCCTCGGCCGGTGCGCGCCGGGCGGCGATCTCCTCCTCGCTCATGGCGGCAAACTCTTCCCAGGTGGCACCAAATTCGTTGCCGGAAACCGACAATCCCACCGTCCACATGCCCGCGTTAAGCCCTTCGCTGATGCCGGGTACGGCGTCATCCACCTTGATGCAACGATGCACCGCACTCACTCCGAGCTCAATTACGTTGGCCAGCGCCATCCAGGGACCGGGGCGACCACCAGCCTTGAGATCGTCGGTGGCGACCCAGTGATCCGGGCGGTAGCCGTGATCGGCCGCAGCAGGTACCAGCACCTCCATCACCGGACGGGGATAACCGGAGCAGGAGCCGATTTTCATCCCCTGACCCCGCAGAGCATCCAGCACCGGCAACACGCCGGGGATGGGGTCGGCGAAGCGGGTCACGGCGGCAATCTGCAGCGGCATAAAGGTGTGATAAAGGTGGTCCACCTCGGCGTGGCTCATAGGATGGCCGAAGCGAGCCTGCCAGCGCGCATCCACCGAAGGCAGACGGCCCAGCGCGGCGATATGATCCCACTTGCCAAGGCCCATGGGCTGGCGTGCTTCGTCCAGAGTAACGGGGAAGTCATAGGCGCGGGCGAAGGCCTCGACGAAGATGGAGGTGGGGGCGAAGGAGCCGAAATCGACGACGGTGCCGGCCCAGTCGAGTATCAGCGCCTCTACGTCGGTGGTCGGGTCTACAGCAATCTGCAAGTCAGTCATGGTGGTGTTCCTGTTTCGGTGAAAGTGCGATCTCGCCCAATGCGCGATCGAGAATGGTGATGGCGCGCACCAGATCGGCGCGGGCGATATTGAGCGGTGGCGAGAGCTGGATGACGTTCCCTTGGGAGACCTTGAAGCTGAGCCCCAGCTCCAGACAGCGGTAGAGCAGGCGCTCGGCGGCCTGGCTGTTGCGGGTGCGACTCTGGTGATCGACCACCAGATCGAGCGCCCAAAGCATACCGATACCGCGCACCTGCCCGATCAGCGGGTGACGTTCGGCCAACTTGCCGAGCTCGGCCGCCATAAAACGGCCATCCTCCTGCGCTTTTGCCAGCAACCCCTCTTCGCGGATGGTACTGATGGTAGCGAGGGCCGCCGCGCAGCCGACAGGGCTCTTCTCGTGGGTGTAGTGACCGAGTGAAATAGCTGCGGCCTGATTGAACCGGTCGCGGGTGATGAGAGCTGCAAACGGCACTACCCCGCCCCCCAGCCCCTTGCCCAGACAGATGATGTCGGGCTCGATGCCGAACTCTTCAAAGCTGAACCAGTGGCCGGTGCGCCCCAGGGCATTGGGGATCTCGTCGACGATCAGCAGCACCTTGTGGCGATCGCAGATCTCCCGCACCCGCTGCCAGTAGGCCTTCGAGGGAACCTGCACATCGGTGTTGCGGATAGGTTCGGCGATAAAGGCGCCGATCCCTCCCTCCTTCTCGATGACGTACTCCAGATAATCGGCGTAGTGCAGGTCATCCCCCTCCCCGCGATACCAGACGCCGCGATAACGGGTGGGCGGTGGGATGCGCTCCACCCCGGCCATCAGCGGGCCCATACCGGCGCGAAAACAGGCCTCACCGCCGACCGAGATGGCATCGAGGGAGGCGCCGTGAAAGGCATCCCACAGGGACACCACCTTGCTATTGCCGGTAATGAAACGGGCGAGCTTCAGGGCAATCCCCACCACCTCGCTGCCGCCGGGGGCGAACAGTACCCGGTTAAGATCGCCGGGTGCCAGTTCAGCCAGGGTGCGGGCGCAGTCGATGGCAACCTGATGGGTGTAGCGGCGGGGCGCGAACGGCAGATCGGCGAGTTGCTGCTGCACCGCGGCCACCACCCTGGGGTGACCGTGGCCCAGCTGATGGACGCTGTTGCCGTGAAAATCGAGGTAACGCTTGCCCGATACGCTGGTCAACCAGCTCCCCTGCGCGCGCTCAAGCAGATCCAGACAGGGGGTAGAGAGGGCCTGATGGAGGAAATAGCGGCTATCCTCCGCCAATCCCGCCTGCACCGCCTCGCTCTGGTCAGCCCACCAACGCGCCCGCCCCTCGCCGAGGTTGATATCCCCTTCGCTGTCGGCGCGGCCGCTGCCGTGCAGCATATGGTCATGCAAATCGCGGCCACGCAGATCACGACCCTGAGCCAGCATGCTGGTCATTGCGCGTCCCCTTGCCAGTAGCAGGCGCTGGTCATGGCGGCGAGCAGAGCGCGCACCCGCTCCGGGGTCACATCGCCGATATTGCCGATACGGAAGCAATCGGCCTGGGAGACCTTGCCCGGGTAGATGACAAAACCCTGTGCCTTGAGCCGCTGGTAGAAGTCGGCGAAGCGGTAATCAGGGTGGGTCGGAGAGTAGAAGGCGGTGATGATGGGGGATTGCCACTGTTCTGGCAGCAGCGGCGCAAAGCCAAGCGCAGCCATCCCCGCCACCAGCGTGCGCTGATTTTCACTGTAACGCTGATGACGGGCTTCAATGCCCCCCTCTTCGTCCAGCTCGCGCAGGGCCTGGGCAAAGGCGAGCACGGTATGGGTGGGCGAGGTAAAGCGCCACTTGCCCCCCTTCTGCTCCATGGTCTGCCACTGGGCGTGCAGGTCGAGGGAGACAGAGCGGGCGCGACCGGCGCAGGCCGTGAGCGCAGCGCGGCGGGCGATGACGAAGCCAAAACCCGGCACCCCCTGAATGCACTTGTTGGCCGAGCTGATGAGAAACTCGATGCCAAGGCGCCCCATGTCGATGGGGATGCCGCCAAAGCTGCTCATGGCATCGACGATAAGGCGAATGCCGCGGCGCTGGCAGAGCTCGGCCACCTCCTCCAGCGGATTGAGCATGCCGGTGGTGGTCTCGCAGTGCACCATGGCCAGATGGGTGATCTCGGGGTGGCGCGCCAGCATCGCCTCGATGGCAGCGGGTTCGGGGCGGTTGGTCTCGCCGCAATCGAGCTCGTGGTGGCGCAGGCCAAGACAGCGGGCCATCTCCCCCATGCGGGCACCGTAGGCGCCGTTGTTGATGATCAGCAGACACTCATCGCTACCTATCGCCGAGCCCAGCACGCTCTCCACCACATAGCTGCCACTCCCTTGCAGCAGCACGGCGCTGTAGTCACTTTGATATTCAGGGCCAGTTGCAAGCCGCACCAGCTCGCGGCGGATGGGCTCCACCACACCCAGGTTGTAGTCCGCATCCCAGGTACAGCTGTCTTGCAGCATGGCGGCGCGCACCGTCGCGGTGGTCGAGAGGGGGCCCGGGGTCAGCAGCAGGTAATCGACGGCGGCGGGGGCCGCAGGAATATGGGTCATGACTTCGCTCCTTTTTGGTATATACCAGAATGAGCGCATTGTGGGTAACTGCCCCGCCAAGGTCAAAGGGGTGGCGCTACGTGCAACAAAAAATTCATTTTCAGCGCCGGGATCGCGATAATCTAGGAAGCCTGAACAGCAGGGGCGATGCTGGTATCTACCAATGCATGTTGATGTCGCCGTTTAACGACCGGGCAAATGACCAGCCCTGTGCCCAGCCCTGTGCCCAGCCCATTGCCCAACTCATTGCACAACTTATTGCAAAACCAGGGATTTTCATGAGCAAACCGCAATATCTGCAGATTAAGGATGCCCTCGCCAACCAGATCCTGGCGGGGGGGCTGGCCCCCAACGACAAGCTCCCCTCCGAGCGGCTGCTGGGGGAACTCTATGGCACCACAAGGGTCACCATCCGCGAGGCGCTGGTGCAGCTGGAGGCAAACGGCCTTATCTATCGGGAGGATCGCCGCGGCTGGTTTGTCACCCCGCCGCGCTTTCGCTTGAACCCCAGACGCACCTCCAACTTTCACCAGATAGTGCGGGAGCAAGGGGGTGAACCACGCACCGAGCTGCTGGAGAAAAGCCGCCAGGCGGTGCCGCCCGCGTTGATGGCGCAGTTGCAGCTCAAGCCGTTCGACAGCCTGTTTCTGCTCAAACGGCTGCGCTATGCCAACGGGCGAGCCATCTGCTACTGCGAGAACCACTGCCTGCCCGAGCGGGTACCCGGCCTGCTGGAGCTGGATCTCAACGGCAGTCTGACCGAGATCTACCAGGCCCATTACGATCTTCACTACGCCCGCATGCAGGTGCGTTTCTTCCCCACCGCCCTGCCGGACGAGGTGGCCAAGGCGCTGGGGGCCACCGCCGGTCTGCCCGCCCTGCGCCTCGAACGGCTCAACTTCGATCAGCACGGTCGGGTGCTCGACTTCGATCTGGAGTACTGGCGCCACGACAGTCTGGAGATCGAGGTGGATACCCAGGATTAGTCATGAACAAATCAGGAACGGCAAAACGTCACGAGGCTGTCACGGTCACGTCATAAAAAAACCCTAGCCTCTCTCTCGACCAATCTGGTTTATACCAAGCCAACTTATATGGAGAAGAGGATGAAACAGGGAACCCATCTGCTGGCCGCCGCCGTGCTGGCTGCCATGACCGCCCCGGCACTGGCCGCGACCGATCTCACCGTCTACACAGCCTTCGAACCGGAGCAGCTCAACGAGCTGAAAACCGCGTTCGAACGCCAGCATCCGGATATCAACATCAAGTGGGTGCGTGACTCCACCGGCGTGGTCACCGCCCGCTTGCTGGCAGAAAAAGCCCAGCCCAAAGCGGATGTGGTGTGGGGACTGGCCGCCACCAGCCTGATGCAGCTCGATCAGCAGCAGATGCTCAATGCCTATGCACCGAAAGGGCTGGATAAGCTCGACAGCCGCTTTCGCGACAGCAAGGCCGAGCCGCACTGGATCGGTCTGGACGCCTTCTTCAGCGCCATCTGCTTCAACAAGGTAGAGGCGGAAAAACAGGGGATCCCGGCCCCCACCAGCTGGGCCGACCTCACCAAACCCATCTACAAGGGCAAGGTGATCATGCCCAACCCCAGCTCCTCCGGCACCGGTTACCTGAGCGTTGCGGGCTGGCTGCAGACCATGGGCGAGCAGCAGGGTTGGCAATTTATGAACGGCCTGCACCAGAACATCGACCGTTACACCCACTCGGGCTCAGCCCCCTGCAAACTGGCCGCCAGCGGCGAGACGGTGATCGGGATCTCCTTCGACTTCCCGGCGACCAGCCTCAAGGCCAAGGGTGCCCCCATCGAGGTGGTATTCCCGAAAGAGGGTTCGGGCTGGGATATGGAAGCTGCCGCCATCATCAAGGGCACCCCCAAGCTGGAAGCCGCCAAACAGCTGCTCGACTTTGCCGCCACCGAACAGGCCAACGCCCTCTACAACAAATCGTTCGCCGTGGTCGCCATCCCCGATGTGGCCCAACCGAGAGCGGGCTATCCGGCGGATATCAAAGGCCAGATGATCGACAACGACTTTAGCTGGGCAGCCCGCGAGCGTAACGCCATCCTGGCCCAGTGGAGCGCCAGCTTCGACGGCAAGACCGAAGCCAAACAGTAAGCGTGAAGGGCGGCGGTTTGTTCACGCCAGACACACCGCTGCCAATAAACTGCCAGTCGAAGGCCAACAGCTGTTGGCCTTCGCTTTTTGGTTTTAACTTCCCGAGTGTGTATTGCCTTCAATTAGCGATGCTTAGTCCATCCACACAGGGCCCGACCACTTGCTGGCGACCCGATCTCATTTGACTGTCATCAAGCTGTCATCCCCCGATCACCTGATCGTCACACTTCACCCGCAAACTGGTATATACCAAATCAGTAGCGAGTCGAACCATGACCCAGCCCTATCTGGACATTCAACATCTCAACAAGCAGTTCGGTGCTTTTCAGGCCCTCAAGGGGATCTCTCTGGCCATTGAGCCGGGGGAGTTTATCTGCTTTCTCGGCCCCTCCGGCTGCGGCAAAACCACCCTGCTCAGAGCCATCGCCGGGCTGGATCTGCCGGACAGCGGCGAGATCTGGCAAGGGGGGCGCAATATCTCCCGCCTGCCGCCCCAGGAGCGCGATTTTGGCATCGTGTTTCAGTCCTATGCTCTCTTCCCCAACCTGACGGTGGCCCAGAACATCGCCTTCGGCCTTGAAAATCAGGGCTTGGCGCGGGATCTCATCAAGGAGCGGGTGGACCACTGGCTGGGGCTGGTGGATCTCACTGCCCAGTCCCACAAATACCCGAGCCAGATCTCCGGCGGCCAGCAGCAGCGGGTGGCGCTGGCCCGGGCCTTGGCCCTCTCCCCCGGCCTGCTGTTGCTGGACGAACCGCTCAGCGCGCTGGATGCACTGGTGCGCACCCATCTTCGCAGCGAGATCCGCGCCCTGCAGCAGCGCCTTGGCATCACCACCATCATGGTGACCCACGATCAGGAAGAAGCGCTGACCATGGCTGATCGCATCGTGGTGATGGAGGGCGGCCGCATCGTACAGGTGGGCACTCCGCAGGAGATCTACCACCAGCCTGCCAGCCGTTTCGTGGCAAGCTTTGTCGGTACCATGAACTTCCTCGAGACCCTGGTGCTGAGCCCCAATCAGGTGCGCCTCAACGAACAACCGCTGACACTTGCCAACCGGGCGGCGGCCGGCAGCAAATTGCAGGTGGCGATCCGCCCCGAGGCTATCACGCTAAGCGCGCCGAGCGAGCCGTATCTTGGTCAACATGGCGTTGAAGCAACCATCGATCAGGTGGAGTTTCTCGGCGCCGCCCAGCGCCTGATCTGCACCGCCGACACCTATCTGGGCCCGCAGCAGATCCTGGTGGAGCGCCCGACCCACGAGCTGCCCCGCCACGAACAGGGTGGCTGGCGCAGCGGCATGCGCTGCTCGCTGCACTGGCCCGCCGGGGCGATGCAGCTGTTTGAAGGAGAGCGCCCATGACAGCCCCCCTTGCGACCTCTTCCCTGTTGCCGCCAGCGACAGCCCGGCAAGACGCCCGCAGGCAGCGGCTCTGTCGCGGCTGGAGCCGGGATCAACTGCTGCAACTGATCCTTCTTGCACTCGGTATCGCCCTGCTCACCGGCGGTCTGCTGCTGCCGCTGCTCACCATGCTGCAAAAGAGCCTGCAGGATGAGAACGGGCTCTGGGTGGGCCTTGCCAACTTCAGCGCCTACTTCGACTCCCCTCATCTGGGGCGCACCATCGGCAACACCCTCTGGCTCGGAGTGCTGATCACCGCGCTGGTGGTGACCATCGCCTTTGGCTACGCCTATGCCCTCACCCGCACCTGCATGCCGGGCAAGCCCCTGTTTCGCCTCATCGGCCTTATCCCGCTATTGATGCCCTCCCTGTTGCCCGCCATCAGTCTGGTCTACTGGTTTGGCAATCAGGGGATCGCCAAGGGGCTGCTCGGCGGCGAGAGCATCTACGGCCCCATCGGTATCGTCATTGGTCTGGGCTTCTGGTGCTTCCCCCACGCCCTGATGATCCTTATCACGGCGCTCGGTCAGAGCGATGCCCGCCTCTATGAAGCCTCCCGGGTGCTGGGCAGCAGCGGCTGGCGCACCTTTGTCACCGTCACCCTGCCTACCGCCCGTTATGGCCTGCTCAGCGCCGCCATCGCCGTCTTCACCCTCACCATCTGCGACTTCGGGGTGGCCAAGGTGATTGGTGGCCAGTACAGCGTGCTGGCCACCGATATCTACCGGCAGGTGATCGGGATGCAGAACTTCTCCCTCGGCGCCGTTGCCAGCGTCACCCTGCTGCTGCCGGCGCTCTTGAGCTTTGCGCTGGAGCACAGGGTACGCAGCAAGATGCAGGAGCAGAGCAGCACCAAGGCGGTGCCCTATAGCCCCAAACCCCATCAGCTGCGGGATCTGCTGGCGCTCGGCTGGTGTACCCTCTGGGCCCTGCTGTTTCTGGCGCTGGTGGGGATGGCGGTTTACGGCTCGCTGGTACAGTTCTGGCCTTACAACCTCGGGCTGACGCTGGATCACTACGCCTTTGACAGCAACAGCGTCTATGGCTGGCAGCCCTTTACCAACACCCTGCAACTGGGCCTCTATACCGCGCTGATCGGCACCGTGCTGGTGATGGTGCTGGCCTGGGCGCAGGAGAAGGGGCGCCACTTTGCGCCGCTGCGCCAGCTGCTACATCTGCTCGCCATGCTGTCGCTGGCGGTACCCGGCATGGTGCTGGGGCTGGGTTACATCTTCTTTTTCAACGGCAATCCGCTCTTTGGCGGCCTATACGGCACCCTGCCGCTGATGGTGCTCTCCTGCGTCATCCACTACTACACCGTGGGCCATATGACGGCACTGACCAGCCTCAAGCAGTTGCCCAAGGAGCTGGAACTGGTAGCCATCTCATTGCGCATTCCGCTCTGGAAGGCGTTCTGGCGAGTCACTCTGCCCGCCTCCCTGCCAGCGCTCTTGGAGATCTTTATCTATCTGTTCGTCAACGCCATGACCACCACCTCGGCGGTGATCTTCCTCTATTCGAGCGACAGCGTGCTCGCCTCCATCGCCGTGCTGAACATGGAGGATTCCGGCGATACCGCCGCGGCCGCCGCCATGGCCACCCTGATCCTGCTGGCCGCCGCCACCGTCAAGCTGCTCCAGCTCTTTTTGAGCCGCGCCCTGCTGGATCGCACCCAGCGCTGGCGCAACCAATAACCTTATCGAGGAGTCATCATGTCCACTCTCCCCTTCTGGCTGGCCGAAGCCCTCGCCGCCGAACAGCCCGCGCCGCCCACGCCCCTTCACGGCCACCACGAGGCCGATATCTGCATCGTCGGTGGCGGCTTTACCGGGCTGTGGAGCGCCATCGCCCTTAAACAGGCCGAGCCACACTTGCGCATCATGGTGCTGGAAAAAGATCGCTGCGGAAGCGGCGCCTCCGGGCGCAACGGCGGCTGCCTGCTCACCTGGTCGGCCAAATACCTGACCTTAAAGCGCCTCTTTGGCGAAAAGCAGGCCGCCTGGCTGGTGCAAAGATCCGAGCAGGCGGTGCACGAGATCGCCCGCTTCTGCGAACAGCACAACATAGAGGCAGAGCTGAGGGTCGAGGGCACCTGCTACACCGCCACCAGCGAGGCGCAGCGCGGCCTGATGGAGCCGGTATTACGGGAGCTACAGCGAGCCGACCTTAACCAGTGGCAGGCGATTGAAGAGGGTGAATTGGCGAGCCAGAGCGGCTCCCACGTCCATCTGGAGGGGCTCTACAGCCCCCACGCCGGTTCGGTGCAACCGGCGCTCTTGGTGCGTGGCCTGCTGCGGGTGGCGCGGGAGCTGGGGGTCGAGGTCTATGAGCACTCCCCCATGCAGCGCCTTGAGGCGGGCCAGCCCGCACGGGTGCAAACGCCGCAAGGTGAGGTGCGTGCCCGCAAGGTGGTGCTGGCCCTCAACAGCGCCATGGTGCAGCACTTTCGCGAGTTTCGCCGCAGTATCGTGCTGGTCTCCTCCGATATGGTGATAACCGACCCCGCGCCGGATGCACTGGCCGCCCAGCAGCTTGCGCATGGCCGCTCCGTGGTGGATGGCCGCACCTTTGTCCACTACTACCGCTCCACCCCGCAAGGGCGGCTGATGCTGGGCAAGGGGGGCAACACCTTCGCCTTTGCCAACCGCCATCTGGCCGAGTTTGATGCACCGAGCCGTTATCTTGCCCCCCTAACCCGCACCCTGCGCCGCTTCTTTCCGGCGCTCAAAGAGGTGCCCATCGCCGCCAGCTGGTGCGGCGCCTCCGACCGCTCGGTAGATGGCCTCCCCTTCTTCGGCCACTGGCGAGGGCAGCCCAATATCGTCTATGGCCTCGGCTACTCCGGCAACGGGGTGGCGCAGAGCTGGATGGGCGGTCAAGTACTGGCGGCCTTGGTGCGCGATGAGGTGCGGGAGGAGGACAAACCGTGGCGTGACTGCGCCCTGGTAAGCGGCCCGCGCGGCTACTTTCCGCCCGAACCATTTCGCTGGCTGGGGGCCATGGCGGTGCGCAACGCCATCCGGCGCAAAGAGCAGGCGGAAGATGAGAACCGCCCGGTAGCCTGGTATGACAAACAGCTGGCCAAACTGGCCGATGCGGCGGGCAAGGCGGATAAATAGCCCGGCGATAGAGGGCAACCATTTCCCATACTGTTTCACCCCACACCCTATTTCTTGAAACTGCCGACCCGAGGGTCGGCATTTTCATCTTACGTAAAGAGCAATGGGATACAATTTGGATGAAACCAGACAACGCAATCGACCAGTCATCACAGATTGCGAATAACGTCTATGGCAAACTAAACTCTCGTTCGTCCGAATACGCCTCGCAGTTCGACCCTACGACTTAACGATGCAATGGGAACACTGCTGATTACGTAATAAATAGCATGGAGGCTTTAGTGAAAAATAAAGAAAAAATCGCCGTATTTATTGATGCTGATAATGCGCCTGCAGGCAAGATAGATACCGTATTATCAGAGTTAGCTCGTTACGGTGTTGTTAACATTAGAAAAGCTTATGGAAATTGGAAAAATCATAATCTGAAGCCTTGGGAAGATATACTGCACGATTATGCTATACAACCAGTTCAACAATTCGATCTAACAAAAGGTAAGAATGCTACAGACATGGCATTAGCTATTGATGTAATGGACGTCCTATACACAAAAGATATTGACGTGATATGTCTTGTGTCATCGGATTGTGACTTTACCCCTTTAGTGACTAGGACTCTTGCTGATGGTAAGTTTGTTGTTGGATTTGGAGAACGTAAAGCACCATTACCATTTGTCAACAGTTGCTCTCGATTTCTATATTTGGACGCAGAACCAGTTTTAGAGCAACCGATTCAAAAGCAAAGTAAGAACATAAAAGGTGATACAAAGCTCATCAATTTGCTACGACAAGCAATAGAGGCGGTTGAAGAAGATGATGGTTGGGCTACGCTTGGTGAGATTGGAAATCACATATCTAACCACGCATCATTTGACCAACGTAACTATGGATTTAGGAAACTCAGCGATCTATTTCAATCTATAGACCTTTTTGAAATGAAAAAAACAAATGGGTCTGTCATGTGGGTTAGATATAAAAAGAGAGCTAAGAGTATAAACAAATTAAAACAAACGACTCTCGCCTAAACCCAACACGCCTGTACAGATCTAGTTATCACCTGACACCGGCCTCAAACCGGTGTCTTGTTTACGCTACTTTAGTGCGCACTTCCTTCGGTATCAATTTCAGACCCTTCTTGAACATGGTGTAGGGGGTTTGACCCTCCATCATCCTGCCTTGATGTGGCCGCTAGGTGTTGTAGTGCTCCAAGTAGCTGTCCAGGTCTGTCTGCATCTGCTCCACCGACTCATACCAGGTCGTTCTCCCCTTGATAAGGAAGTGTTCATCCAGCAAGGTTCGATGTAGCCGCTTGATAAAGCCGTTGCTCTGCGGCCTGC
This sequence comes from Aeromonas sp. Y293-4, assembly GCF_027705905.1. NCBI lineage: Bacteria > Pseudomonadati > Pseudomonadota > Gammaproteobacteria > Aeromonadales > Aeromonadaceae > Aeromonas > Aeromonas sp. Y293-4. The sequence goes on along the minus strand of NZ_JAPDCI010000015.1, from coordinate 120,703 downwards.
GCACCTTGGTGGTTCGGTGCTCAATTCCCTCCAGTTGCAGGAACAGCTCGTAGGGATGGTGGTCTGGGCGCCCACAGAACTCGCGCCCGTTATCCGACAGGATGGTATAGACCCGTGCCTCGTGGGCTTCGAAGAACGGCAGCACCGTTTCATTGAGCACATGAACCGAGGTCACCGGCAGCTTGCTGGTGTAGAGCCTTCCCCAGGCGTGGCGGCTATAGCAGTCCAGCACGGTTTGTAGATACACCTTGCCAACCCCCTTGAGCGCGCCGACGAAGAAGGTGTCGATCGCCACCAGTTCCCGGTGTAGTGAACCTCTATCTGGCGTTCGCGGAACTCGGGACTGAATCGCTCTAACAGCCGAATTTGCTCGTCATTGAGCTCAATAGTCTGCTCGCGGTGGGTTTTCTCGAGGCGCAACAAGCGGTCGTGTTTGGAGAGCAGGTCATGACGTTGCCACACGCCACGCACACCACCCGCACTGACATTGATACCTTACAGAGCCAGTTCTTGGGCGACTCGCAGCGGGCCATGAGTTGGTCTGGTGAGGGAGTAATCGAGGATGGCCTGTTCAATCTCGGGCGCGACCCGATTGGGATGAGCCCCTTTACAGCCGGGCAATTTGTCGAGCAATCCCTCGGCGCCATAGGTCTGGTAATTACGGCGAATTTCGTAGAACTGCTGACGACTGTAGCCGATGAGCTTGCAGGCTTTGCTGACGTTATTGAGCTCTTTGGCGAGCGCTAGCAGGCTGAGTTTGCGGCTTGCTACTTTCTCGTTGGTGGTCATACGGTGACTCCGGATAACACGGTAGGGTTACCGGTTTGAAGCCGTATGACCACTCCCTACCATCTCCATACAGACCACAATTAAGCATTTCCACTGTTTTACCATTTTTGTTGTGCATTGATGTCACAGAACTCCGTAACCTCCCTCCCCCGCCAGCAAGCGGGTCGCGGGGAAACGCAGGGCGGGATCCTGGCTAAAGAACTGGCTCAGTTGCCGGTATACAGCGGGATAGACCTGCTGCAGCCGCAGCGGATCGGTAAAGAAACACTCGCAGCTGACGGCGAAAAATTCGGCGGGATGTTCAGCAGCATAGGGATCGATATCGGTCACTTCATCCCGGTCGAGTTGTTGGCAGAGCGCATCGAAGGCGGTCTGAAAGGCCTGCTGCCAAAGCTGGCTGCTCATCTGCCCCGGCAACGGCGGCGCACCGTCCGCCTCACCGCCCAGCATATCGAGCTTGTGAGCCAGCTCGTGGATCACCAGATTAAAGCCGTCCCAGTCGCCATCCTGCTGCAGTTCGCTCCAGGCCAGCACCAGCGGCCCTTGCGGCCAGGATTCACCGGCGTTCTCCTCTTCAACCTCGCTCACCAGCCCGAACTCATCCTGCACCTCCTGGCGCCGGGTCACGGGCTCGGGAATGATGATGATTTCGTGAAAGCCGCGATACCAGTCAAGGCCGAGGTGCAAGATGGGCAGCGCCGCCTGCAGCGCCAGCACCGTCTGTTGGCGGCGGCTGAGATCGACCCCGATCAGAGTCAGAGTCTTGCGCTTGAGCAGCTGTTGCCCCAAGCCGATAAGCGTCGTCTGCTCGGTGTCGCTCAGCCCTTGCAAGATGGGCACAGCCGCCAGCCCCTGACGCCACAGCGCCAGCTCATCGTCGCTCATGGGCGTTTGCGGGCGACCACCCAGCCATTTGAACCATCCCAGCACGCCTACTCCTTCTCTTTAAACAAAAACCACGTCACAGCAGTTTGACGAACCGTTTCGGCCGCTCCTGATAATCCTGCGCCAGATAGAAACGGTGGGCCGCCTCGCGTTTGAGACTGCTGGAGAGCTCCAGCTGGACGCAACCTGCGGCGCGCGCCATCTCTTCAGCGTGCTTGAGCAAGGCTGCGCCCACTCCCGCCCCTCTTGCCCCTTCATCGACAACCAGCGCCGAGATCAGGCCCCACGCTGGTGCAACATGCAGCGGTGCCAGCATGTGCCACACCAGCACGCCGACCACCTTGTTGGCCAAGGAGGCGAGCAGTACAAAACTGGCGGGATCCTGCACCAACAGGCGCGCCGTCACGTCACGGCCCTCGGCAGGATACCCCAATTGGGTAAACAAGTGGGCGATGGCATCCCCGTCGTCGGCCTCAGGGGGACGGATCGTCAATGTTTCAGCAATCTCTTTCATGATTGGCCTTATGTTTGCTTTCCATTGTGTTACGCCCGTCACATTGTCCGGCGCAGATAAACAAGGAGGATCTCATCTTTACTCATAGAAAACGCTGCCTGCCATTATCTCCCCACCCTTGTCAATTCACAAATTTGCAACAAGGCAACATTTTTCGCTGGGAAGCACCGATACAACTCGATATGTTACACCCCATGCACGGCGCGCGTTTGCGCCCTGCTTAACCCCTCAACCTCGCGCTCATTTGTTAACCGGATTGTTAACAGACAGGGCCGAAAACAGTGACAGAGAGCGAGGCCAAGATCTCGCCAAAAGAGCGCCACAAACACAACAAAGGAGTTGTTGTACATGAATGAAATCGTCAATGCCATCAATGGTGTAATCTGGAGCCCTGCGCTCATCTACCTGTGTCTGGGGGTCGGTCTCTACTTCTCCCTGCGCACCCGCTTTTTGCAACTGCGTCATATGAAAGAGATGGTGCGCCTGATGTTTGATGGCAAGAGCACCGATGCCGGTGTCTCCTCCTTCCAGGCGCTGGCCATGACCCTGGCCGGTCGCGTCGGCACCGGCAACATTGCCGGTGTTGCCACCGCTATTACCTTCGGTGGCCCGGGCGCCATGTTCTGGATGTGGATGGTCGCCTTCCTCGGCGCCAGCTCCGCCTTCGTGGAGTCCACCCTGGGTCAGGTTTACAAAGAGAAGATCAACGGCGAATACCGCGGCGGCCCGGCCTTCTACATCGAGAAAGGGCTTGGCATGAAGTGGTACGCCTGGACCTTCGCCATCGCTACCATCTTTGCCTGCGGTGTGCTGCTGCCGGGCGTGCAGGCCAACTCCATCGGTGCCAGCCTGCAGACCGCCTTTGATATCGATCCGAACGTCACTGCCGCCGGTCTGGCGCTGCTGCTCGGCTTCATCATCTTCGGTGGCGTCAAGCGTATCGCCAACTTCGCCAGTACCGTGGTGCCCTTTATGGCGCTGGGCTACATCATCGTGGCCTGCGTCATCATCGCCCTCAACATCTCTGCCCTGCCGGGCGTGCTGTTGCTGATCTGGAAGAGCGCCTTCGGTCTGGATGCCGGTTTCGGTGCCATTCTGGGTCTGGCCATCATGTGGGGGGTAAAACGCGGGGTCTACTCCAACGAAGCGGGTCAGGGTACCGGGCCGCACGCCTCCTCTGCAGCCGCAGTGAGTCACCCGGCCAAGCAGGGTCTGGTACAGGCGTTCTCCGTCTATATCGACACCCTGTTCGTCTGCTCCGCCACCGGCTTTATGCTGCTGATCTCCGGCCTCTATAACGTGCAAGGGCCGGATGGTACTGCCCTGTACACGGGTATCGCCGGTGTGGCTGCGGGCCCGGGCTATGTGCAGACTGCCATGGAGAGCATGATGCCGGGCTTTGGCAGTATGTTCGTGGCCGTCGCGCTGTTCTTCTTCGCGTTCACCACCATCGTTGCCTACTACTACATCGCCGAGACCAACATCGCCTACATCAACCGCAAGGTGAACCGTCCCTGGCTGACTTTTGTGCTCAAGCTGACCCTGATGGCTTCTACCGTCTACGGTACCGTCAAGACCGCCGAGCTGGCATGGGGCATGGGTGATATCGGGGTCGGTCTGATGGCCTGGCTCAACATCGTCGCCATCCTGCTGCTGCAAAAGACCGCCTTCGCCTGCCTGAAGGATTATGAATCCCAGAAAGCCAAGGGGCTGGATCCGGTATTCCACCCGGAGAAGCTCGGTATCAAAAATGCTGACTACTGGGCTGGCCACCGCTCCGAAGATAATCTGGAGCAGGAAAAAGCAGGTCATCCGTTTGAGCCGGATCAGGATCGCAAGATCTCCTGAACCAGAACGACATAAGACATCAATAAAAATGGCAGCCTCGGCTGCCATTTTTATTTCTTTAATTTCAACAAGTTACATTTAAATCAAGGAGTTAAGTGCCACACACGGGGACACTTTGGGACGTGAAAAGACACCAAAATTGGCAAAATGTGGACACTTTTTTCAGCCCATTCTCGAGGAAGATCAAGCTGGTTTAAGATGGTTTTCCAACGGGTTAAAGCGGACAGCATCATTGAGATAATCCGGTGCAAAGTGGGCGTATGTCATCGTCTGATGAAATATCAAGTGGCCGCCCTCAAACGGTGGAACGCCCCCGTTTATGGATTTCGCGTGTGCGAGGCTCACCACGACGGCACCCCGCACTGGCACATGCTGCTATTTATGCGCCCGGAAAATCGCAACCGGGTTATCGGCATCCTGCAACGCTATGCCCTGACCGATGACCACGACGAGCTGGTACGGGATATCAAGGGCGCCCCACCCTTTACCGACTTCACACCCCGCTTCGACTGGAAAGAGATAGACCCGGCCAAGGGCGATGCCGCGGGCTATATCGCCAAATACATTGCCAAGAACATCGACGGCGCCTACCTGGACGATGACGAAGAGTCCGGCACCGCCGCCGATGAGGGCGCCCTGCATGCCGTGGCCTGGGCCAGTTGGTGGGGCATTCGCACATTCCAGCAGATCGGCGGTGCCCCGGTCGGGGTATGGCGCGAGCTGCGTCGCATCAGCAACGCCAAGAAGCATGCCGAACTGGTTGGCCCACCCAAGCCCGTGCTGCAAGACCCGCGCTTTGAGGCGGCCCGCTTTGCCGCAGATAACGGCATTTTCCGCTGCTATCTGCACGCCATGGGCGGTGCACTGGCCACCCGTGCCGAACACCCCATCAAGCTGGCCCACCTCATTGAGGAGCAGGCCAACTGTTATGGCGAAGACATCAAGCGCCTGATGGGCATTACCTCCACTCGTCTGGGCATCAAGACCCGCCTGCAAGGGTGGGAGATTGTGCCCGCCGGCACCCATGAAGCCAGGAAAGCCGCCGAGGCTGTAGCGAGGGGGGTTGGGGTTAAGACGGGCGACAGCCCGGCACCTTGGAGCTCTGACAATAACTGTACGCAACCAGATCCTGATGCCTTTGCAGACCAGATCATGAGGGAACAATGGGGATTATCGCCCTTCTCCATTGAGCGATTGCGGGCTGAAGCCAGCGTCACGGCAGACGGTTTCACCCTTTGGCTGGAGAACGGACAGCTGCAGTCGAGTCGAACTCTCCCATGCGAGCCGGATTGGCGACTGGAGGGACTACAACCAACTGAACAGGACCAGCTTGATGAATACGCGGTACCGGAAGGCAACCAAGACTGGCCGATGTTGGTTGAGCTGTGCCGCGAGGTCTACCAGGCACAAGGCCACACCGGGGCGCACCGCTGGATCGAAATGCTGCCAGTGCCCTATCAGTCAGAGATGTGGCGTGTATTGGAAGGGCTGGATGCGCCGGAATGGATGCAGAAACAGGGTAACCCAACAATACAAAAACAAACATTCAATTAAATAGCATCCAATTGGTTTCGTTTAATGCGTTTGATCTGGACTGACAAAACAATAATCCCCGTAACTGAAAGCTTCATTGGATGGCATTCTGACTAAAAATCACACAAATTGAAATGCTAGCGGATTGCTACACAAAAATACCCCTCTATAAGCTGCTTCACTTGAGCCTTCTTGTAGACAAATGTCGCAGTATTGTATACAACTCAAATCCTGACCGAACTACAAAGAGTGATTATCATGGAGTTTACAGTATTAGAACGACATGAAAGGGTTCCTCAAAATGCAAAGAACCATGTGTATTTAAAAATTGACAATTGGAATGACTATTCATTTATGACAATGTTCTATTTATCAGTTTTTGATAAAAATGGGGAACGTCATGATATCGGATACGTTAAGATCGCTTTTAAAGGACAGACTACAGAAACACCTACCTACAAGAAAATAAAACCTAATTTTTCTAGGTTATCTTCTATTTTCTTCTCTGTAGGAGTGGACGTTGATTTTTACAGAAATCTTTCTCTGTTAAACAAGAGCTTAGCTAGGGAAATTCTGACTTCATTAAATGATATTACACTGAATCAAGATATTATAGATGCAGTACAGGAAGAGGACGTATTTCGAATATCCTTACTTCGAGACTCAAGCTTAACATCGATAAAAGGACAATATGCAAGGGCTCTTGCTGGAAAACCTGAACTCACAGCGTTTAAATTTTCATTCGTACGTTATAGTGAAGATGATGAAACATACCCTATTGAACTTGATTTCAATGTTAAGGATAACTCCACACCAAGCACAAACATACATGCATTGATAGGTAGAAATGGTTCAGGTAAAACTACAATTCTTAATGGGATGATTGATGCAATAACCAACACCCCAAAGGGAACATGTAGTTTCATTGAAAACTCATGGCAAAGAAGACCAATAGAATCAGACTATTTCAGCAGTCTAATATCGATTTCATTTAGTGCATTTGACCCCTTCTTACCTCCTAAAGAACAGCCAAACCCAAGCAAAGGAACCTGTTATTTTTATATCGGTCTGAAGAGCCAAAAAAATCCAGAGAGTCACTTAACTCTGTCAGAGTTAAGGTATGAATTTGTAAAATCACTTGTTGATTGCTACCGGTTAAATAATAAAAGAGAGTTGTGGCTTAATTCAATCAATCAGCTAGAAGCAGATATAAATTTCGAATCAATGAATCTGTCTATTTTATTGAGGTATTATCGTCGACTTGAAAGAAATCTTAAGGAGAATGAACAGGTTGACTCTACACCATTCATTTCGAAACTGCATGATGAGATTATTGATATATTAGAGCGTCTCAGTTCTGGCCATGCCATTGTCCTTTTTACTATCACAAAAATAATATCAAAGATTGAAGAAAAAACACTTATATTACTTGATGAACCGGAAGGGCATCTCCATCCACCATTATTATCAGCATTTATTCGGACATTAAGTGAATTGCTTTTTGAACAAAACGGTGTCGCTATAATAGCAACACACTCACCTGTTGTTCTTCAAGAAGTACCGAGAACATGCGTCTGGAAAATTAACCGAGTTGGAGACGTCATTATTCCATATCGCCTAGACATAGAGACTTTTGGTGAAAACGTAGGCGTATTAACTAAAGAAGTCTTCGGTTTGGAAGTTATAAACTCTGGTTATCACAGTTTATTATCAAAGTCTGTTTCGCAACACATGAACTATCAAGAAATACTGATGCAGTATGACGAACAGTTAGGTATGGAAGCCCGCTCGGTGTTAAAGTCGATGATAATAAATAGAGATAGATGGATGTAATAATGAAAAAACTCCCAGAACCTCCATACAGTTTTTCCGATGCTTTAAATGCATGTTCTGATAGCATGGAAAAGGTGAATATGAAAGCTAGATTTTTAGATTCTAAACCATATCTCATGCCTATTGAAAATCAGTATCGTCTATTGGGTGAAAAAGGAAGGTTATGCCGATTCCCTAGAATTAATGACCTTGATAAAGATACTGATGTTGTTCCTGGACTTAAAAAATCGAAACTAGAAGCACTATACACTGGTTACTTAAGGAACCCCAAAAAATCAGCCAGAAAAATCTATGACAGATTACTTGCATCTGCAAATGGGAAATGCCCATTTTGTGGTGAAATCGGAGAGCCAAAAAATATAGATCATTTTTTGCCTGTAGCACACTTTCCACAACTATCAGTACTACCGTTGAATTTAGTCCCATCCTGTCGCGATTGTAATATGGGTGAAAAAGGTGATGATTATGCAAAAACTCCAGGAGATCAAATCCTTCATCCATATTTAGATAGTGATATTTTTTATACTCAGCAGTGGGTATTTGCCAGCTATGTTATCGATGACATTTACGATCCTGTAACTCCAGGAGCCGTAATATACACGGCCGCACCACCAAATACGTGGTCACTAATTGATGCACAGCGAGCCATAAAGCATTTCTCTGACTTCGGCTTGGCTAGTAGATATAGTATAAGAGCAAGTGACCACTTAGCCGATATTGTTAGCCAAAGAAATAGATTTTACAAAAAAAATAGATACTCCATGTCTAGAGCTAAACTGGAGGCAGAATTTATTGACAATTTTCTTGAGCCTGTAATAACAGAACATCGATTTGAAAATCATTGGAAAAAAGTCATGTATAAGTGCTTGTCTCAGTCGAAGGACTTTTTACAAGGTAAAACTGTTGATGTATTCAATGTTCCTTAAAACCTACAATATATTATTTCATTAGATAATTCATATCCATGCTGGATAATAAGATAGTTGGGCATAAGATACGAGAAAGACAAAATATATTCAGAGTAATGTGCTCCATAGACTCTTCCTTATTTATAAAGATGGGGGGAGTACTATTAGAGCACTTCACCATAAGTCTTCTTATAAATGTAATTTTCTCCATCCTGTCTGCTTTGTCAAAGCAGACAGGTGATAGAAATTCGATGAAGGATGCTAGACGTCTGCGGCACTGAATTCCAGCTTGTTACAATCCACTCAGTCCTTTCAATACCAGCTGGTTGGTGGTCTTGGCCGAGGGGCTTAGGGTGTGGGCGAACGACAAGGTGGCCACCCAGCTGTGGCCACATTCTGCATCGGTGCACTGGCAGTAGAGATCCGAGACATCATCGCTCAGTCGGTTGGTCTTGGTAATGCGGCCCCGCTGGCCACACACTTTGCAATAAACCCGCATTACGCCCCCTTTTCTATCCAAATCAACAGCCTATCTTGCCACAGCAAACACTGTTTGTTTATACAGTTGAACCGATATTCTCCCGAAAATCGGCCCGCAGGGAGACGGGAGTCCCGCGCTGTTGATGGCATCCTGGATAAGCTCGCACAGCGGCAGCACCTCGTTGCGGGCATAGGTCGCATCGTACTTCTCGGGATCCCCGAGCCCTCCCCCGCCATTGGTCGGAATGATGCCGGCCAGCGCCGCTGGAAAGCGGTGGCTGGTCAATACATCCTGAGCGGTGATCCCCTTGATAGCCGCGAACTCGTCCTTGGTGGCGATGTCCCCCACCGGGATCAGCTTGATGCCATCGGGCTTACCGTCCGGGATGTTGACGAACATAGAGCGAAAGTTTCCCCCCCCCCTTGCTGCTCGCAATCATCTCCTTCATCTCCTCTTCGGTGTCGTCGCCCATGTTCGGGTCGGTGGCGTAGAAGATGAACCCCATGTGGGCGCCGTTGAGAAAGTATTTACGCCGAAACAGGGTGGCATCCTGGTTAAGCAGCGCCGACTGCAAGCCACCCAAGTAGTCGGGCATACCGTAGATCGCTCGTGCAGGTCGCAGTCAGAGCGGATTGCGGCGCGGCCCGAAGGGCAGCCGCCAGCGAAACAGGCTGTTAAGGGTGGCCCGCCACTGATTAGGGCGTCCCAGGATCTGCTTCTGTAACCGAGTCTCTTCCTTCAGCATCGCCTCATCGCTGCGGGCCCAGGCCTGACTGTAAAGCTGCTTGATCCCCGCCAGCGCATCCGGCGACTTGGTGATAAGGGTACGGGCAAACTCCCGCGCCTCCACCAGCGGATCGGCGCAGACCCGGCTCACTATCCCGAGGGATTTGGCCTCGACGGCATCCAGCTCGCGCCCACTCATGGCAAGCTCCATGGCGGTATCCAGCCCCATCAGGTTGCGCATGGTGACGCTGCCGCTCATATCGGGAATGATGCCCCACTTGATCTCCATCACAGAGAAACGGCAATCGGGGGTGCTGAAGCGAAAATCAGCGCCGAGCGCAATCTGCAAGCCACCGCCAAAACAGACTCCCTGGGTGACCGCAATCACCGGCACCGGCAGTTGGTGCCAGCCATAAGCGACCCGCTGGGCCAGATTGGTCGCTTCGTCCGCCTCGCGCTTGAGAATATCGAGTGCTGCAACCGGCTGGCGCAGCATCGATTTCACATCCAGCCCGGCGCAGAAGGCCCGCCCCTCGCCGTGCAGGATCACCGCCCGCAACCCCTTGTGCCGGGCGAGCTGCGTCAGCGTCTCGTCGATGGCTCTGAACATGGCTCTGTCCAGCGCATTGAGTTTGTCACCCCGAGTCAGCATCACTTCGGCAATCCCGTCGTGGATCTCGCACTTGATCCTTGGTTTTTCCATCTCCCTGTCCTCTCCTTGATCCGGGTTATTGACCTACTGGTCATACCACCACGTTATCAGAGTGTGATCATCCGGTACAGCTGAGACTAAAGTCGGCTGGCCGCCTCCCCCTCCCTTTGTCACACTGGGAGTTGCATGAGTGCCGCAAGCCAGCAGAGGACGCCGTCATGTCAACCCTGTTCAATTTTGCCAGACCACCGTTCGACCGACTGAATGAGGAGGCCCGCGAGCGGCTCTCCCGCCACCTCTCGCTCTGCTATTTTCGCGCTGGCGATCTGCTGCTCAAGGAGGGGGACGAGCCTCCCGGCCTCTATCTCATCATCAAGGGGGCGGTAGAAGAGTCTGCCCCTCACCACCCGTTTGGTGATTACGGGGTCGATGACCTGTTCGATGTGCGCGCCCAGTTTGACGGCCACTGCCGCCACCGCTTCACCGCGCTGGAAGATAGCCTCTGTCAGCTCATCCCTCGCCACACCTTTCTGGCGCTCTGTGAGCAGGATCCGCAGTTTGCCAGCTACTTCACCGCCAATCTGGCCGAGCGCCAGCGCCAGCAGGAGCAACGCGAACAACTGGGTCAGAAGAATCTGGCTGAATTTATCCTGACCCGCATCGAACCCGGCCATCTGCAGGCACCGCTCATCGTCGACTGCAAGCTGTCACTGCTGGCGGCCACAGAAGCCATGGTGAGCAAGGGGACTGATTGCCTGCTCTATCCCGCCCATGACGGCTCCCTCACGCTGGCAACCCGCAAGACCCTGCTCCACGCCCTGACCCTCAAGGGATTGCCACTGACGGCCCCCCTCTCGGTGCTGACCCCCACACCGCTGATTGGTCTGCCGCTGGAGAGCTATCTGTTTGATGCCCTGCTGCTGATGACCCGTCATCGCATCAAGCGGCTGGTGGTGTGGCGTGGCAACGCGGTAGCGGGCATCTTGCAACTGACTCAGGTGTTGGGACTCTTCTCTACCCACTCCCACGTGCTGACATTGCGTATCGCCCGCGCCGACAGCATGCCAGCACTGGAGGCGGTGGCCCGCGAGCAACAACAACTGACCCGATCGCTGTTTGCCCAAGGGATCCACACCGCCTTTTTAATGAAGCTGATCGCCACCATCAACGAGCAGCTGATCGCCAAAGCCTTTGCGCTGGTGATCCCCCCCGAGGTGCAGGATAACGTCTGCCTGCTGATGCTGGGCTCGGAGGGGCGCGGCGAGCAGATCCTCAAAACCGATCAGGACAACGCCCTGATCCTGCCAGAGGGGCTGGCATGGCCCACCCAGGCAGCCGATCTGGCCGAATTCAGCGCCCTGCTGGAGCGCCTCGGCTACCCGCTGTGCCCCGGGCAGGTGATGGTGAACAATCCGGCCTGGGTGAAAACAGGCAGCGAGTGGCAAAGCGCCATTGCCAGTGCCTGCACCACGACAAAAGAGGATGAGCTACTCTGGCTCGCCACCCTGGCCGATGCTCACCCCATCGCGGGGGATCGACAGCTCCATCTGCCGGTTGCCAGAGCGCTGCGCGAGCAGCTGGCCGACAGACGGGATCTGCTGGCGGAGATGGTGCGACCGGCGGTGGCCTTCCATGCCCCCCTCACCCTGTTTGGCAGGCTGGAGCAGCCACCGGAAGGGCTGGATCTGAAGCGAGGCGGCCTGTTTCCACTGGTGCACGGTATCCGCATGCTGGCCCTTGAGGCTGGCATTCTGGAGACCTCGACCCTGGGGCGTATCGATGCGCTGGTGGCAGCCGATCGGCTCAGTGCCGACTATGGCAGCAATCTGGCAGAGGCGTTCCGGCTCTTTATCCGGCTTAGGCTGCGCAGCCAGCTCAAGGGGGGCAATAGTCGGGTGCAGACAAGCGAGCTTAGCCACAGCGAGCGGGATCTGTTGCGCCAGGCGCTGCATCAGGTGAAAAAGTTCCAGCAGTGGCTCACCTTGCACTTTCGTCTGAGACAATAGCCATGTTGAACCGCGTTCGACGCTACTGGTATGGCCGTGCGTTCCGAACGGGCGAGTTCGCGCCACTCTTTGCCACCCCACCGGAAGATGAACGGATCGCCCTCGATTTCGAGACCACCAGTCTCGATCCCGAGCAGGCCGAGATCGTCTCCATCGGGGCGGTGCGCATTCAGGGCAACCGGCTGCTGACCGGCGAGGCCCTCGCCATCAAAGTACAGCCACCGGCTAGCCTGACCAGCCAATCTGTGGTGATCCACGGTCTGCGCCATCAGGATCTGCAACAGGGGATGGAGCTGGAAGCCGCGCTGCGCCTGCTACTCGACTATATCGGCCCCCGTGAACTGGTGGGCTATCACATCGCCTACGACCTGCGCATTCTCAATCTTGCCTGCCAGAAATTGTGGGGATTGACCCTGCCCCAGCGAGGGATCGAGGTGAGCCAGCTCTATCACGACCACCTCTATCGCCGCTATCCCGATGCGGCCATTGACCTCCACTTGAGTGCCATCTGTAGCCACCTTGAACTGCCATCCCTGCCCGCCCACGATGCCCTTGCCGATGCCACCACGGCCGCGCTCATCTACCTGCGCCTGACCTGCGGCTCGCCGCTCACTTATCCCAAAGTCTAATTGTCGAGAAATAACATTTAATTCACATTTTGCTTACATGAGCAGATTGCCTGCTCGTCGGGGTTACCCCATCCACCGCTGACACTCATGTCATGGAGAACTGCAATGGAACAGCAAAGCTATCTGAGGATCCAGCAAGATCCCAACTTCCAGGAGCTGGTCGCCAAGCGCCAGCGTTTTGCCTGGGCCCTCTCGGCTCTGATGCTGGGACTCTACCTGGCGTTTATTCTGCTCATCGCCTTTGCCCCCGGTTGGCTGGGCACCCCCTTGAGCGAAGGGTCGACCATTACTCGCGGCATTCCTGTCGGGGTAGGATTGATCCTCTCCTCCTTCGTGTTGACCGGCGTCTATGTCTTTCGCGCCAACGGCGAGTTTGATGAACTGAACCAGAAGATCCTCAAAGGGGTGCAATCATGAAAGGCAAGTTGCTGCTGTTGACCTCACTGGCCTCCTCTCCCCTGCTGGCGGCCGATGCAATCTCTGGCGCCGTGGAGCGTCAGCCCCTTAATGTCGCCGCCATCGTGATGTTTCTGGTGTTTGTGGCCGCTACCCTGTTCATCACCTACTGGGCCTCCAAGCGCAACCGCTCGGCTTCCGACTACTATGCGGCCGGTGGCCGTATCACCGGCTTCCAGAACGGTCTGGCCATCGCCGGTGACTATATGTCCGCCGCCTCCTTCCTCGGGATCTCCGCGCTGGTCTACACCTCCGGCTACGATGGCCTGATTTACTCCATAGGTTTTCTGGTGGGCTGGCCCATCATTCTGTTCCTGATCGCCGAACGGCTGCGCAACCTCGGCAAATATACCTTTGCCGATGTCGCCTCCTATCGTCTCAAGCAGACTGAAGTGCGTACCCTCTCCGCCTGTGGTTCGCTGGTGGTGGTCGCCCTCTATCTGATCGCCCAGATGGTCGGTGCCGGCAAACTGATCGAGCTGCTGTTTGGCCTGCAATACCATGTGGCCGTGGTGCTGGTCGGTATCCTGATGGTGCTCTACGTGCTGTTTGGCGGCATGCTGGCCACCACCTGGGTGCAGATCATCAAGGCAGTGATGCTGCTCTCCGGTGCTAGCTTTATGGCCATCATGGTGATGAAGTCAGTCAACTTCGACATCGGCGCCCTGTTTAGCGAAGCGGTCAAAGTGCACGAGAAAGGCTCCGCCATCATGAGCCCGGGCGGGCTGGTCTCCGACCCCATCTCCGCCATCTCGCTCGGTCTGGCATTGATGTTCGGTACCGCCGGCCTGCCCCACATCCTGATGCGCTTCTTCACTGTGAGCGATGCCAAAGAGGCGCGTAAATCGGTGTTCTACGCTACTGGCTTTATCGGTTACTTCTACATTCTCACCTTCATCATCGGTTTTGGCGCCATCCTGCTGGTCAGCACCAATCCGGCCTTCAAGGATGCCACCGGCGCCCTGCTGGGCGGCACCAACATGGCAGCCGTCCACCTGGCTGATGCAGTGGGTGGAAGTCTGTTCCTCGGCTTCATCTCTGCCGTGGCATTTGCCACCATTCTGGCGGTAGTCGCCGGATTGACCCTGGCCGGTGCCTCTGCGGTCTCCCATGACCTCTATGCCAGCGTGTTGAAGAAGGGCAAGGCTAACGAGACCGATGAACTGCGTGTCTCCAAGATGACGACTCTGGTGCTGGGCGTAGTTGCCATTGGTCTGGGGATCCTGTTCGAGAAGCAGAACATCGCCTTCATGGTGGGTCTGGCTTTCTCAATCGCCGCCAGCTGCAACTTCCCGGTGCTGTTCCTCTCCATGTTCTGGTCACGCCTGACCACCCGTGGCGCCGTCTACGGTGGCTGGCTGGGGCTGGTGAGCGCAGTAACCCTGATGGTCCTGGGCCCGACCGTGTGGGTGAAAGTGCTGGGCCATGCCCAGGCCATCTTCCCCTACGAATACCCTGCCCTCTTCTCCATGGGGTTGGCATTCATCGGGATCTGGTTCTTCTCCATCACTGACAGCTCCCAGAACGCCGCCGACGAGCATGCCAAGTTCCTGCCGCAGTTCGTTCGCTCCCAAACCGGGCTGGGGGCCTCTGGCGCAACTTCCCACTAACAGATCAAGTTCATCCTTCCAAGCCGGCTTCAAGCCGGCTTTTTTTATTGCCCATCAATCGGCTGCACGCCCCGCTTGCCCCGATCAAGATCACACTTCTCGCTAAAACTTTCGGGGGATCTGTGCCATAATGCGCGCCATTTGACAGACCAATCGGGACACATACCTTGTTAAGTAGCAACAACATCACCATGCAGTTCGGCGCCAAGCCGCTGTTTGAGAACATCAACGTCAAGTTTGGCGGCGGCAACCGCTATGGCCTTATCGGCGCCAACGGCTGTGGCAAGTCCACCTTTATGAAGATCCTCGGTGGTGATCTGGAGCCCACTGGCGGTAATGTGAGCCTGGACGTCAACGAGCGCATCGGTAAGCTGCGTCAGGATCAGTTCGCCTACGAAGATATGCGCGTACTGGACGTGGTCATGATGGGTCACACCGAGCTGTGGGCGGCTATCGCCGAGCGCGATGCCATCTACGCCAATCTCGAAGCCACCGACGAAGACTATATGAAGGCCGCCGAGCTGGAAGGTCTGGTCGCCGAATATGACGGCTACACCGCTGAAGCGCGTGCAGGCGAGCTGCTGCTGGGTGTCGGCATTCCCCTTGAGCAGCACAACGGCCCGATGAGCGAAGTGGCCCCAGGCTGGAAACTGCGGGTGCTGCTGGCACAGGCGCTGTTCTCCAACCCCGATATCCTGCTGCTGGACGAACCGACCAACAACCTGGATATCAACACCATTCGCTGGCTGGAGCAGGTGCTCAACGAACGTGAAAGCACCATGATCATCATCTCTCACGACCGTCACTTCCTGAACTCTGTCTGTACCCACATGGCGGATCTGGACTACGGCGAGCTGCGCGTCTACCCGGGCAACTACGATGACTACATGCTGGCCGCCACTCAAGCGCGCGAGCGTCTGCTGGCCGACAACGCCAAGAAGAAGGCCCAGATCGCCGATCTGCAATCCTTCGTCTCCCGTTTCAGCGCCAACGCCTCCAAGTCCCGTCAGGCGACCTCCCGTCTCAAGCAGATCGACAAGATCAAGATTGAGGACGTCAAGGTCTCCAGCCGCCAGAACCCCTTCATCCGCTTCGAGCAGGACAAAAAGCTCTATCGCAACATCCTGGAAGTGGAAGGTGTATCCAAGGGTTATGGCGACGGTCCCCTGTTCAAGGGCCTCAACATGATGATGGAAGTGGGCGAGAAGGTCGCCATTCTGGGTACCAACGGTATCGGTAAATCCACTCTGATCAAGACCCTTGTCGGCGCACTGGCTCCGGATACCGGCACCATCAAGTGGTCCGAGAACGCCCAGATCGGTTACTACGCTCAGGATCACGCCGAAGACTTCGACACTGATCTCAACGTGTTCGACTGGATGGCCCAGTGGAAACAGGAGAACGAAGACGAGCAGGCTGTACGCTCCATACTGGGCCGTCTGCTCTTCTCTCAGGACGACATCAAGAAGCCGGTCAAGGTGCTCTCCGGTGGTGAACAGGGTCGCATGCTGTTCGGCAAGCTGATGATGCAGCGCCCCAACATCCTGATCATGGATGAGCCAACCAACCACCTGGACATGGAATCCATCGAATCCTTGAACATGGCACTGGAGCTCTACCAGGGGACCCTGATCTTCGTCTCCCACGACCGCGAGTTCGTCTCCTCCCTGGCGACCCGTATCCTGGAACTGACCGAAGATGGTATCCGCGACTTCGGCGGCACCTACGAGGATTACCTGCGCACCCAGGGCGTGGTATAACCCCACTCCTGCGTAAGTTCGCAATGAAAAACCGGCACACACGTGCCGGTTTTTTTATATTCCGTATTTAGACGATTGAGATGGCGGCGTATAGCAGTGATGTGACTACACGCCACAGAGCAGAGAGCAGAGAGCAGAGAGCAGAGAGCAGAGAGCAGAGAGCAGAGCTTGAGTATCCCCCCTCTAGCTCACAGATAAAAAACGGCTCCATCAAGGAGCCGTTTTCAATGGATTGCGCAGTGCCGATTACTCGACGGTCGCTTCCACACTGGTGAAGTACTCGATCTTGGCCGCTTTGCGCAACTCGTCGATCAGAGACTTGTAATCCACCTGAGCTTTGCCCTGACCCAGCTGAGCTTGCAGCATGGCGGCCATGCCGGATGCGGCGGCAGGGACGTTGACCTTGTCCAGCGCAACTACAACGCGGTCACCATTGGTCTCGGCAACCAGAGCCACGCTCGGCTTGCCGTCGATCGGATGGGGCAGCGTGAACGCCTGGGCAATCAGGTTCTGATCCAGCTCGCGATCGAAGCGGGCAACCCCTTTGTGGGTCTCCACTTTCAGACCGAGTGCAGTCAGATCGGCTGTGATGCTCTCACCGACTTTCAGCTTGTCCAGCAGGCCCTGGGCCTTGCCACGGGCCACTTCGCTAGCCTTGTCATGCTTGATGGCGGCAATCACCTGCTCTTTCACCTCGGCCAGTGGCTTGACCGCTTTGGGCTTGTGACCAGTGATGTGCAGCACCAGCGCCTTGCCGTCAGCCAGCTCGATCACGTCGGAGTTGGTATTGTCATCGCGCAGCTGTTCGGAGAACGCAACAGAGAGCACCTTGGGATCGTTCAGCGGAGCCGGAGCAGTCGCCTGGGTGAAGAAATCGGAAGATTGAACCTTCATCCCCATGGCATCAGCGGTCAGATCCAGCGAGTCCGGGTTTTCGAAGCTGTTGTCAGCCATCTTCTGTTGCTCGGCGAAGAACTTCTCCTTGGCCTTGTCAGCTTGCAGACGAGTGATGGTCTCTTCTTTCACATCGGCAAACGGCTTGGTCTGGGCTGATTCAACCCCCAGCAGCTTGATGATGTGGAAACCGAACGGGCTCTTCACCACGGTGGAGAGATCGCCAGCCTTGTTCAGGGCGAACGCGGCTTTCTCGAAGGCCGGATCCATCACCCCTTTCTCGAACCAGTCCAGCTCGCCGCCTTTTTTGGCAGAGAAGGTATCGGAAGAGTCAGCCTTGGCCAGCGCAGCGAAATCATCGCCCGCCTTGGCTTTGGCCAGCACGGCTTCTGCTTTCTGCTCGGCCGCTTTCTCATCCTTGCCAAACGGGATAAGGATGTGAGCCACGTGGCGACGCTCGGCACGCTGGAACAGATCCTGGTGCTGATCGTAGTAATCCTGGGCATCCTGCTCGGTGACCTTGATATCCTTGGCGAGGTTGGCAGCGTCCAGCAGCAGATAGTCGACCTTGACCTGCTCGTCGTTCATGAAACGGGCGCCATTGGTCTTGTAGTACTGCTCCAGCTCGTTGTCGGAGACCTGAACATCAGCCATGTAGTTGGCGGCAGCCAGACGCACCAGACGCAGATCGCGAGTCTGGTTGTAGAGCTTGTCGAGCTGCTCCGCTTCACCCTTGAGGGAGAATTCGGTGCCCAGCAGGGCGCTCATCAACTGTTGACGCACCATGTCCTGACGCAGGGAGTCACGGAACATTTCAGGAGTCATGCCGGCACGACGGATCAGCTGCAGATAGCGGTCATTGTTGAACTTGCCGTTTTCGGCAAATTCCGGCATGGCAACGATGGCCTGCTTGATCTGCTCATCGCTGACGCGCAGACCCAGTTCACGGGCCTTGCTGTCCAGCAGCGCCTGATCGATCAGCCGATCCAGCACGCCGCGGCGGAACTGTTTCATGTAATCGGGGTTCGCGGCCAGCTGGCTGAATGCCTCTCCCATCTGGGATTCCATGCGGGCGCGCTCGTTACGGTAGGCATTTTCCAGTGCCGCAGCACTGATCTCGGTGCCATTGACGGTGGCGGGGGCGGTACGGGCCGGGCCGTTCAGGTAACTACCTACACCAGCCAAGGCAAAGGAGAGGATGATCAGGCCCAAGATAACCTTGGCTACCTTGCCCTGCGCCCCTTCGCGTAGTTTATCCAACATCATGTTTGTACTTATGCTCCCGAACTCGATGGGCGTAAACAATAAAAAGGCGCACCGATTGCGATGCGCCTTGGTCAATCAGTATGAGAGAAGACTCTCTAACTTGTCTGGTCTGCGACCAAGGACGGTAGCCGACGGATATCAGCGACCGGCTTAGTTAACAGCGTCTTTCAGGGCCTTACCGGCTTTGAAGGCAGGAACTTTACCAGCAGCGATTTCGATGGTCGCGCCAGTCTGCGGGTTACGGCCTGAACGGGCAGCACGCTCGCGTACAGCGAAAGTACCGAAACCAACCAGAGCAACCTGGTCACCCTCTTTCAGCGCTTCACCAACAGCATCAATGAAGGCATCCAACGCACGGCCAGCGGCAGCTTTGGAGATATCGGCACCGTCTGCAATCTTGTCAATCAGTTGAGATTTATTCACTCTTATATTCCCCTTTTATCAAACACCGCTGCGGCGCTGATTTCCCTGGCCACAACAAGTGGAGGTTTTATAGCAAGCCTCCTGATCAGTTGCAAGTGACAATCTGGCGCAAACCCGCGCCACACAACGCATTGCGACTCATCACGAGTACCCGATCGGTGGTCAAGGCTACTTCCGTTATCGGGCGCATGCAAGCCTTAACCACCCGCCGAATGCGCCAAATTTGCGGCGCATCAACATTTACACGACAGAAACGCGCTCAAACCCCTGTGGATTGTCCTGCAACGCCAATTCCAGCACCTCGTCAATCCAGCGAACCGGATAAATTTCAAGGTCTTGTTTGACGTTTGCCGGGATCTCCTCAAGGTCGCGCTCGTTCTCTTTCGGAATAAGCACTCGCTTGATGCCGCCACGGTGGGCTGCCAGCAACTTCTCCTTGAGACCACCGATGGGCAGCACTTCGCCGCGCAAGGTGATCTCCCCTGTCATCGCCACATCAGCACGAACCGGATTACCGGTCAAGCTGGAGACCAGGGCAGTACACATGGCGATACCGGCGCTCGGACCATCTTTCGGGGTTGCCCCTTCCGGTACGTGCACGTGGATATCGCGCTTCTCGTAGAAGTCGGCGTTGATGCGCAGCTTCTCGGCACGGGCACGCACGACGGTCATGGCCGCCTGGATGGACTCCTGCATCACATCACCGAGAGAACCGGTATAAGTGAGCTTGCCCTTGCCCGGCATGTTGGTGGTCTCGATGGTGAGCAGATCGCCCCCCACTTCGGTCCACGCCAGACCACACACCTGACCCACTTGATTCTGGTCGGTGGCCTTGCCGTAATCGAAACGCTGCACCCCGAGGAACTCCTTGAGGTTCTCCTGATTGACCTGAACATGCTTGATGCTCTTGTCCAGCAGGATGCGCTTGACCGCCTTGCGACAAATCTTGGAGATCTCGCGCTCCAGACTCCGCACACCCGCCTCGCGGGTGTAGTAACGGATCACTCCGACCAGGGCAGAATCTTCGATGGTGATCTCGGACTCTTTCAGGCCGTTACGCTGGATCTGCTTGGCAACCAGATGCTGCTTGGCAATGTTGAGCTTCTCATCTTCGGTGTAACCGGAGAGACGGATCACTTCCATCCGGTCCAGCAAGGGACCCGGGATGTTCATGGAGTTGGAGGTGGCCACGAACATGACGTCCGACAGGTCATAATCCACTTCCAAGTAGTGATCGTTGAAGCTGTTGTTCTGTTCCGGATCAAGCACTTCCAGCAAGGCGGATGCGGGATCGCCACGCATGTCCGAGCTCATCTTGTCGATTTCGTCGAGCAGGAACAGCGGGTTCTTCACGCCAACTTTCGCCATCTTCTGGATGAGCTTGCCTGGCATGGAACCGATGTAGGTGCGACGGTGACCGCGGATCTCCGCTTCATCACGCACCCCACCGAGGGCCATCCGCACATATTTGCGGCCGGTCGCCTTGGCGATGGATTGGCCCAGCGAGGTCTTGCCCACACCGGGAGGGCCAACCAGACAGAGGATGGGGCCCTTGAGCTTATTGACGCGCGCCTGCACCGCCAGATATTCGAGGATGCGATCCTTGACCTTCTCAAGGCCATAGTGATCGGCATCCAGCACCTCTTGCGCCTTGCCAAGGTCTTTCTTGACCTTGGATCGCGCTTTCCACGGCACCTGTACCATCCAGTCCACATAGCTGCGAACCACGGTAGCCTCGGCGGACATGGGAGACATCATCTTCAGCTTGGCGAGCTCGGCCTGGGCCTTTTCACGGGCATCTTCCGGCATGCCAGCCTCTTCAATCTTGCGATTGAGGGCTTCAAACTCATCCGGGCTATCTTCCAGCTCACCCAGCTCTTTCTGGATGGCCTTCATCTGCTCGTTGAGGTAATACTCGCGCTGGCTCTTTTCCATCTGCTTCTTGACGCGAGTACGGATGCGCTTCTCAACCTGCAGCAGGTCAATTTCCGACTCCATCATCGCCATCAGGAATTCGATGCGCTCGGAGACAGAGACGATCTCCAGCACCTTCTGCTTGTCTTCCAGCTTGAGCGGCATGTGGGCCGCCATGGTGTCAGCCAGACGCGCAGCATCGTCGATCGCCGATATCGAGGTCAGTACCTCGGGCGGGATCTTCTTGTTGAGCTTGATATAGCCTTCAAACTGGCCGATGGCGGAGCGAACCAGTACTTCCTGATCCTTCTCCTCAATAGCTTGGGAGGGGATGTACTGAGCCTCGCAGACAAAGAAATCCTTGTCGTCGATCATCCGCTCCAGGCGGGCACGCTGCCCACCCTCTACCAGCACCTTGACGGTGCCGTCCGGCAGCTTGAGCATCTGCAGAATATTGGCCACTGTCCCGACGGTGAAGATCTCCTCCACAGTCGGCTCATCGGTTGACGCATCCTTCTGGGCCACCAGCAGAACTTTCTTGTCCTGCTCCATGGCCGCTTCCAGACAGCGAATGGATTTTTCCCGCCCCACAAAGAGTGGAATGACCATGTGGGGATAAACCACCACGTCACGAAGAGGCAGGACGGGAATCTCGATGCGTTCTGAACGCTCTAGGTTCATATATGTCCTCTCGGCTTGTTATACCGTTGGCAAAGCGCTTGGCTGAGTATATGGGGGCGCAGAGATGAGATTCAATCGCCGAAACCGTAAAAAGCATGAAAGGGGCAAAAAGCCCCTTCCATTCGATTAAAAATCAGACATTTACTCTGATGCAGCAGCCTGGGTTTCGGGATTTTCGTAAATCATCAAGGGCGCGGAGTCCCCTTTGATCACGGTCTCGTCTATCACCACCTTGCTGACCCCTTCCAGAGAAGGCAGGTCATACATGGTATCCAGCAGCACGGCTTCCACAATGGAACGCAGACCACGAGCACCGGTTTTACGCTCCATCGCCTTGCGGGCAATGGCGTTGAGTGCGTCGTCACGGAACTCCAGCTCGACCCCTTCCAGATCGAACAACGCCGCGTACTGTTTGGTCAGCGCGTTTTTCGGCTCTTGCAGGATCTGGATGAGGGCAGCCTCGTCCAGTTCGGTCAGGGTCGCCACCACCGGCAGACGGCCGATGAACTCGGGGATCAGACCGTACTTGATCAGATCTTCCGGCTCCACCTTGGCGAAGGTTTCGCTCAAGGAGGCCTTGGCATCCTTGGACTTCACCTCGGCGCCAAAACCGATACCGGTTCCCTTGACGGAACGCTGCTCGATCACCTTGTCCAGACCGGCAAAGGCACCACCACAGATGAAGAGGATCTTGGAGGTATCAACCTGCAAGAACTCTTGCTGCGGATGCTTGCGACCACCTTGCGGCGGCACGGAAGCGATGGTCCCTTCGATCAGCTTGAGCAGGGCCTGCTGCACCCCTTCCCCGGAGACATCGCGGGTAATGGAGGGGTTGTCCGACTTGCGGGAGATCTTGTCGATCTCGTCAATGTAGACGATGCCACGCTGGGCCTTCTCCACGTCGTAGTCGCACTTTTGCAGCAGCTTCTGGATGATGTTCTCCACGTCCTCGCCCACATAACCGGCTTCGGTCAGGGTGGTCGCATCGGCCATGGTGAACGGCACATCCAGCAGGCGAGCCAAGGTCTCAGCCAGCAGGGTCTTGCCGCTACCGGTCGGGCCAATCAACAGGATGTTGGACTTGCCCAGCTCCACACCACTGTTTTCGCCGCTGTTGCGCAGGCGCTTGTAGTGGTTGTAGACGGCAACGGCCAACACCTTCTTGGCGTACTCCTGCCCGATCACATAGTCATCGAGATGAGCGCGGATCTGATGAGGGGTCGGCAGCTCGTTACCATCGCGCTTGGGCGAGATCTCGCGGATCTCTTCACGGATGATGTCGTTGCACAGCTCGACGCACTCATCACATATGTAGACGGAAGGGCCAGCGATCAGCTTGCGCACTTCATGCTGGCTTTTGCCGCAAAAAGAGCAGTAGAGCAGCTTATCACCCTCACCCTTGCGTTTCTCTGTCATTCAGCAACCTCGTTTTATCAATAGAGGATGGATCGGCCTGTTGAGTTTACAACAGACCGGGACACCCTGCTCAGCTACGCTGGCTCAGGACACCGTCAACCAGACCATAGGCCACGGCCTGCTCGGCGGACATGAAGTTGTCACGATCGGTGTCACGCTCGATGGTAGCCATGTCCTGACCGGTGTGGAACGCCAGGCGCTCGTTCAGGGTATTTTTGATCTTCAGGATCTCCTGGGCGTGGATCTGGATATCAGATGCCTGACCCTGGAAGCCACCCAGCGGCTGGTGGATCATCACACGGGCATTAGGCAGGCAGAAACGCTTGCCCTTGGCGCCACCGGCCAGCAGGAAGGCACCCATGGAGCAGGCCTGCCCCATGCAGACGGTGCTGACATCCGGCTTGATGAACTGCATGGTGTCGTAGATGGACATGCCCGCAGTCACCGAACCACCCGGCGAGTTGATGTAGATATAGATGTCCTTGTCCGGATTCTCGGACTCGAGGAACAGCAGCTGGGCAACCACCAGATTAGCCATGTGATCTTCAACCTGACCAGTCAGGAAGATCACCCGCTCTTTCAGCAGACGGGAGTAAATATCGTAGGAACGTTCACCCTTGGCAGTCTGTTCGACCACGATGGGGACCAGCGCATTGCTGGGAGAATCGGTCATATCGTTATAGTTCTTGTACATAAGGCATTGTCCCTAAAATAAAATGGCCCGAGTGGAGATCACACGAGCCATTATACTTAACAGTCTTGACCTTAAGTCAAATGTTCTTAGGCAGCGGCGCCAGACTTGTTGATCACTTCGTCAAAGGCAACTTCTTTTTCGGTCACTTGCGCTTTGGACAGGATCAGGTCGATGGCTTGATCTTCTACTGCCAGGTTACGAACGCCGTTCAGCATCTGTTCGTTCTTCTGATAGTACTCGATCACTTCCTTCGGATCTTCGTAGGCAGTCGCCATGGACTCGATGATGCTGTTTACACGGGCATCGTCAGCCTTGATCTCGTTGGTGCGGATCACGTCACCCAGCAGCAGGCCTACGCGTACACGACGCTCGGCTTGAGCCTGGAACAGTTCAGCCGGCAGCTCGGGAGCGTTACCGCCCTGGAAACCACCGAAGCGCTGCAGAGCCTGCTGACGCAGAGCGTCGATCTCTTGAGCAACAGCTGCTTTCGGCAGGTCGATTTGGTTGGCTTCAACCAGACCGTTCAGAACCTGCTCTTTCACGCTGTTTTTCAGGGCTTGAGCCAGTTCGCGCTCCATGTTCTTGCGCACTTCGGCTTTCAGCTCTTCAACAGAACCGCTCTCGATACCGAAACGCTTGACGAACTCTTCGGTCAGCTCAGGCAGGATCTGCTCTTCAACCTTGATCAGCTTGGAAGCGAACTTGGCTTCTTTGCCTTTCAGGTTTTCAGCGTGGTAGTCAGCCGGGAAGGTCACTTCAATGGTGAACTCGTCGCCCGCTTTCTTGCCCAGGATGGCGTCTTCGAAGCCCGGGATCATACGGCCAGCGCCCAGCACCAGGTTGAAGCCTTCAGCTTTGCCGCCGTCGAACTCTTCACCGTCGATGGAACCGACGAAATCCATGGTCACACGCATGCCATTGGCAGCGGCAACATCGGCATCAGCCCAGGTAGCGTGCTGCTTGCGCAGGGTGTCGATCATGTTGGCCAGATCTTCATCCTTCACGGTCGCAACCGGCTTCTCGACCTTGATGGTCTCAAGACCTGCAACTTCGAACTCCGGATACACTTCAAAAGTGGCGGTGAATTCGAAATCCTGACCCTCTTTGATCTCTTTCGGATCCATGGTCGGGGCACCGGCCGGGCTCAGTTTGTTTTCGATGATGGCTTTGATGAAGTTGCTCTGCATCATTTCATCAGCAACGCGGGCGTGAGCCATGGCGCCGAACATCTTCTTGATGATGGCAACCGGAGCCTTGCCAGGACGGAAACCGTCGATGCGACGAGTTTTGGCCAGGCCATTCAATTCTTTACGCACAGCGGCGTCTACGGTAGCAGCCGGTACAGTGATGGTAAGACGGCGTTCCAGACCCTGGGTTGTCTCTACAGAAACTTGCATTCTTCTACCTCGTTCAACTCAGCACTGTGTGCTGACCCTTTATTGCCCCTGGGCAAAGCCCGGAGTCTTCCTGTTTATAAAGACAACGATATGTCTTTGTGATGAGAAAATATGACGCGGCATTATAGCGGCGCACTTTGGTCGAGTCGAGCCACACATCCCCCACATTGAGCGGCGTGCAAGCACAATTCGTGCAAAACTGCCCTTTATATGGGGAGAGAGGCCCTCTAGTTCAACCATCCGGTGAGGATAATTTTGCGTTCGCTCACCTTTTTTCATCCGAACGCCGCTTTATTACCCATTTTTCGCCGAAAAACAGCCCACCGTTGCGGACGACGACTTAATTTGACCAGCCCAATGGCGATTGGGCCAATCAACCATTGCGTCCCTACCCCTCCCTCGTTATGGTGGCAACCAAATTGATGATCTGGAGTCACTCACATGGCCTTTTTCCGCTTCTTGTTCAATCTGCTCTGGTTTGTACTGGGAGGTGTCTTTATGGGCCTGGCCTGGTGGCTGGCCGGTCTTGTCTGCTTTATCTCGCTGGTCGGCATCCCCTGGGGACGTGCCTGCTTCGTGATCGGCACCTTTACCTTCTTCCCGTTTGGCAAGCAGGCCGTCAATCGCAAGACCATGACTGGCCAGAGCGATATCGGCACCGGCACTCTGGGGCTGATTGGCAACATCCTCTGGTTCGTGCTGATCGGCGTCTGGCTGGCCATCGGCCACATCGCTTCCGCGCTGGCCTGCTTCGTGACCATTATCGGTATCCCGTTCGGTATCCAGCACCTCAAGCTGGCACTCATCAGTCTGGCGCCTATCGGCCAGATGATTGTGACCAACCAGGAGGCGGAATCGGGCCGCTATATCCGCTAACTGCGGGAAATGCGCGGGCAGACGCTGCCCTGCAACGAAAAAAAGGGCAGACTAGGGTCTGCCCTTTTCTATTCTCTTTTGTTGAGGCCATCATGTTACCCAGCCACTTTTTCGCCAATCTCGCCCGCATGAAACTCATCTACCGCTGGCCCCTGATGCGCAACATCCAGCCGGAAAACATTGCCGAGCACAGCCTGCAGGTGGCCATGGTGGCCCATGCCCTCGGCATAATCAAAAATCGACTGTTTGGCGGCAGCGTGAATGCCGATCGCGCCGCCGTGATGGCCCTCTACCACGATAGCAGTGAGGTGCTGACCGGCGATCTGCCTACCCCGGTCAAATACTTCAACCCCGAAATTGCCCGCGAGTACAAGAAGATAGAACTGGCCGCCGAACAGCGTCTGCTTGGCATGCTGCCGCCAGAACTGATCGATGACTTTCGCCCCCTGCTCGATTCGGCAGCCCAGGATGACGAGCTGGCCAGACTGGTCAAGGATGCCGACACCCTCTGCGCCTATACCAAGTGTCTGGAGGAGATCAACGCGGGCAACCGGGAGTTCGAACCGGCTCGCAAACGCCTTGAGGCCATGCTGGCAGCGCGGATGAGCGAGGAGATGCGCTACTTTATCGACACCTTTGTGGCCAGCTTCTCTCTGCCGCTCGATGAGCTTAACGCTCACTAAGCCAGTCCACGCGACCGGAAAACAGCAGGGCCCGCCGGTTTTCACCGACGGGCCCTTCGTTATTTATGGCGCATTAGATGCAGCGCATCAGTGACCCAGCTCGCGGGAAGGTACCAGACCGCTCGCCCGCCAGGCGGGATAGAGGGTAGCCACTAGGCTCATCAGGATGGCGGCGCCCGTCACGATGAGCAAATCCTGCATATGCAACTCGGTCGGCAAAAAGTCGATAAAGTAGATATCCGGATTGAGGAAGCGGTGGCCAATGAGCTTCTCGATGACACCCAGGATCTGGGTCAGCTTGCTGGAGAGCAGTCCGCCCAGCAGGGCGCCAAGCAGCGCACCGGCTACACCGTTGACCATCCCCTGAATGACGAAGGTGAGCCGGATCTGGCCGGGGCTCGCCCCCATGGTTTTCAGGATGGCGATTTCGCTGCGCTTCTCGTTCACCGCCATCACCAGAGTGGAGACGATGTTGAAGCAGGCGACGGCCACCACCATCAGCATCACCACATACATGACGGTACGCACCATCTGGATGTCCTGATAGAGGTAGCCCTGGCTGTTCATCCAGCTGCGGATATAGACGTGATGAGGGAACTGCTGCGCGGCGGCTACGGTGATGGATTGCGCCTTGAGCACATCGCTCACCCGCAGGCTGAAGCCCTCCACGCCGCTGCCCATGCCGGTGATCGCTTGCGCATCGGCCAGATGCATAAAGCCGAGCACCCCGTCGAGCTGACCGCCGATCTCCAGCAGCCCCACAACGGTCAGGGCTTCGCGCCGAGGATTCTTGATCCCCGCCTGATCGCCCCCTTGCGGCAGCAGCAGGGCGACCGAGTCCCCCACCTTGACGCCCAGCTTGTCGGCGATGGTCTTGCCCAAGATCACTCCACGTTCACTCGGTTGAAGCTCACGCAGGCCGCGGCCCGTCATGTATTTGCCGGCATCCGACAGATTGGCTTCCAGATCGGGCAGCACGGCGCGCAGTTGCACCCCCTTGAGGGCAGAGCCATGCTCCAGCAGGCCATTGAGGCGAATGACCGGCGCTGCCGCCTCAACGCCCGGCTGGGCCAGCAGGTAGTCGCGCAGACGTGGCCAATCCGGCAGCGGCCGCTCGACGGCGTCCAGCTCACCTTGCGGCACGACCGAGAGCACCCGATCTTTGAGCTCCCGCTCGAAACCGTTCATGGCGGAGAGGCCCAGGATCAGCGCCATCACCCCGAGGGCAATACCGATCAGGGAAGAAGCAGAGATGAAGGCGATAAACCCGTTGCGACGGCGGGAGCGGCTGTAACGCAGGCCCAGAAAGAGGGGCAGCGGTTTGAACATCAGGCAACCTCCGCCATCACGCCGCTCACCAGGGTCACCCGGCGATGGAGCTTGGCCGCGAGGCTCAAGTCGTGAGTCACTACCACAAACGCAGTGCCCAGTTCACGATT
The DNA here is from genome assembly GCF_027705905.1 of Aeromonas sp. Y293-4. Taxonomy (NCBI): domain Bacteria; kingdom Pseudomonadati; phylum Pseudomonadota; class Gammaproteobacteria; order Aeromonadales; family Aeromonadaceae; genus Aeromonas; species Aeromonas sp. Y293-4. Next base: position 92,390 of record NZ_JAPDCI010000015.1, on the reverse strand, counting down.
CAGTTCACACAGCAGTTCGTACACCGCGGTGGCACTGGCGTGATCCAGATTGCCGGTAGGCTCATCCGCCAGCACCAGACTCGGTTCGTTGACCAGCGCCCGGGCGATCGCCACCCGCTGACGTTCGCCACCAGAAAGCTCGGAGGGACGGTGGTTCAAGCGATGGGAGAGCCCCACCCGCCCCAGCATCCTGGTTGCCTTTTCGGTGGCAACCGCCACCGACTCACCGGCGATCAACAGCGGCATGGCGGCATTTTCCAGCGCACTGAACTCGGAGAGCAGGTGGTGGAACTGATAGACAAAGCCCAGCTCGCGGTTGCGAAACTTCGCCTGGGTACGGCTGTCCCAATGGTGGATATCCTCCCCCTTGAACAGCACGGCGCCGCTGGAGGGGTTGTCCAGCGCCCCCATCAGATGCAGCAGAGTGGTCTTGCCGGAGCCGGAGCTCCCCACTACCGCCAGCATTTCACCGGGCGCAACGCAGAGATCGATCCCCTTGAGCACCTGAGTCTCCAGCTCCCCCTCTTTATAGACATGATTGAGCGCCTGGCAGCGCAGCAGAGGTTCACGGGATACGGCTTCATTCATAACAGGGGCTCCACTTACGCCAGTGACCACAGAGGCACCAGTAATAACGCCGGTACTCGCACCGGAGGTAACAACAGAAGATGTATTATTCACGGCATTACTCATAACGCAGCGCCTCGGCCGGTTTCACCCGTGCGGCGCGTGCCGCCGGGTAAAGGGTGGCACTGAAGCTCAGCAGCACGGCGCCCAGCAAGATGGTGATGACCTGAGCCGGCTCGACAATCACCGGCAGGCCACTGCCGCCAGCCGCCATATAGAGGTTGAGCCCCACTGCATTGAGCAGAGGGTTGAGACCCAGGGAGAGAGCAAGGCCCGCCAGTCCGCCAAACAGGGCACCAATCACCCCGCTGGAGGCGCCAAGTACCATGAAGATTTTGACGATCCCCGATTCACTCATGCCCATGGTGCGCAGGATGGCCACTTCGCCCTCCTTGTCCGTCACCACCATCACCAGAGCGGAGAGGATGTTGAAAGTAGCGACGGCGATGATCAGCACCAGCATCAGCCCCATCATCCGTTTTTCCATGGCGACCGCCTGGAACAGCTCGCCCCGCTCGCGGCGCCAATCCTGCCACAGCAGCCCATCCAGCAACGGCGTCTTGATCACCTCGTCAGCGGCAAAGGGATCATCGAGCCAGAGGCGAATGCCACCGACGGTTTCTGGCGGCAGACGCAGCAGCCGCTGGGCATCCCCAAGCGCGATCAACGCAATCTGGTTATCCACATCGGCGCCGACCCCGAAGATGCCGGAGACGGTAAAGAGGCGCTGGGCCGGTACCCGACCAAACGGAGTGAAGCGGGTCCCCTCGGTCAGGATCAGGCGAACCTGATCGCCGATGGAGACATTGAGGCGGCGTGCTACCCCCTGCCCCAGCACGATGCGGTAGTGGCCAGCCTGCAGGGTATCGAGGCGCCCCCCCAGCATCTGGCTGTGGAGGATGTCATCCTTGGGCCACTTCGCAGGGTCGATCCCCTGCACACTCACCCCGGTCAGCTGGCCGGGGCTTTGCAGCATCCCTTCGCTGTCGAGCATGGGGGCCGAGGCAACCACATGGGGTAATTTGGCCAGATCCGGCAAGCCTTGCGGGTCGGCATCAATACGGCCAGCCTGATTGGTCACCACCACATGGGGGATCACCCCGAGGATGCGCCCTTTGAGCTGCCCTTCGAAACCGTTCATCACCGAAATGACCACCATCAGGGCGGCGACCCCGATGGCGATGCCAAAGGTAGAGAACAGGGAGATAAATGAGACGAAGCGATTGCTGCGCTTCGAGCCTGCATAACGCAGGCCGATGGCCAGCGAAAGGGGCTGAAAAAGTCCGGTCTTCAAGGATATGTACGTTGCCAACAAAATAAGATACCGGATAATAAAGGGAAACCGTCCATGACAACAAGGGATAGCCTCCATGCAGGAACAGTTCTTCAGCGTCACTCATGCCACGCCGGTCAATGTGATCCCCATGCCGGCCGACTTCCACCTCCCCTCGCTGGAGGAGCTGGACGCTGAGCTGCCGGAGCCCTTTCGGATCTCTTCGGCCATTACCTCCATCGATCTGGTGACCACTCGCCTGCTGCGCAACCAGAACGAGTCGATGCACGACCTGATCGAGATCGTCAATCAACAGTCCCGCAAGATCGACATGATCATGGGCTATGTGCTCTCCCTGCAGGACCATCCGGAGCAGCGCTTCCACACCCTGCGCTTCGGGGCCGGCCAGCTCACCTACCTGCACCCCTATCATGATCACGGGGATGCGCCGCACCTGCACCAGATCGTGCGCCTCAAGATCTTCCTGCGGGAAGAGGCGGCCGCCATCTACTGCTATGGCCAGGTCAAACAGCTCGACGGCGGTGAACATGGCACCCATGTGCAGCTCGACTATGTACGGATCCGCGAAGATGACCGTGAACTCCTGGTTCGTGCCAGCCTCCACGTGCAATCGAAGCAGCTCAAGCTGCGCGCCCAAGAACGTCAGCGCTAACCAGAGCGAACGTCAGCGATAGATAACGTCAACGTTAAAAGAATCGAACCATGCCAATGACACTCCCCGCCTTGCCCGCCAAAGCGGGCCAAAAGATCACGTTCGGCCAGCTGGTCGGCAGCAGCCTCTCGCTGATTGCAGCCCGTCTCACCAGTGAAGCCAAGGGGCCGGTACTGCTTATCACTGCCGATACCCCGAGCGCCCTGCGCCTGGAGCAGGAGCTGCAGTATTTGCTGACAGACAAGCTGCTGGCAGACAAGCAGCTAGCCGATCAGTCCGCCCCCGTATTGCTGTTCCCCGATTGGGAGACCCTGCCCTACGACACCTTCTCTCCCCATCAGGACATCATCTCCCAGCGGCTCGAAACTCTCTACAAGCTGCCGCAAATGAGCAAGGGGGTATTGATTGTCCCCATCTCCACCCTGATGTTGCGCTGCGCCCCCCGGGTCTATCTCGACAAATACAGCCTGATGGTGAAGGCCGGCCAGCGCCTCAATCTGCAACAGTTGCGCGGACGCTTGGCCGAGGCGGGTTACGTGGCGGTGGATCAGGTGCTGGAACATGGCGAATTTGCCGCTCGCGGCTCCCTGCTCGATCTCTTCCCCATGGGCAGTAGCAGCCCCTATCGCATCGACTTCTTCGACGATGAAGTGGACTCCATCCGCCCATTCGATCCCGAAACCCAGCGCTCCAGCGAACCGGTCAAGACGGTCAGCCTGCTGCCCGCCCGGGAATACCCTACCGACGAGGCGGCCATCGAACTGTTTCGCGGCCAGTTCCGCGAGCAGTTCGAGCTGTCGCGGGCCGAGGGCTCCGTCTATCAGGAGGTGAGCAAGGGGCGTTGGCCCGCCGGCATCGAGTATTATCTGCCACTCTTCTTCAACCAGACTGCCAGCCTGTTTGACTACCTGCCGGAAGATACCCTGCTGCTCACCGTGGGGGATATCTACCCCGCCGCCCAGCGTTTCTGGAACGATATCGGCCAGCGCTATGAAGACAGACGCTGGGACAATACTCGCCCCCTGCTACCCCCGGCCCAGCTCTATCTGCCGGTGGAGCAGCTCTTTGCCTCTCTGGGCCAATATGGCGCGGTGCGGCTGCAAGAGGCCGCCACTGCGGGCGATGCAGGTCAGCACGATCTGCCTATTTCGGCGCTGCCCGATCTGCAACTCGATCACAGCAAGGAACAACCACTGCTGGCGCTCAACCAGTTCCTGCAAGGTTTTGCCGGGCGCACCCTGTTTGCGGTGGAATCCGAAGGGCGACGGGAGGTGCTCGGCGATCTGCTGGCGCGCATGTCGCTGCAACCTAAAGAGTTCCCTTCCCTCGACGCCTTTATGGCAAGCACGGATCGCCACGGCCTGCTGGTGGCACCGCTTGAACGTGGCTTCCTGTGGCAGGAGGTCGGTCAGGATCCACTGGCGCTGATCACCGAGACCGAACTGCTGGGCGGCAAGGTGCGCAACAAACGGGCGCGAGAGAAGAGCAAAAACTTAAGCTCCGATGCGGTGATCAGAAACCTGGGCGAGCTGACCCAGGGTCAGCCGGTGGTCCATCTGGATCACGGGGTCGGCCGCTATCTGGGGCTCGAAACCATCGACGCCGGTGGTCTGCCCACCGAGTTTTTGACCCTCGAATATGCCGGCGGCGACAAGCTGTTCGTGCCGGTTACCAGTTTGCACCTTATCAGCCGCTACACCGGATCGGATAACCCGCCCAGCCACAAGCTCGGCGGTGAAGCCTGGAGCAAGGCGCGGCGCAAGGCGGCGGAGAAGGTGCGCGACGTGGCAGCCGAATTGCTGGATGTCTACGCTCATCGCGCCGCTCGCGCCGGTTTTGCCTTCAAGCACGACAAAGAGGCCTATCGCCAGTTTGCCGCCAGCTTCCCGTTCGAGGAGACCGACGATCAGCTCAACGCCATCAATGCGGTGCTGGGGGACATGTGTCAGGCCAAGAGCATGGACCGACTGGTGTGCGGCGACGTGGGTTTCGGCAAGACCGAAGTGGCGATGCGGGCGGCGTTTGTGGCCGTGCACGGCGGCAAGCAGGTTGCCGTGCTGGTGCCCACCACCCTGCTGGCGCAGCAGCACTACGACAACTTCCGCGACCGCTTCGCCAACTGGCCGGTGCGGGTCGAGGTGCTGAGCCGCTTCCGCTCCGCCAAGGAGCAGAGCGCTGTGATGAAGGAATTGGCCGAGGGCAAGGTGGACATCATCATCGGCACCCACAAGCTGCTCGGCTCCGAACTCACTTTCAAGGATCTGGGGCTGCTCATCGTCGATGAGGAGCACAGATTCGGGGTACGCCAGAAGGAGAAGATCAAGGCGCTGCGGGCCGATGTGGATATCCTCACCCTCACCGCCACCCCTATTCCGCGCACCCTCAACATGGCGATGTCGGGCATGCGGGATCTCTCCATCATCGCCACTCCGCCCGCCAAGCGACTCGCCATCAAGACCTTCGTGCGCCAGCACGAACCGGCGGTGGTGCGCGAAGCGGTACTGCGGGAACTCAAGCGCGGCGGTCAGGTCTACTACCTGCACAACGACGTGGAGAGCATCGAGAAGTGCGCCGCCGATCTTGCCGAACTGGTGCCGGAGGCCCGCATCGGCATCGCCCACGGTCAGATGCGCGAGCGCGACCTTGAGCGGATCATGTCCGACTTCTACCACCAGCGCTTCAACCTGCTGGTCTGTACAACCATCATCGAGACCGGTATCGACGTACCGAGCGCCAACACTATCATCATGGATCGGGCGGATCATCTCGGTCTGGCCCAACTGCACCAACTGCGGGGCCGGGTTGGCCGCTCCCACCATCAGGCCTATGCCTACCTGCTCACCCCCCACCCCAAGCTGATGACCAAGGATGCGGCCAAGCGGCTGGAGGCGATCGCCTCTCTCGAAGATCTCGGCGCTGGGTTTGCGCTGGCGACCCACGATCTGGAGATCCGTGGCGCAGGCGAACTGCTCGGCGACGATCAGAGCGGCCAGATCGAATCGGTCGGCTTCACCCTCTACATGGAGATGCTGGAGCAGGCGGTCGAGGCACTGAAAAATGGCAAGGAGCCGTCACTGGAGCAGCTGATGAGCCAGCACACCGAGGTGGAGCTGCGCCTGCCGGCGCTGTTGCCGGACGACTACATCCCGGACGTCAATATGCGCCTCTCCATGTACAAGCGGATCGCCAGTGCGGCGGACGAGCAGGAGCTGCGCGAGCTGAAAGTGGAGCTGATCGACCGTTTCGGTCTCTTGCCGGAGGCAACCAAAACCCTGCTGGAGCTGGCGGCCTTCCGCCAGCGTGCCACCGCCCTTGGCATTCGCCGGGTGGAGATGAGCGAGCGCGGTGGCTATCTCGACTTCACCCAGGAGACCAAGGTCAATCCGGCCTATCTGGTCAAGCTGCTCTCCAGCCAGCCACGGGTCTACAAGATGGACGGGCCGACCCGGCTGCGCTTCCAGGTGCCGACCCAGGATCGCGCCATGCGCCTGAAACTGGTGGATGGTTTGCTGGCTGATCTGGCCAACAACAGCCTGTGAATCTCTGCAACGCTAGCGGCGAGCCAGAGAGATAACACCAACTAAAACGGGAGCCATATCGGCTCCCGTTTTTTATTCGCTATCAGTCAGCTACGTACTATCAGCCCTGGTTAGCTGGATCCTCATGGGCGGAGAACTCGCGCATAAAGGCCTCGGCCCGCTCCACCATCTTGGTCGAGCCAACGAAGTAAGGGGTGCGCTGGTGTAGCGCGGTGGGCTGGATATCCATGATGCGGCCAAAGCCGTCGGAGGCCTTGCCACCAGCCTGCTCCACCAGAAACGCCATCGGGTTGCACTCATAGAGCAGCCGCAGCTTGCCGTTCGGCGAGTTGGTGCCGGACGGATAGATGTAGATGCCGCCCTTGAGCAGGTTGCGATGGAAATCGGAAACCAGGGAGCCGATATAGCGGGAGGTGTAGGGTCTGTGGGTCGCCTCATCCCGCTCCTGACAATATTTCAGGTACTTCTTCACCCCATCCGGGAACTTGATGTAGTTACCCTCGTTGATGGAGTAGATCTTGCCCTCTTCCGGAATGCGGATGTTCTCGTGGGAGAGGCAGAAGCATCCAATGGAGGGGTCGTAGGTAAAGCCGTTTACGCCAAAACCGGTGGTGTAGACCAGCATGGTAGAGGAGCCGTAGACCACATAACCGGCGGCGACCTGACGGTTGCCCGGTTGCAGAAAGTCCTCCAGGGTCACCGGCGAACCCTGCGGGCTCAAACGGCGGTAGATGGAGAAGATGGTCCCGACCGAGACGTTGACGTCGATATTGGAGGAGCCATCGAGCGGGTCGATCAGCACCACATACTTGGAGTTTTTGGAGAGTGGTGAGTCAAAGGCCACGAAATCCTCTTCCTCTTCCGAAGCCATGCCACACACCTCACCGCGCGCTTCCAGCGCAGCCTTGAAGCGTTCGTTGGCATAGACATCCAGCTTCTGCTGCACCTCGCCCTGAACGTTTTCAGCGCCCATGGAACCGATGATATCCGCCAGTCCCGCCTTGTTGATCTCCCGGTTCACCACCTTGGCAGCAAGGCGGATCGAGCTGAGCAACGAGGTCAGCTCGCCGGTCGCGGTAGGATAATCCGCCTGCTTTTTGACGATGAACTCACCCATGGTGATCATGTTTCGCATTTTTGTTCCTTTAGATCGCATCCGTTGGCATTGAAAACGTTTGCAGGCATCAGCAAAAAAAATGCCGATCACCGGCGGCCTTGATTTGTAACCTAATGTAACGTCTGTTTTTTGTTTTTGCAGCGAATTAAGCGGCCTATTAAATAGACTATTTCGCCTCACGTTATGGTAAAAGACACGTTTTATTCGGTTTCAATCGATAACTTTCGGACCCTTAATTCGTGGCAATAACCTGCGACAAGCCATGAGCTGACTGGCCTTGAGCCATTAAAAATGGAGTCTGATGGGCCTGCCGTTCCATCAGCCATTGCCTCTTGAGATCCGATCGCCAATCCAGCACACTGATTTCGCTTTGGAAGCAAATAAAACTCAAGGATTATCAATGAACAAGACTCTCATTGCCGGCATGGTAGCCGGACTGTTTGCCCTTCCCGCCTGGGCTGCCCAGGTGCCTGCCGGTACCAAGCTACTGCCGGATGCCCAACAAATCTACGTGACCAATATCGGCACCGAACCCACCACCATCGACCCCCAGCTGGTGGAAGAGAGTGCCGGTAGTGCCATCGTCAACGATCTGTTTGAAGGGCTCTACGTACTGGATAGCAAAGGCAAGACCCAGCCCGCTGGCGCTGTCAGCTACGAGGTCGACAAAACTGGGACCGTCTACACCTTCAAGCTGAGGCCCGAGGCCAAATGGTCTAACGGTGAACCGGTCACCGCCGCCGATTATGTCTACGGCTGGCAACGGGCCGCCGATCCCAAGACCGCCTCCAACTACGCCTGGTTTATCGAGTTGACCGGAGTGGTCAATGCAAGCGAGGTGACCCAGGGCAAGAAGAGCCCGTCAGAGCTCGGGATCAAGGCGCTCGATGACCACACCCTGCAGGTCACCCTGAAAAATCCGGTCCCCTTCTTCCTGAAGACGCTTGCCCACTACACCACGTTCCCGGCCCCCAAGGCCACCATTGAAAAGTTCGGTAAGGATTGGGTCAAACCGGGCAATATCGTCTCCAACGGTGCCTTTGTGCTCAAGGAATGGACCCCCAACGAGCGGCTGAGTGCCGAGCGCAATACCCACTACTGGAACAACCAGCATACCGTCCTGAACAAGGTGGTCTATCTGGAGATCGTCTCGGAAACCGCCGCCTACAACCGCTATCGCACCGGTGAACTGCACTACACCACTTATCCGCTGGAGCAGTACAAACAGCTCAAGAGCAAGAGCCCGGAAGAACTGGTCAGCGTCCCCACGCTGGCCAGCTATTACTATGTCTTCAATACCCAGCGCAAACCGTTCGATGACCCGAAAGTACGCAAGGCGCTCTCGCTCGCCATCGACCGAGAGACCATCACCGACAAGATCCTGGGACAGGGACAAATTGCCGCATATAGCTTCACGCCCCCCATTGTGGACGGTTTTGAATTGAAAAAACCGGCCAGCCAGCTGCAGAGCAAAGAGGAGCGGATCAAGCAAGCCAAAGCCCTGTTGGCCGAAGCGGGATATGGCCCGGACAAGCCACTCACAGTGGACATTCTCTACAACACCAACGAGAGCCACAAAAAGATTGCGCTGGCCGTCTCCTCCATGTGGAAACACAACCTGGGGGTCACTGCCACCCTCAACAACATGGAGTGGAAGACCATGGTCTCGGCACTCAACGAGGGGGATTTCGGGGTTAGCCGCTATGGCTGGAACGGGGATTATAACGATGCCTCCACCTTCCTCGATATCATGACCTCCAGCAGCAGTGCCAACAGCGGCAAGTGGTTCAACAAGGAGTACGACGCCCTGCTGGCCAAGGCCCACGACTCGCTGGATCCCGCTGAACGCAATGCCCTGTATCAACAGGCAGAGGCACTCATTGATGCGGATGCCCCCATCGCCCCCATCTATTTCTCGGTCAAATCAAGGTTGCTCAAGCCTTTCGTGAAAGGCTATCCCCACCTTAACCCGCAGGATGTGGTCTACAGCAAGGAGCTCTATCTGGTTGCCCAGTAACCGGCTAGGAAGATGTAACCATAAAAAAGCGCCTGCATTGCTGCAGGCGCTTTTCATTGGCGGCCAAGCAGGCCATTGGGCCTACTTACACCTTCACGCAAGATTACTCTTCGGGACAGGGTGCCAGCAACACCCGGCGGCGCCCCATCACCACCGGACGAACCAGCAGCTGTGCCAGCAAGACACCGAGCAGGGTCAGACCGCCCCCGATCAGGTGATAGCTGGTCAACCGCTCACCCAGCAGGGTGATGGCAAGGCCAGCCGTCATCACCGGCAGCAGGTTCATAAAGATGGCGGTACGGTTGGCACCGAGCAGGGCGATACCCTGCATCCAGAGCCAGGGCGAGAGCGCCGAAGTGGGGATACCGGCATAGAGGATCAGCCACAGGGCCCGGCCATCCGGCCACTGACCATCCATCAGCAAAAAGAAGGGGGTCAGGATCACCACACTGCAGATCACCTGACCGTAGAGCAACGACCAGTTGTCGAGCCCCAGATCCCACTTCTTGAGCAGCACGCTGTAAAGGGCATAAGTACCGGCGGAAATCAGCATATAGACAGAGCCGATATGAATGCCTTGGGTAAACAGCCGTGTAGGATCCCCCTGCCCCAGCAAGATAGACAAGCCAAGGATGGAAAGCAGCGCCCCCAGCACGGCGCCCCAGGTGGGCCGCTCGCGCAGCAGCCAGATGCTGAACAACACGGTCAGCAGCGGCGTCAGTCCCATCATCAACCCCATCTCGGTGGCTCCCAGCGTTTGCGCCGCGTAGTAACCAAAAGTCTGGTTGAGCACCATGCCCAGCGAAGCCAGCATGGCGATCTGCCAAAGGCCAGCGCGCAGACGGGCACGCGCACGCCATACCCGACGGGCCAGAAACGGGCTTAATACCAGCGCAGCCACCACCCAGCGCGACCAGGCCAAGGCTGCGGGGGACAACACACCAACCGCCAGTTTGCTGACGATGCCATTGCCAGCCCAGATGGCAATGCAGGAGAAGGGAAACAGAAAGGCAAGGGGCATGAGAGGATCCAGACCGAAGAGACAACAGCGGGCCAGTATAGGGGGCGATGGAAGATAAACAAAGGTGTGGGCCTGAACAGCCACATGGTGAACGCCAGTAGCCAGAAACAAATATGCCCGCAAAAGTGCGGGCATATCAGTGCAGAAACAGGTTCAGAAGCGCATCACGCGGCATCCATGTGCAGTCTTGAGATCAGCTCGTTGACCTCGGTGACTGTCTGGCGATGGGGAATATCCGCCGGATTCGGCATCAGCAACAAACCGGATTGGAAATCAAACCGCCCCCGACCATGGATGTAAATCCGACCTTTAAAGAAGGTTTTGACATGCTTTGCCACCATCAGTGGCAGGTACTTCTTGAACACTCTCATCGTTTGCAACCTCTTGCAGTTGTATCCGTATGACAGCAGCTTCTGCGAATTAATTCCGTAAAGTATTTATAAAAATCCGGAAAACTCGCCCATCTCTTCCCAAAAAATTCAATCTATAACTTTTTATTAACTTTTAGCCTATTGTATGCGGCCCTTCGAGCCAGAGCAAGGCTCCTTTGCCATCGTGCCACTCGATACAAGCGATCCCCGAGGTGGCGAACATGGGTGCTCCTGCTGCCGGGCAGAGGCTTTGCACCAGATAACCCACCAGCGGCAGATGGCTGACCATCAGGATCTGGTCATGTTGCTGCGCCAAAGTGGTGAGGTAGCTGGCCACGAAAGCGGGATCACCGTAAGGGGTAATGTCGCCACTCTCTTCAACGGCTGCTGCGTCAGGTAATTCACTGCATATGGCTTGCCAGGTCTGACGTGCCCGCAGATAGTTGCTGTGGATCACCCGATCCAGCGGGCCAATCAGCTGAGGCGCCAGCCAGCGGGCCATCTGGATAGACTCTTCAATACCCTGCTCGGTCAATGGACGCTGTTCATCTGTTTTCGCATTCATGCCAGCCTGGCCATGACGCATGATATAGATCTTCATTACAACCTCGCCCAACGGGCCTGTTTTGATAGCCGGGGAATCTTACCCCGCCACGGGTGTGGAAACAATTGCGCTACCTCTCAGAAAAGGGTTTGCCTGACGGGATAGCGGGGTCGATAATCATGTTTAAATTCAAATAAATCCAACGTGAGTCACACGCCAATGAGCCCATATGCCAGTCCCAATGACCATCGGCAATACCATTTTCTGGAGCTGGCCAACCGGCTCAGGGTCTTGTTGATTTGTGATCCCGACACCGACAAATCCGCCGCCTCGCTGGCGGTCAATACCGGCCATTTTGACGATCCCGCCGACCGGCAGGGAATGGCCCATTTTCTGGAGCACATGCTGTTTCTCGGCACCTGCACCTACCCCAAGCCTGGTGAGTACCAGCAATTTATGAGCCGTCATGGCGGCAGCAACAACGCCTGGACCGGCACCGAATTCACCAACTTTTTCTTCGAGATCGACAACGGCTTCTTCGAAGCAGGGCTGGATCGCTTCTCCCAGTTCTTTATCTGCCCCACGTTTGATCCGGAGTGGGTGGACAAGGAGCGCAACGCGGTCGACTCCGAGTATCGCCTCAAGCTGCAGGATGATATGCGCCGCAGCTATCAGGTGCATAAAGAGACGGTCAACCCGGCGCACCCCTTCTCCAAGTTCTCGGTGGGCAACCTCGATACCCTGGCCGATCTGCCGGGGCGGGATCTGCGCTCCGACCTTATCCGTTTTTACGAAAGCCACTACAGTGCGGATCGCATGGCGTTGGTGATGATCTCGCCGGAATCCATCGATACCCAGTTGCAGTGGTGCTGTCGCTACTTTGCTCCCATTTTGAATCGCAATTTGGGAACCCCGACCCTCACCATGCCGCTCTATCGGCTCGATGATCTCGGCGTGCGCATCCACATCAACCCGGTCAAGGAGACCCGCAAGCTGTCGCTGAGCTTCCCCTTACCCAATGTGGACGAGTTTTACGACAAAAAGCCCCTCACCTTCCTGAGCCATCTGATTGGTTATGAGGGGGATGGCAGCCTGCTCTCCCTGCTTAAAGCGAAAGGCTGGGTCAACCAGCTCTCGGCGGGCGGTGGCATTAGCGGCGCCAACTTCAAGGATTTTGGCGTCAACTTTGGCCTCACTCCTCTGGGCCTTGAACATGTGGACGACATCCTCGCCGCCCTGTTTGGCTATCTGAAACTGATTGGCCGCGAAGGGCTGCAGAGCTGGCGCTATGACGAAAAACGGACCGTGCTCGAATCGGCGTTTCGCTTTCAGGAGCGCGGCCGCCCCCTCGATACGGTGTCGGGGCTGGTGCTCAACCTCTTTAGCTACAAACCTGAGGATCTGCTCTACGGCGACTACATGATGCGCGAATATGACGAGGGGCTGATCCGCCGCTTCCTCGCCAAACTCACCCCGCACAACCTGCGAATCACCATCACTGCGCCGGAAGTGGCGACCGATCGGCTGGCCCGCTGGTATCAGACCCCCTATAGCGTGGCGACCATTACCGAGGCCGAGAAAATTCGCTGGCAACAGAGCGAGCCGGAGCCGGCGCTGGCGCTGCCCAAACCCAACCCCTTTATCAGCAGTAGGCTCGATCCGCGCACGCCCGAGCTTGCCGCCGACATGCCCGCCTGCCTTATCGATCGCCCCGGTTTTCGCCTCTGGCACCTCCATGAGCACCTGTTCAGCGTGCCCAAGGGCAATCTCTATATCTCCATCGACAGCGAACATGCGGTCAAAAATCCGCGCAATATAGCCATGGCGCGCCTCGCCGTGGAGCTGTTGGCCGACCACCTCAACGCCCTCACCTATCCGGCGGAGCTGGCGGGGCTGGGCTATCAGATCTATGCCCATCAGGGGGGCTTTACCATCAACCTGAGCGGCTTTGCCGACAAGCAGCCGCTGTTGCTCGACATGATCCTCGGCAACCGCACCCTGGGGTATCCGGATCCGGGTCGCTTCGCCGAGATCAAGGAGCAGCTCATTCGCAACTGGGATAACCAGTCCAAGGCGCGCCCCATTTCCCAGCTCTTTAACCAGCTCACCAGTTTGCTGCAACCGAACAACCCGCCGTTCGAGCAGTTGCTGCGCCACCTGCGCACCGTCGAGCTGGAGGAGATGCCCGGCTTCGTGGCCCAGCTGTTTGGCGAGGTGCATGTCGAGGCACTGGTGCATGGCGACTGGACTGCCGCCGAAGCGCTGGAGCTGGCCGCCCTGATGGAGCGTCACCTGAGCGATATCAATGGCACCAGCAGCAAGCCGAGCGGCGAGACCCGTCGTCCGCTCATCTCCATTCAGGACAGGGGCACCCTTATTCGCGAACAGGGTTGCGATCACGAAGACTCAGCACTGCTGGTCTACTACCAGTCCCGTACCACCCGGGCGCGGGATCTCGCCTGCTTCACTCTGGCGAACCACATCATGTCCTCCACCTTCTTCCATGAACTGCGCACCCGCCAGCAACTGGGGTATGTGGTGGGTGCTGGCAACCTGCCTCTCAATCGCCACCCGGGGCTGATCTTCTATATCCAGTCGCCGGTGGCGGGGCCGCAGATCCTGCTCGATGCAGTGGAGGAGTTTATCGACCTCTTCCCGCTCGCCATGCTCGAATTTACCGAGCAGCAGTGGCAGGAGAGCAAGGCGGGGCTGCAAGCCCAGCTGAGCGAGCGGGATGCCAACCTGCGCAGTCGCGGCCAGCGGCTGTGGGTCAGCATCGGCAACAAGGATCTGGGGTTCGATCAGCGGGAACGGGTCTGCGACGAGGTAGGCAAGTTGAGCCGCGCCGATCTGGTGCGCTTTATCACCCAGTTGCGATCGCGCACCTCCGATCGGCTGATCCTCTGCAGCTATGGTCAGGGGCACGAACATGACGAGCGGATCACCGGCCAGTTTATCGACGATCCACGGGCATTTCGGCTCAATGCGGCCACCTTCGAGGCCTGATCAGGCCTCGCACTCCCCCGTTTATCCTGCCCACGGCATATCGCAGGCAATAAAAAGCCGACCCATCTGGGTCGGCTGGAAAAACCATAACAATTGCGACCAAAGCCGCCAAAAGTGAACATGAGCGTGAAAATCAGACACTGAGTTGCTGATCAGCAAGCGGGAAAGACCCGATACTCGCTTTGCAATGCCAACAGTGATTGAGAAACAGCCTCATATTAGGCACTCCCCCCGCCAGTCACGTTGATCTACGTCAAAGGAGGTAGCGAAGAGCGCGTAGCCCGATGATTTGTCGGCGCAGATCACCCTTTGCCCGCCCGTTAGCTGCCCGTTAACCCCGGCGAACCAGCCGGTAGGCTACCTCATCGAAGTAGGAGAGCTGACCCGACAGCACCCGCGGGTGATCCACTTCGGCGGCGCGCCCCAGCACCTCGATACGAAAGTCCCGTTCGAACAGGGCTCGCACCTCCATCTCACCCACCGAGAAGGGGGGCTGACTCTGCTGCTCAGGCTGATATTCGAGGGTCACCAGCAGGATCTGGCCACCGGTCTCGACCAGCGAACTGATCAGGGCTGCATACTGGCGGCGCATCGCGGTCGGCAGGGCGATCAGCGCCGCGCGGTCATAGACCAGCCGGTAACGGCGACCCAGACTGGGGGCGGCGAAAAAATCTCCCTGAAAAATGCGCAGGCTGTCCACTTGATGGCACTGATAAGGGCCCACCTCGCTCACGGTCGCGGCGAGCTGGTTTTCACTGAAGAACTGGCTGACAGCAAGGCTCGATAGCTCGAAACCGTCGACCGGATGACCCTGAGCGCTCAGCCAGAGCATGTCGCGGGACTTGCCGCACAGGGGAACCAGCACCGGCTCGTCCGCTTGCTGGGCCGACCACCAGGATTGCAGCCAATGGTTGAAGTCCGCCTGATGAAAGCCAATCCGGTTCTCTTCCCAACGCTGATGCCAAAACGCAGCTTCCATCGTTATTACCCTTCTGTACTAAAGATGCCTCAATATCACAACTTAACCCGCACCGCGCAACCCTCTGCCCTCCCCTTTTTGCCGCGCAGTCTCTGCGTGTTATCGGGCAAATGACGGGGCCTTCCCTTGCCGTGCGCCTCACTGTCGCAATGATCGCTATTGGGTGCGTTTATGACGGGCAGTGGCATACCAACCCATGCAAAAACGTCATGGGTGTATGGCGATGAATGAATAAAAGGAATGACGTTGGCAGGCCAACTCGTGCCTGCCAACGCCAGAAAGATCACGACAGCGTGGCGCGAGCGGCCGCCAGCTGACGCTCGATATAAGCAAAATCGGGACGATCGGCAGGGAGTTCCGAGAGGCAGGCCGCTTTGAGCTGATGCAACCCATCAAGCGGTGAGTCTTGCGTATCGCAATGGGCCAACAGCTCCTCCAGCAGGCAACCAAAGGCGCGCACTTCCAGTCGTTCAAGGCCCAGCGCCCGCTCGCGGTCGCTGCGGTCATATAAGGAAGCCGCGCCAAAATCCCCCAGCAGGGCGCGAGCCGGTGCGTCAGACCCGCGGGCAAACAGGATATTGTGACCGTAGAGATCCCCGTGCATGATGCCCGCGCGGTGCAGATGGCCTGCCACCGAGGCGATGCCGTGGGCCATCGCCAGCGCATCCGGCACACTCAGGCACAGCCCATCGGGATAGATATCCCGGGTGCAGGAGTCCAGGCTCGGCGGTCCGGCCAGATTGGCAAAGGCCGGGTCGATCAGCTCCATCACCAGCGCCGGAATGCCGGAGGGGTGATCCGCCACCTTGCCTATCACCTTGATAAGGTTTGGATGAGTGCCCGCCGCCAGCGACGCCGCCATCTCGCAGCGGGGCAGCCCGTCGCTGGTCACCGCCCCCTTGAACAGCTTGACCGCCACCAGACTGTCATCGCCTCTGTCGCTCGCCTGAATCACTGCATCAGCAGGATTAGCCACAAGGGTGGCGCGATGGATAACACCGGATGCTCCCTGCCCCAGCAGCTCGCCCAGCGCCAGCGTCTCCCAGGCAATCGGCGTGACATGGGCATAATCGATGGCCCGCGCCTCCTCCCCTTCGCTAAAGGGGTTGCCGGAGTAGGCAAGCCATGAAAGGCGAGGCAGCGACAGCAGCCACTCGGGGAAGCGTTCGATGCGGTTGGCGGCGATGCGAAGCAGTTCCAGATTGCGGCAGTTGGCAAGGCTCGTCGGCAGCTCGCGCAGGCGGTTGCCCGCCAGCATCAGCTTTTGCAGGGCGTCGCACTGGCCCAGCTCATCAGGCAACTGTTCCACCGCGTTGTCGGTCAGGATCAGCCAGCGCAAACCGGCGGGCAGCGCCTTGGCCGAGACGGTAGCAATCCGGTTGGCCTTAAAGCCCACCATGGTGAGCGCCGGACAACGCCCCAACACCTCGGGCAGCTCGGTAAAGCGGTTCTCGGAGCAGAAGATGATGCGCAGTTTGCCAAACCCGGCCAGCTCGTCAGGGAGCGTGCTTAGCTGGTTGCCGGTCAAATCCAGCACCTCCAGCGTCTCTTTCAGGCTCAAAATCTCGTGGGGGAAAACCGCGAGGTTTTCAGAGAGCTTCAGATGGCGGGCACCGCACAGTTCACCTGCGCGCAGCTGTTCCAGAGTATGCATAACCGTTTCTCAATCCTGATGATCTGCCTGATGACGTAGCCAGCCATCAGCGCGCGCCGAACTTGGGTCCGGCGATTTTAAAGGGGGGCATTATAAAGAATTCGGGGCTCAGTTCGCCCCTTTTGTTGCCGCAAAGGCCTGTATCGACATGCAGCAAAACGACTTGTGAACAAAGAGAGCAAGATTCGGGTCGTTCCGGCAAGGAGTGGTTGCCATAGTGGGGACCAAACCCAAGTCGGTTGGAACCTATTGGGGTTCCAATCCACTGCCAACTTTGTGCACCTCTTAATCTGGCGCACAACACACTCAGCGAGGGAACTGCCATGTCATTACTGTCCAACAAGGTCGCCATCATCACCGGCGCAAGCTCCGGCATCGGTCGCGCCAGCGCCATCCTGTTTGCCCGCGAAGGGGCCTGCGTCGTCGTCGGCGCACGCCGCCAGCCCGAGCTGGCTCTGCTGGTGGAGGAGATCCGCCATGAGGGGGGCAAGGCGGTGAGTCTGGCGGGAGATGTGAAAAGCGAGACTTACGCCCGCGATCTTGTTGATCTCGCGCTAACCCGTTTCGGCGGGCTCGATATCGCCTTCAACAACGCCGGTACCACAGGCACGCCGGGCAGCGTAGAGCAGCTTGAGCTGACGCAGTGGCAGGAAATTCTGGATACCAACCTCACCAGCGCCTTTGTGGGAGCCAAGTACCAGATCCCCGCCATGCTGGCGCGTGGCGGTGGCTCGCTTATTTTCACCTCTACTTTCGTCGGCCATACCCTGGGGCTGCCCGGCATGGCGGCCTATGCGGCGAGCAAAGCGGGCCTCATTGGTCTGACCCGGGTGCTGGCTGCCGAGTATGGGGCACAAGGGATTCGCGTCAACGCCCTGCTGCCGGGGGGCACCGATACCCCCATGGGGCGGGCTTTTGCCAATACGCCAGAGAGCCTCGCCTTTGTGCAGAATATGCATGCCCTCAAACGGCTGGCCCAACCGGAGGAGATCGCCCGTTCGGCCCTCTATCTCGCGTCCGATGCATCCAGCTTTACCACCGGTATTGCCCTGCTGGCCGATGGTGGGGTATCAATTTGTCGCACATGATGTTGCCGCCCCCAACACCCTGCGACCGCCACCTTATCGTGAGAGCGCCTTATGTCTGATTACGCCCGCATCGCCGATGCCATCCGTTTTATCGCAAGTCAGGTGGAGCGCCAGCCCACTCTGGACGAGATAGCGGCGCACGTGCACTTAAGTCCCTTTCACTTCCAGCGGCTGTTCAGCCGCTGGGCCGGAGTGACGCCCAAACGCTATCTGCAGGTGCTGACTCTGGAGCGGGCCAAGGCGCTGTTACAGGAGTCGCGCCCGCTGCTTGAGGTGGCCGATACCCTGGGCCTTAGCAGCGGCTCGCGGCTCTACGATCACTTCGTGCAGCTCGAAGCGGTGACGCCGGGCGAGTACAAGCAACGGGGGGCCGGGCTGGTTATCGATCACGGGGTGCACGACACCCCCTTTGGTCAGGCGTTCGTCGCCCTGACCCCGCGGGGGGTGTGCAACTTCTCGTTTCTCGATGACAAGGCCCCAGAGACGCCGCTGGCCGCCCTCGCCCACAGCTGGCCTGAGGCAACGCTGCAAGAAGCACCATCACGAACTCAAGGCGTTATCAACACCATGTTCGATGGCAGCAAGGCGCCTGATCGCCCCATCTCCTTGCATGTAAGCGGCACCAACTTTCAGATCAGCGTCTGGCGGGCGCTGCTGCAGATCCCGCCCGCCAAGGTGGTGAGCTACGCCCAGGTGGCGAGCGCCGTCGGCAACCCCAAAGCCGCCCGCGCCGTGGGTCTGGCGGTGGGGGCCAACCCCGTCGCCTTGATGATCCCCTGTCACCGGGTCATCCAGCAAAACGGCAAACTCGGCGGCTATCACTGGGGCGAAACCCGCAAACTGGCGATACACGCCTGGGAAGCGGCGAGGTATGAGTGAAAGTGGCTTTCTCCGCTCGGCCTGATGGGGAAAACAGACATCTTGGTAATGAGTCAGCAGATAATCAGGCAGCGCCAGACAGCGTGCGGCGATATAAAGCGGGGAGACCAGAAGAATTGGGGCGCAGATCGCCCCTTTTGTTGCTTTGGCGATGCATGACGCTCAGCGACACCCCTGCGGATTAACGAAACACGTAGGGTGCAATAAGTGCAGAGCATTGCACCATTTGCAGAGCGGCTATTGAGCAAGCTATAAGGAACAAGAGTAGTGGTGCAATTTCATTGCACCCTACGGGCTTGAAACAGACAATTCTTATTCAAACCGCTGCTCGTGTTCCATATCCTCCCGCTGCTCTCGTTCTTTCTGGCGCTCGATTAGCTGAATCAAGTTTGCAGAAACTCTTTGAGCCGCAGTCGAAATATCTGCTCTTTCATGTTCAACCAACTTACGAATAGCCTTCTCTCTGGACTGCATTACTTCGGCTCGACTGCCAGAATAAGATGAAGGAGTGACACGCTCGGCGAATATTTCCAGAACAATAGCAGGGGAAGGAGATGCCTCAAGCAGCCTGAGAGCTAACTCTGATATCTCAAGTTTTTCAATCTCTTCATCCTTGTCCCACAAGTTAATGCTTGCTGCAATAGCTCCCCATACGCGTGGCTCATTTCGGGCACAACACCATGCAATCAGAAAATCCATATTAATATGGGAGAGAGGTGAGAATCGTAAGTCGCTGTTACAAATAAAAAACCACCGTCGTTTTTGTTGCTCTTCAGTGCCTTCAAAAACTCGGTTTAAAAATGCTTCTGGCATCAGCGAGGCGGTTGTCTCAATGGCGCTTTCATATGAATGGACATCACCATAGTGCAAGTCAACAACAGCAAAGATCGCGTCCAACCACTCCTGTTTTTCTGGCTCATTGCCATCGAAACGTAATGCAGCATTGATGACGCATTCCATGTTGTAATCATCCATCCCAGAGGGATCACAGTGATCCTTTGGAAGACTTAAAATCGCCGCTTTAAGACCAATCTGACGAAAATCAAGGCCAAGCTGATCTCCTGATTCTTTACCATGTAACCGCATACTTAACGCACGCAGCACCACATCAAAACCTCTCGGCTTTCTCAGGAGTCGAATCGCAAGATCAATTACTCGATCTCTGGATAAATCCCCATACTCATCCCGCCATAGGATTGATTCATACATACTCGGGTGAATATCAGAGTCATCCATAATATTCATACAACGATCCAGATCGGCTTCAGTGAAATTCCTTCGAGGATGCAGCTCAACCAAACCGTGTCGAAGTTGAGGATGTTGTGCACACTGATCAAGTAATACCTTTGCAAGAGCTGGGTCGATACTGTCAACTTCTTCGATAAAGCCCTCAAACACTAACAAGTTTTTATATCCTGCAGGCTGAATCTCAAGATACTCAACAAGTTTCAGCCAAGCAGAATATAAATCATGCCCCCCCTTGGCCAAACCTCTCCCGAATGCTGTACGGTAAGGCATGTAGTCATTAGAAAATAGGTTAGGCCCCAGTTCATCGAAATTATGACTTGAGACTGCAAACTCCTCACCCAATTGGAATGCCTTGGTTGTAAGTCGCCTTTCGGCTGCCTGATACTTGTTATGATCGTTGTGATCAAAATCCGTATCCAGCGTCCAAGGGCCATGTGCTCTACTGAGCACAAACATCATGATTGTCGGAAGCAAATCATGTGGTTCCAGAGCTTTCTCCAGTGCAACAAGGCTGTCTGGTATGGGCTCTACATTATTTACATTCTTTTTCTTTGTATGATTGAAATAGATCGTAGAGCGGACAGCTTTCCAACCATCTCCCCAAGGGCTATGTGCATGTAGTTTACGGGCAGCGTCAACAAGCTTTTCCCTTATCGCTTGCTGGCCCCACATCCCTCGAAATGTATTAGCCATGATCTGTCGTGCAGGGACTTCAAGAGCAGGATCGCCTGAAGTGCCCAATTGTACAGCTTCATCGATAAAAGCGCGGCGCCACTGCACAAGCTCATCATGATTAGGGTGAAGTCCATAGTCTCTCGGTCGAGCACCAAACGCATTACTTCCAAAGCCAGTCCAGCGATCCTCTAGGGCTGTCGAAAGCATCTTGAAACCCAATGATTTACGTCTAGGAACATCAGATGAAAAACATTCATTCATAATGGCAATGCGTTGTTCTAAAGTAGCGTGTGTTCCGGATAGATATGCTTGGAAGAAATTCGTTATCTGCCTTGTCAGCGAGTTGTTACCATCGCTCTCCTTCTCATAATCGGCCAGATTAATAAGAAGTCTGATACACCGTCCGAAGGCGTTTGATTCATAAGCCAATAAACATAATATATTAATAATTGACGTTCGTCGTGAATTATAACCCGGCTTCATACCCATAAAATTAGAGGAAACAAGTACAGTCTCAATCCTATCGAGAAGAACTTCTGGAGAAACAGGTGCAATATAATCCAGCATTCGTGTCGATATATCATCTAACGTAGTTATCCGCCCTAATAACCCATCTGGTTCAAGCCAAATTTTAACAATTTCTTTCGCAACGGTGTGGTCGTGCAACAGCCCTAGCCTGTGCGCGAAAGACATGAGTAAACGTTGACGACCGGTGGCTTCAAAGGTCGCCCTGAGTTGCTCAACTGGAATGCTATCAAGTGCCAATGCAGCCAGCCTATTGGCAACGGCATGAGGCAAAATGGCCCGCCAATGGGCCCTCTTTTGTACGATATGGCGATCTGACAACTTGCTTGTTGCTCGGAACAACTGGCTTACGGAATACCCCGAGATAGAACCCAATACCTCCAGTTCATTTTGTCCTTCCTCAGCCGTTGAGACCGAAAATGAATAGACTAGAGACAATATTTCAGCCTGCTCCCGTAGACTCTGATCCGGATTGTTTCGCTGTTCGAACAAACGGTTAAATAACTGTGCATCTGAAAGCTGGGCCAGACTTTCACCTTCCTCAACTCTCTCAGCGATAGCCAGAGAAACCCGCGCATTACCATCAGCAAACTCTGCTATTCGGCGGGCGTTATTTCGACCGATATTGGGAAAACGACGTAGAACAAGCTGTTCGGCAACCTCAGGCCCCACCGCTTCAATCTGGATGACCTCTGTGATCTGAGGCTTGTCATCTCTAATGTCATACTCAACGGTAATAAGGCTGATCGTACCTTTGGCCGCTACTTTACTGGCTAGAAGAGTGTGCAATTCAGAAGGACAATTATCGAGGATCATAATGGCCCGTCGTCCCTCAGCGATCAGTCTATCCAACATTGCTGTGGCAGAGGGTTCCGGGTTTTCACCGGTATCAACATAAACTGCGATAGTCCGATCGAGCGCATCTTCTCCGACTGATTCATCGAAAAGAGCCTGTACAATTCGGGTCTTTCCAACACCGGATAATCCCGTAATCCGAACAGCTTTATTGGTTGAACGAATCAGCTCACGCATTGGCCCGATTGCGTCCTGAATGGCTAGTTTTTGCCCTTTTCCTGATGGCAGAGTAATTGTCACCCCGGGAGCTGAAATCAAGGTATCTTCTGACCCCTGAGGTGGATTGCTCCATGCCCCATATGGCTGCCAACCAGAATATCCCTGACCAAGTATTTTTTTGGCCCAGAGCATGACTGATGGGTGCTGTCGCAACCATTGCACCAGTTTCGAGCGGTCGTAAAAATCCAACTGAATATTGGAGCGATGAGGATCATCCTTCACTGCATCCTTCATGGCCTTGAGCCGATCCTGTTTCATAGGAGGAGAGCAATCATCGCTTAAGCTGATGATGATATAGCTACCACCCTTTGCTGCTAGCTCTGCGATAGCGCGTGATAATTTTCCTGCGGGGGCCATTTCCTTGCTGATTGCCGATTTCGGCATACCGTGTATCTTGGCCTGAAAGACCGTATCAGGTCTTTCAATAAAGCCCGTGATCATGTGCTCGACCGGTACTCGAACATGAACATCAATACCGCCATCGGGAGCATTTATCGAGCCAGACCAGTGTACATAGGCAGGGCTATGACCATGGGCTGCAATTTCCGCCTCGGCAAGGCGCGCTATTAACTCTTCAAGCTGGGTATCAGAGAGCCGGAGTAAGTCGTCTTTCTCAATATCAAAAATCGCCACGATGCCCTCTGATGCTTCCGAGTTAGAAGGCCACTATGTTATTCACATATAAATCAATTATCTACTTGTACAGGAAATGGTGTGACCTATATCGGGAGGTGATTGCATTTCGAACAAAAATATCTACCCACGTCAACAATCGTATGAGTTTCATTTCTCCACTGTTTCGTTGTCCGAACAAAATTTACGTGCAAACTCCAGAAACAAGAAAGACGCCCTAAGGCGTCTTTCTTGTTTCTGGAATCCGGAGCAAACAGGTTGGAGACTATTCCCCATTCCCGCCTTGCTCCACCACCCAATCAGATTGGGGTAATGGAGGTGATATGGGCATCCCCGTCCAGTGATTTGAAGATCTGTACCACGGCTTCGCCATGGATCGGTTTGGCAAGCGGCACAGTGCTCTTGCACTTGAAGCGGTAGTTGGTACCAGCCACCACTTGAGTGGAGACTTCAAAGGGTACGTACTGCACCCCGACAAATCCTTTCAGCGCCTGATCAAATACCGCCTGATCCTCGGCGGTCAGCTTGTGATATGCGGTCCATCCACCCACCAACACTGCTTGTTCTGACATATCAAACTCTCCGTGCTCTATGATCCCGACTCGTTTGGCCGTTCGGGCTGCGCCCCGTTGATTCAAGTGGTTTCCGGTCTCCACTGGGGTGTCATCACTGCCGGTTGACGCGATGACGATGGGCAAATTTACGCAGCTATCTGCAACTGGATCAGCCCTCCCCCTTGCCACAAGCCGCTGTTGACAGCGGGCTCAATTGGCATGAGAGAGCCTAGTGCGGGATGGCAAAAATGCCCCTGTCACATATGACAGGGGCAAGGTGGCGAAAAAGCTGCTCGCAAAAAGAAGATGTGTTGCGCAAACGATTGAGAAAAGAAAAGACGCCTCAAGGGCGTCTTTTTGCATTTTTATGCTCGAAGGGCAGAACGGCGCGAGCCGCTTATTCCCATTCGATGGTTGCGGGCGGCTTGCCGGATACGTCGTACACCACGCGGGAGATACCGTTGATCTCGTTGATGATGCGGTTCGATACGTGACCGAGGAAGTCGTACGGCAGATGTGCCCAGTGGGCGGTCATAAAGTCGATGGTCTCGACGGCGCGAAGCGCAATGACCCAGTCATATTTGCGACCATCGCCCATCACGCCAACGGAGCGCACCGGCAGGAAGACGGCGAACGCCTGGCTGACCTGGTTGTAGAGGTCGGCTTTGCGCAGCTCTTCGATAAAGACCGCATCGGCGCGGCGCAGAATATCGCAGTACTCTTTCTTCACTTCGCCAAGGACGCGCACGCCCAGACCCGGGCCCGGGAACGGGTGACGGTAGAGCATGTCGTAAGGCAGACCCAGCTCAAGACCAACGCGGCGCACTTCGTCTTTGAACAGCTCGCGCAGCGGCTCGACCAGACCCATCTTCATCTCTTCCGGCAGGCCGCCGACGTTGTGGTGAGACTTGATGACGTGGGCTTTGCCGGTCTTGCTGGCGGCGGATTCGATAACGTCCGGATAGATGGTGCCTTGTGCCAGCCACTTGGCGTTTTTCAGCTTTTTCGCTTCGTCGTCGAACACTTCAACGAAGACGCGGCCGATGATCTTGCGCTTGGCTTCCGGCTCGTCAACACCGGCCAGGGCAGAGAGGAAGCGATCTTCGGCTTCAACCTTGATGATGTTCAGACCAAAGTGGTCACCAAACATCTCCATCACCTGCTCGCCTTCGTTCAGACGCAGCAGGCCGTTGTCCACGAAGACGCAGGTCAGGCGATCGCCGATGGCGCGGTGCACCAGCATGGCGACCACGGAGGAGTCGACACCGCCCGAGAGGCCGAGGATCACTTCATCGTCACCCACCTGCTCGCGGATGCGGGCAACGGCGTCGTCGATGATGGTGGCCGGGGTCCAGAGGCATTCGCAGCCGCAGATGTCTTTGACGAAGTGCTCCAGCATGCGGGCACCCTGACGGGTGTGGGTCACTTCCGGGTGGAACTGCACGCCATAGAAGCGCTTGGCCTCACACGCCATGGCTGCGTGGGGGCAGGTCGGGGTCTGGGCGATGGTGGTGAAGTCGGCCGGAATGGTGGTGACCTTGTCACCGTGGCTCATCCAGACATCCAGCAGGGCATTGCCGTTGTCGGCGATGGCATCTTCGATGTTGCGCAAGAGGGCGCTGCTCTTGCCAGCCTCGCCCAGCACTTCCACCTTGGCGTAACCGAATTCACGCTCGGTGGAGGATTGCACCTTGCCACCCAGCTGCTCGGCCATGGTCTGCATGCCGTAGCAGATGCCGAACACAGGGACACCGGCGTTGAACACATACTCGGGGGCGCGCGGGCTGCCCGCTTCGGTGACGGACTCGGGGCCGCCGGAGAGGATGATGCCGCTCGGATTGAATTCGCGGATCTGCTCTTCGGTTACGTCCCAGGCCCACAGTTCGCAGTAAACGCCGATTTCGCGCACACGGCGGGCGATCAGCTGGGTGTACTGGGAACCGAAGTCGAGGATAAGGATACGGTGCTGGTGAATGTCTTTAGTCATTTTATTCCTGCATCAGGCTGATGTTGTCACAAAGGGCACGGGATAAAAAAAGGGTGGAAAAACGGGGCGCAGGGCCCCGTTTTATCAGCCCATCCGATAGTTGGGGGCTTCTTTGGTAATGGTCACATCGTGGACGTGGGACTCTTTCATCCCGGCGCCGGAGATGCGCACAAATTCAGCTTTGGTGCGCATGTCGTCGATGGTGGCGCTGCCGGTCAGGCCCATGGAGGAGCGCAGGCCGCCCATCTGCTGGTGGATGATCTCTTTGAGGCGGCCCTTGTACGGCACGCGACCTTCGATGCCTTCCGGCACCAGCTTGTCGGCGGCGTTGTCGGTCTGGAAGTAGCGGTCGCTGGAGCCTTTGGACATGGCGCCCAGAGAACCCATTCCACGGTAGGATTTGAAAGAGCGGCCCTGATAGAGCTCGATCTCGCCCGGCGCTTCTTCAGTACCGGCGAACATGGAACCTACCATGACGCAGCTGGCGCCCGCGGCGATGGCCTTGGCGATGTCGCCGGAGAAGCGGATACCGCCATCGGCAATCACCGGAATACCGGTGCCTTCCAGCGCGTCAACGGCGTCGGAGATGGCAGTGATCTGGGGCACACCGACACCGGTCACGATACGGGTAGTACAGATGGAGCCCGGGCCGATACCGACCTTGACGGCGTTGACACCGGCAGCAGCCAGCGCCTTGGCGCCCGCGGCGGTCGCCACGTTGCCACCGATGATCTGCAGATCCGGATAGGCGTCGCGAGTGGCCTTGATGCGATCCAGCACGCCCTGGGAGTGGCCGTGGGAGGAGTCGATCAGCAGCACGTCAACACCGGCTTCCACCAGCGCGGCGACGCGCTCTTCGTTACCGGCACCGGCACCGACCGCAGCGCCGACCCGCAGACGACCCTTGTCATCTTTACAGGCGTGGGGCTTGCGCTCGGCTTTCTGGAAATCTTTAACGGTGATCATGCCCTTGAGTTTGAAATCGCCGTTCACCACCAGCACTTTTTCAATACGGTGCTTTTGCATCAGGGCAACCACCTCTTCACGAGGGGCCCCTTCACGCACTGTGACCAGACGATCTTTCTGGGTCATGATCTGTTCAACGGTCTGGGAGAGGTCAATCACGAAGCGCACGTCACGGCCGGTGATGATACCGACCAGCTGATTGCCGTCAGTCACCACGGGGTAACCGGCGAAGCCATTCTTGTGGCTCAGCTCCTTGATTTGGGCGATGGTCATGTCAGGGCGCACGGTGACGGGGTCAGTGACCACGCCGCTCTCGTACTTCTTGACCTTGCGCACTTCGGCAGCCTGCTGCTCGATGGACATGTTCTTGTGGATAAAGCCGATACCGCCTTCCTGGGCCAGTGCGATAGCCAGACGGGCTTCGGTCACTGTGTCCATGGCAGCGGAGATCATCGGGATGTTCAAGCTGATGGCGGAGGTCAGCTTGGTACGCAGATCGGCAGTATTGGGAAGAACTTCGGAGTGGGCGGGAACCAACAGTACATCGTCGAAGGTTAACGCTTCTTTGGCAATCCTGAGCATGGCAATATCTCACCGTTGAGGAAGTGGGGGTGTAAAATATTGCCGACGAAGTTTACTCACGCATTGGTCACTGGTAAAGAAGTTTTTTGAATTTTTTATGGCATAGCCCTCTTTTAGGCGGCCAAAACGCCAAAAAACCAAGATTATCAGTACGAAAAGCGCCATTTCGGGGCAAAAGAGTTGGCTAACCGGTGATTTATGCAAAAAGCATGCTTGTGGCTCTCTCACTCCTGACAACCATGACGACGCCTCCCACCAATGTGGCTTCACGCCCAAGTTCCCATTCCAGGGTCTGGCAATCTATTGCAACAGAGCCACCCCCGAAGAACCAGAGTTCATCCCGGTATTGTGACATCAATGGAACACCGGATGAGGGGTCTGTTTCACAGTCGAAAATATCTGTAGCACAGATCAAATAAAGTCTCGTATGATTCCCGTTCATGCGCTATGAGCTGGCCGAACATTTTGCAAACAACCGGATACAGGTTTTTCCTGATTCCAGAATTAAGTAGCAGTGTCGGCATTAAAACAAGGCTATTTTTAATACTCAAAATAATAAAGGAATAACTTTAACAATGGCGTTTACTGTAAGATTAAGCACTCTGCTTGCCCTGTTATTCGGCTTGGTTGGTGGAAGTATTGGTGGCTATCAATTTTCAAAATGGGAGCCCTTTATTAAAGAATATATTGACACTGTCAACCACAGGAATAGTTTTGAACCAAACACTGCACCCTCTGCAACTATGTCCGAGCAGGAAATAATGCAGAGGCTGCTCACAAAACAACTTCAGCAATATGCAGGCAGGCCTCTAAGCGAAATAGATAAATATGCAGCAATGATCAAGAACGAACTTGAAAGTAAACTAAAACTCACCGAACAGATGAAGGGGCAAGAATGCAAATTAAATATTCACATGGCCCCAGATGGCAAGATCACTCAAGTAAAAATAATCTCTGGTAACACCGAACTATGTAATGCGGGTATTTATGCTGCCAAAAAAGTCTACAAATTTCCAACCCCTAAAACAAAAGACACATATGAGATGATCAAAGAATTCAACATCCAGCTAAACCCAGATCTATGACATCCACATCTCGGTTATTGAGAATCTCTGAGTTAAGATAGCGGCCATCGTTTTATCCCGGCCCCGCCGGGGCAGACCACAGGTACGCCATTGAACCGATTTACCCCATCCAGTGCGGCGAACGGCCGCGAGCAGCAGGTCTTTACCGTCACCCGCCTCAACAGCGCCGTGCGCATGATCCTGGAGCAAGATCTGGGGCTGGTGTGGCTGACCGGCGAGCTCTCCAATCTGGCGATGCCAAGCTCCGGCCACTGGTATTTCTCGCTTAAGGACATATCGGCGCAGGTACGCTGCGCCATGTTCAAGGGCAACAACCGGCGTGTGGCGTTTCGCCCGCAGGATGGCATGCAGGTGCTGGTGCAGGCGCGGGTCTCCCTCTATGAGCCGCGCGGCGACTACCAGCTGATCATCGAGTCGATGCAGCCCGCAGGCGATGGCGTGTTGGCGCTGCGCTTTGAAGAGCTCAAGCGCCGTCTCGGCGCCGAGGGGCTGTTTGACGAAAGTAGCAAGCGGCCGCTGCCCCGTGAACCGCGGGCGGTGGGCCTTATCACCTCCGCCACCGGCGCCGCCCTGCACGATATGCTGACGGTGCTTAAACGGCGCGCGCCAGATCTGCCGGTCTTTATCTACCCGACTCAGGTACAGGGGAGCGCCGCCAT
This sequence comes from Aeromonas sp. Y293-4, assembly GCF_027705905.1. Classification (NCBI taxonomy): domain Bacteria; kingdom Pseudomonadati; phylum Pseudomonadota; class Gammaproteobacteria; order Aeromonadales; family Aeromonadaceae; genus Aeromonas; species Aeromonas sp. Y293-4. The sequence goes on along the minus strand of NZ_JAPDCI010000015.1, from coordinate 63,614 downwards.
CAGCCAGATCGTCGTAGCGATCGCCAAAGCGAACCAGCGCGCCGAGGTGGATGTGCTGATCGTCGGGCGTGGCGGCGGGTCGCTTGAAGATCTCTGGTGCTTTAACGAAGAGGCGGTGGCGCGTGCCATTGCCCACTCCGCCATCCCGGTGGTGAGCGCGGTGGGCCACGAGGTGGATGTCACCATCAGCGACTTTGCCGCCGACTTGCGCGCCCCTACCCCGTCGGCTGCCGCCGAGCTGGTGGCGCCGGACAATCAGGCCCGCATCCAGCGCCTCGCCCACCTCAAACAGCGGCTGCTGCAGGCGATGAGCCGCCAGCAGACCGCCGCCCGCCACGATTTCATCCTGCTGCAAAAACGGCTCGACCATCAGGATCCGAAGCGGCGGCTGGAGCAACAGTCCCAGCGCCTCGACGAGCTCTCCACCCGTTTGCAGCAGCTATTGTGCCAGCGGCTACATCAGGGTGAGCGGCGCCTCGCCAACCTTGAGCTGCGTCTGCAGGGCAAAAGTCCGGAGCGCCTCTTGGCAGCTGGCAAGCGCCGCCACCAGCTGGCCGAGGAGCGGCTTCATGCCCTGATTGTCAAGCGCCAGGATCTGGCGAGCCACCGCCTCGCCATGCTAACTGCCCGCCTCGACGGGGTGAGCCCGCTTGCTACTCTGGGTCGCGGCTACTCCATCACCCGCACTGCGCGTGGCGAAGTCATTAGCCGCGCCGATCAGGTCAACAGTGGCGACCAGCTCATCACCACCCTGGCGCAAGGGAGCCTGCAGGTGCGGGTCGAGGGGATCGTCAAGGACTCTGCGCAGTAGGTCGGCTGAGTCAAACGACCAGCCAACGAACTATCCAGCCCAGCTGCTGGCCCGTTAATCGGCCAAACAAAAAGGCCACCACCGCAAACACGGTGGTGGCCTTTTTTATCTAAGATGCTGCCGCCCGCTCACCCCTTGGCGCGGCGGGCGACCAGGGTGAACTTGTAATCATCGCTCTTGAAGAAGTTGCGACTGAACTCGAACACGGTGCCATCTTGCAAGAAGCCACGGGAGACCTTCTCGATAATGGGCTTGGCCGGGTCGATACCGAGCGCCTCCACCACCTGCGCCGAGGGGAGCACCGGAATGATCTCCTGCTCGCTGCGGTCGATCACCAGCTGCTTCACCTCTTCGATGTAGTGGTACTTGGAGCCCTGCATCACCGCATAGCTGAGATCGGGGAAGAGAGCGAGCGGCATCCAGGTCTCCTCCAGCGTTACCGCGATCTGGCGAATAAAGCGCACCCGCTTGACGTAATAGACCAGCGCCCCCTCCAGCAGATTGAGCCGCTCGGCCAACTCACTGCTCGCCTTGATCACCTCGAAAGCGAGAATGTCGCTGTGGGTCTCGGCCGCCGGATCGGTCACCTTCTCATAGAGACTGGTGAGCTGATAGATGTCGTAGTTCACCTTCTCCTGCCGCACGTAGCTGCCGCTGCCCTGAATGCTCTCGATGACGTTGAGTTCGGTCAGCTGCTTGAGGGCCTGACGCACCGTCACCCGGCTCACCCCGAACTGCTCGCGCAGCTCGGCTTCGGTGGGCAGGGCATCGCCGGGGGCCAGTTCCCCTTGCGCAATCCACTGCTGGATGGTGTCGGCTATCTGGCGATACATGGGTTTTTTCGACACGAAAGGCCACCTCGTCGGCTCTGCGCCATGATAAATGGAAGAGGCGCCATTCTACCCCAGTTGCATGGCAGACAAAACGGCTCGGCCCCATTTGACCTAACAAATCACCTTGACCGAACAATACAAAAACAATACAAATAATGAATTGTATGATACCACTCACAAAAATCAGTCGGCCGGTTTGTTAGCATCGCTGTCACTTTCACCATGACGGCTTGCTGGCAAGCCAACCTGACAGAGGATCATCATGAATCTGACCAGTCTTACCGGCCCCCATCTCATCACGTTGCAAACCCGCTTTGCCGATCGGGATGCGGCCATTCATGCCCTGGCTGATCGGCTCGATCAGGCCGGCAAGCTGCACGACAAGGCCGCCTTTCTGGCTGCGGTCATGGCCCGCGAGGCGCAGGGCCCTACCGCCCTTGGCGAAGGGCTGGCAGTGCCCCACGGCAAGTGCGATGCGGTGCGTGAAGCAGCCTTTGCCGTCGCCACCCTGAGCGAAGAGCTGGGTTGGGAGGGGATCGACGGCCCCGAGCCGGTCAACCTGATCTTCATGCTGGCGATCCCGACCGATCAGGCGGGCTCCACCCATATGCAGCTGCTCACCACCCTCACCACTGCCCTGGTGGATGACGATACCCGCGAGGCGGTGCTGGCGGCCCAGAGTGCCGAGCAGCTGATGGCGCTGCTTGATGGTGAAGGGGATGGCGACAAGCAACCAGCAAAAGAAGACAACTTAAATACAAATAAACCCACTGTGGTCTGTGTCACTGCCTGCCCGGCGGGGATCGCCCACACCTATATGGCTGCCGAGTATCTGGAAAAGGCGGGGCGCAAGCTGGGTATTCGGGTACTGGTCGAGAAGCAGGGTGCCAACGGCATCGAGGATCGCTTGCCGCAAGAGGCGCTCGATGCTGCGGTGGCCTGCATCTTCGCCGCCGAGGTGGCCATCAAGGAGCAGGAGCGTTTTGCTGGCATCCCCCGTATCGAGACGCCGGTGGCCGAGCCCATCCGCCATGCCGAGCGGATCCTCAATGAGGCGCTGGAAGCGGCCAAGAGTGGTCGCACAGCCCCGAAACCAAACCTCAGCCAGAGCGACGCGCCAACCGGCAAGAAGGTGAGCCTCAAGACCGAGCTCAAGCAGGCGCTGCTGAGCGGTATCTCCTTTGCCGTGCCGCTGATCGTGGCGGGCGGTACCGTGCTCGCCGTCTCTGTGCTGCTGGCCCAGATCTTCGGCCTGCAGCATCTGTTTGATACCGAGAACTCCTGGCTCTGGATGTACCGCAAGCTGGGCGGCGGCATGCTGGGCACCCTGATGGTGCCGGTGCTGGCGGCCTATACCGCCTATTCGCTGGCAGACAAACCGGCGCTGGGCCCGGGCTTTGCGGCGGGACTGGCCGCCAACATGATTGGCTCCGGTTTTCTCGGCGGGGTGGTAGGCGGTCTTATCGCCGGTTACCTGATGCGCTGGGTCAAGCAGCATGTACGCCTTAGCCCCAACTTCAACGGCTTTCTTACCTTTTACCTCTATCCGGTGATCGGCACTCTGGTGGCGGGCAGCCTGATGCTGTTTGTCATCGGCCAGCCGGTAGCTTGGCTCAACAACAGCCTCACCGAGTGGCTCAATGGCCTCTCCGGCACCAATGCGCTGGTACTGGGCGCCCTGCTCGGCTTTATGTGCTCGTTTGACTTGGGTGGCCCGGTCAACAAGGCGGCCTACGCCTTCTGCCTCGGCGCCATGGCCAACGGGGTCTACGGCCCCTACGCCATCTTCGGCGCGGTCAAGATGGTCTCGGCCTTTACCGTCACCTTCTCCACCATGCTGGCGCCGCGCCTGTTCCAGACCTTCGAGATCGAGACCGGCAAATCAACCTGGCTATTGGGGCTGGCGGGGATCACCGAGGGCGCCATTCCGATGGCCATCGAAGATCCGATCCGGGTGATCGGCTCCTTCCTCGCAGGCTCGGTGGTCACCGGAGCCATGGTGGGTGCCATGGGGATTGGTCTCTCCACCCCGGGGGCTGGCATCTTCTCCCTGTTCCTGCTCCACGATGGTGGCCATGGCGCCCTGACGGCTGCCGCCGTCTGGCTCGGTGCGGCGCTGGTGGGCACCCTTATCTCCACTGTGGTGCTGATCGGCTGGCGCCGTCACGCCATGCAGCGCGGCACCTATCAGGTGGTCGCCACAGAGTAAGGCTCATCTTCACAACCGCTTTTTCAACAGACTATTTTTCCGCACGGCAGGCAAGGGCCGCCGTGCGTCAGCAAAGGATCATTGTCATGACAGTTTCACGAGTTCACATCACGCCGCACATGCACTGGGATCGGGAGTGGTACTTCACCACCGAGGAGTCCCGCATCCTGCTGGTCAACAACATGGCTGAGATCCTGGCGCGTCTTGAATCCGACCCCGACTACAAGTTCTATGTACTGGACGGCCAGACTGCGGTGCTGGAGGATTATTTCGCCATCCAGCCCGAGAACAAGGCCCGGGTGAAGGCGCTGGTGGAAGCAGGCAAGCTCATCATCGGCCCCTGGTACACCCAGACCGACACCATGCAGGTGAGCGGCGAGTCCATCCTGCGCAACCTGCTCTACGGGATGCGCGACTGCCTTAGCCTTGGCGAGCCGATGAAGATCGGTTACCTGCCCGATTCGTTCGGCATGTCCTCCCAGCTGCCCCACATCTTCAATGGCTTCGGGATCGATCGGGCCATGTTCTGGCGCGGCTGCTCCGAGCGTCACGGCACCGACAAGACCGAATTCCTCTGGCAGAGCAACGACGGCAGCGAGGTGACCGCCCAGGTGCTGCCGCTCGGCTACGCCATCGGCAAGTACCTGCCAGAAGATGAGGCAGGTCTGCGCAAGCGGCTCGAATCCTACTTCGAGGTGCTGGAGAAGGCCTCGGTGACCAAGGATATCCTGCTGCCCAACGGCCACGACCAGATGCCGCTGCAACAGAACATCTTCGCCATCATCGACAAGCTGCGGGAGATCTACCCCCAGCGTGAATTCCACATGAGCCGCTTCGAGCAGGTCTTCGAGCGCATCGAGGCGTGCCGCGACCAACTGGCCACCCTCAAGGGGGAGTTCAACGACGGCAAATACATGCGGGTACACCGCACCATCTCCTCCACCCGGATGGACATCAAGCTGGCCCACGCCGCCATCGAGAACAAGATCGTCAACATCCTCGAGCCGCTGGCGAGCATCGCCTGGGCACTCGGCTTCGAGTACCACCACGGGCTGCTGGAGAAGATGTGGAAAGAGATCATGAAGAACCACGCCCACGACAGCATCGGCTGCTGCTGCAGCGACAAGGTGCATCAGGAGGTGATGACCCGCTTCATTCTGGCCGACGACATGGCCGAGAACCTGATCCGCTTCTACATGCGCAAGATTGTCGACAACATGCCGGTGGCGCTCTGTGAAGACGGGGTACAGGTGGCCGACAAGCTCTGCCTGTTCAACCTGATGCCCCTCCCCCGTCAGGAGGTGATCAATACCAGCATCCGCATTCGCGCCCAATCCTTTGCCCTGCGCGATGAGGCAGGCCAGCCGGTTCCCTACTTCATCCGCGCCAAGCGCGAGATTGACCCGGGTCTGGTAGACAGACAGATCGTGCACTACGGCAACTACGACCCCTTTATGGAGTACGACATCCAGCTCTGCCATCCGCTGCCCGCCATGGGCTATTGCACTCTCCATATCGAGGGCAACCAGCCGGGACTGGAGCAACCGGTGACGGCCAGCGGCGAGCTGCTGGAGAACGATTTTTACCGCATCGCCCTCAATGACAACGGCACCCTGCAGATCCTGGACAAGCTGCGCGGCACCACCTTTGATCAGGTGCTCACCCTGGAAGAGGGCTCCGATGATGGCGACGAGTATGACTACTCGCCGTCGCGGGACGAGTGGCTGCGCTACTCCACCGAGTTTGCGGTGACCCGTGAGGTCACCCATGAAGCGTGGCAGAGCATCGCTACGCTCAAGCTCCGCATGGCCGTGCCAGCCAACCTCGCCGAGCGGGCCAGCCGCCAGTGCAGCGGCCACCTCGATGTCACCTGCCGCATCACGCTGGCGCATCAGAGCCCACGCATCGACATCGAGCTGGAACTCGACAATCAGGCAGATGATCACAGAGTGCGGGTGCTGATCCCCACCCCCTTCCCGAGCGACACCGTAGTCTCCGACAACCAGTTTGGCTGCATCACCCGCCCCTCCCGCGACAGCGCCATGGCGAACTGGGAGGCAGAAGGGTGGAAAGAGGCCCCCATTCCGGTCTGGCAGTTGATGAACTTCGTCGCCCTGCAAGATGGCAAGCAGGGACTGACGGTACTGAGCGACGGTCTGCGCGAGTTTGAAGTGATCGGTCAGCAGTGCGACACCCTGGCACTCACCCTGCTGCGCGGGGTCGGCGTACTCGGTAAAGAGGAGCTGCTGCTGCGCCCGGGTCGCCCCTCCGGCATCAAGCTGCCCACCCCGGACTCCCAGGTGCGTGGCAAACTCAGCTGCCGTTTCAGCCTGCTGGCGTTTGCCGGTGATCACATCAGCGCCAACGTGATGCAGGCGGCGCGCAGCTACCTCACCCCGGTGCGCTGCTACAACAAGATCCCGTACGATGCCATGAAGCTCAACAAGGCGAGCTTCACCACCCCGCTCCACTTCAGTCTGCTCACCATGGCTCCCTCCGGTCCGGTGCTGAGCGCTCTGAAGAAAGCCGAAGATGAAGAGGCGCTGGTGATCCGGGTCTACAACCCGAGCGAACAGGCGGTACTGGAGGGGGGCCAAGTGAGCAGCGAATACATCCTGAGCGACTGGCAAGCGGTGCGGATGGACGAACAGCCCCTGCCCCTTGAACTGGCCGCTGGCGAGTTTGGTGAGCTGGCGCCGTGCCACTCCCGCAGCGTACGCTTTCGGGTGGCTCGCGGTTAACCGCCGGTAACACCCACAGGTAGCAACAGGCGGGGAAGAATCATCCCCTCCCCGCCTTTTTATCCCTTCAAGCTGGCCTGCCTCGCTTGATAAAGACATAAAAAAATCCCTGCCAGTTGGCGGGGATTTTTATTGGGTCCTGCTTCATCCCGCGAGCGGGGGAGCGCGCTTAGCTGGCCTTGCGCAGGATCTGCTCAAGGTAGTCGGCGAAGCGGTGACCGTGATGCTCCAGCAGTTTCGGGAACATTGAGATGGAGGTCATGCCCGGGAAGGTGTTGATTTCATTCAGCAGGATCTCCCCCTCGTCGGTCAGGAAGAAGTCGATGCGCGAGAGATGGGTCAGTTTCAGCTGACGGAACGCCTTGAGGGCATACTCGTGAATAGCGTCAGCCTGCGCCTCGGTCAGCCCCTCGGCACGCAGTGCGGTCTCGGTATGGCTGGCGCTGCTGTACTTCTCTTCATAGGTGTAGAACTTGTCCTGCGGCACGCAGATCTCGCCCGGATACGTCGCCACCAGCTCGTCACCATACTGGTAAACTGCCACTTCCAGCTCGCGCGGCTTGACCGCTTTCTCGATCAGAACCTGTTCGGAGTAACCGAAGGCATCGGCAATACCTTTTACCAGATCCGCTTCGTTGCTGGCGGAGTAGCAGCCAACGGAAGAGCCCTGGGAGGCAGCCTTGATAAAGACCTTGCCCCACTTGGCCAGGGCCGCTTTCGCCTCAGCCAGAGCCGCATCGCCCTGTTCGGTCAGGAACAGATAAGGGGTGTTGGGGATACCGATGGCGGAGAGCCACAGCTTGGTGGTGATCTTGTTAAAGCAGATCTTGCTCGCTTCGGCGTCACAGCCCAGATAAGGCAGGCCAGCCAGCTCGAGGAAGGATTGCAGATCGCCGGTCTCGCCCGGGTAACCGTGGATGCAGGGCACCACGTAGTCTACCGGACGGGCCACGCTGTCAAACGAGAGCAGCTTGTCCAGCCCCAGTTTGCACTCGCGACCATCGGCGCTGAGCCAGCGGTCGGCAAACATCTCGACGCGGGTCACTTCGACGCCGGGCAGGAGAGCGAGTTGTTTTTCGAGGAAATTGGCGCTGCGCAGAGAGACTTCGTGCTCGGAGCCACCGCCGCCGCACAGCAGCAAGACATGCATGTTCTTCATTAGATGTGATCCCTTGGGAGAAGCGGCTTCGTCATGACCATTCAAAAACCACCGCATTCAAAACCGGACGAAGCCAGATACGAACATAAGTGCGCGCCAGTGTAGCAAGGGAGACAAACCCTTGTCAGCTGATGGCTGCCCTGCCAGCCACATCTTGCGGTGAAAAAGGGCACCCTGTGTCAAAAACCGCGCAGCCCCATGGGTCAGCGAGGGGGATCGACCCGTCCCATGCCGCTGCCATTGACGCGAAACCAGCCGGCAATGCTGTAACGCTCCTGATTGGCGGGCAGCACTTCGTGGGGAAACTCCTCGGAGAGGAAGATCACCAGCCGCCCCCCTCTGGGGCTCACATCCATCAAGAACTGCTCGTCGTTGTCATAAAAGCGCAGGACGCCGCCCGCTTCGGGTTGCCAGTCGTTATTGAGGTAGAACACCGTCGTCAGGCGCCGGTTGGAGCGACCGGCAAAGGCATCGCGATGGGTCGCGTAGAAGTCGCCGCTACGATAACGGGCAAAATGTGCTTCATAGTCGAACAATCCCAGCATCAACATCCGGTTGGCAGCCAGACGCAGCGCCTCCATGCGGGCGAGATAATCGGCGACCGGCGCCCCGAGCGACGGCTCCAGCCAGTGGATCTGGTCGCGGCGGATCTCGCTGTTGCCTTGATGGAGCCCTTCACGACCGATCCCGGCCGGTTGCCACTCCTCTGGCAGACACCCTTTGAGGGCATCCACCTCGGCGGCAGTTAAAAAATCGTCCACTATCACCCAACCTCGGGTATAGATGGCATCCATGGCAGCTTGATAGTCCAAGATTGGCTCACAATGAGTGGAGAGAGGACGCTTTGTAGCGACTTACCGGCAAAGTCACAAACCGGTTTGCTTATCTTGAGAAGTCCCAACATCAATACGCGAGTTGCTGCCCGCCTCCCCGCATTTTTGTCGCCAGTTGTGATCCCGCGCTACCAAGGAGCGTATTGGCTGTCGAAACTGTGATGGCCCTTGCAATCGGGACGAGGATGCGCCGCGGCCTCCTTGCGGTGCCAAGAGCCAGCCGGTACCGTATCCGCATCGCCATGTTGCTGTTCATCCGGCGCTTGTCTCCGTCACCGACCGAACCACTCACGGCACAACCCGCGCATCACCCACGAAAGGATCTTCATATGCCTCTGCCCGATCTCACTTTGCAACGACTGGATGGTACCCCCTATCCGCTGACTCAACTGGCGGGCAAGGTGGTGCTGGTGGTCAATGTGGCCAGTCGCTGCGGCTTTACTCCCCAATATGAAGGGCTGGAAACGCTCTATCGGGAGCTCGGTCCCAAGGGTCTGGTGATTTTGGGCTTCCCCTGCAACCAGTTTGGCAATCAGGAACCGGGGGATGCGGACGAGATCGCCCGCTTCTGCTCCCTCGACTATCCGGTCACCTTCCCCATCATGGCCAAGTGCGATGTCAACGGTGAGCATGCCCACCCCTTCTACCAGTGGCTCAAGCAACAGAAACGGGGATTTCTTGGGCTGGAAAACGTCAAATGGAACTTCACCAAGTTCCTGATCGACCGCGATGGCAACGTGGTGGAGCGTTTCGCCCCCCAGGCCAAACCGGAGAGTCTGGCCGAGCAGATCCGGGAGATGCTCTGATGCTCCCGCACCGTTTTACGCCACTGCGTTGAACGATTGTATGGCGGCCGGTGCGACAGCTACTGCGCAGCGGCCGCTCTTTTGCTATATTACGGCCCCACTATCTTTTCCATATCGTGGCTGGCCCCAACACGCTGGCTGCCCGTTGAGCCAAAGGCTCATCTCAGGAGTTTCTCTCGAACATGTCATTCAACGAACTGGGTCTGTCTCCGCATATTCTGCGGGCCGTCAAGGAGCTGGGTTACGAACAGCCAACCCCCATCCAGCAGCAAGCGATTCCGGCCATTCTGGCCGGTCAGGATGTGCTCGGCGGCGCTCAGACAGGCACAGGCAAAACGGCCGGTTTCACCCTGCCGATGTTGCAGCGTCTGCTGGCCAACCACGGTCGTGGCCGTCGTCAGGTGCGCGCACTGGTACTGACCCCGACCCGCGAACTGGCGGCACAGGTGGGCGAGAGCATCATCAAGTATGCCCACCACCTGCCGTTCAAGACTCTGATCGCCTATGGCGGTGTCAGCATCAAGCCCAATCTGGATGCCATCAAGCTGGGGGTGGACATTCTGGTCGCCACCCCGGGCCGTCTGCTGGATCTGCTGACCCAGGGCGCCCTGACCCTGAGCCAGCTGGAAGTGCTGGTGCTGGATGAAGCGGACCGCATGCTCGACATGGGCTTTATCGTCGACATCCGCCGCATCATGAAGGCGCTGCCTGCAGAGCGGCAAACCCTGCTCTTCTCTGCCACCTTCTCAAACGACATCAAGGCGCTGGCGGATGATCTGCTGAACGACCCCACCCTGATCGAGGTTGACCCCAGCAATACTGCCGCGGAGCAGGTGACCCAACGCATCATTCAGGTGGATCGGGAACGCCGCCGCGAGCTGCTCTCCCACATGATTGGCCGTGGCAACTGGCAACGGGTGCTGGTGTTTGTCCGCACCAAGCAGATCGCCGACCGCCTCGCCCAGCAGATGCAAAAAGATGGCCTCAATACCGTGGCGATCCACGGTGACAAGAGCCAGGGTGCCCGCAACCGGGCGCTGGCGGATTTTCGGGAAGGCAAGGTGCGGGTGCTGGTAGCGACCGATATCGCCGCCCGCGGTCTGGACATCGATCAACTGCCCTACGTGATCAACTTTGAACTGCCCCAGATGGCGGAAGATTACATCCACCGTATCGGCCGTACCGGCCGCGCCGGTCGTGGCGGCGAGGCCATCTCGCTGGTCAGTCAGGACGAGCTGGGTCAGCTCAAGGCGATCGAAGCCCTGATCGGCCAATCCCTGACCGTGGAGATCCTGGAAGGGTATGAGCCAAGCGGCAAGCCGAGTCGCCAGACTCTGCCGGGCAGCAAGCCGGTGCAGAACCCGCCTCGGGCTCGCGGTCATGCCAACGCCAAGAGCAGCAATGCCAAGGGCAAGCCAGCCGCGGGCAAGGGCACAGCCAAGGGTGACGCCAGCAAAAAGCCTGCCCAGGCTCCTCAAAACAAGTCCCGCAAGCGGGAAGTGGTGGGCGAGGATATCGGCTTTGCGCCAATGCGCCGCTTGCCCAAAGCAATGCGCGACAGCTATCAGGAGAGCAGCGACGAGTAAGCTCGCGCGACGCTAACTGCCAAGCCAAAAGAGGGTGCCTGCAAGGCTCCCTCTTTCGTTATGGATCGCACGGAGTCGTGCAAATGCTCCACTCGGGCTCAAACCAGCGAATGGCGCACCGCGGCGGTACCATGGCTGGGCGGCGCTGAACCATCGAGCGGATTGTGCTGCAAGAACTCGAACAAGCCTGCCTGCATATTGACGTTCCAGAAGCGTCCGGCGAGGGTGAGTTGCAACCGTGCACTCCCGATCTCGGCCAGCCCGTGCTGCTGCCAGGCAGAGAAGAGCGGCATCAGATGAGCACGCAAGGAGATCGGCAGACGATCCAGTGCCAGCACGCCGCTGTCGAGGGCACCGCGCAGCAGACCGTCCATCCTTGCATTGGGATTGCGCCCCATCACCATCCCGGGTGCCCGCTTGCCACTGGCCAGCGCGTCGTGCCAGGGGGCCAGATCCCGCCCATACATCAAGCCATGCCCAAGAATGTTGCCCCCCGCACCGGCACCAAAGGGGAGGATCTCCGCACCGCGCTTGGCCATCTGGTTATAACGACTCTGCTCGGCCGGACTGCGCCGCCAGTGACTGCAAGAGAGACGCTCCCAGCCGTGAGCTTCCAGTTGCGCCCCGCCATAGGCATACATGGCCGCCCGCTGCTGGCCATCGGCGAGCCAATCCAGAGTGCCCTTGTCCTGCGCGCGATTCAGATTGGTGCCCTGCATGGCGATGAGCTGGTAGAGATCGACCCCGTGTACACCGCTCGCCATCACATCGCGGATATCCTGCTGCCACACGGCATCATCCTGACCGGGCAGACCAAAGATGAGATCCGCCACGATCACAGCCGCATCATCCCGGGTCAGATCACCCAGACGGGTCAGCAGCGTCTCACTGTCATCGAAACGGGCCGCCTGCTGACGCACCCGGGTATCAAAGCTCTGCACCCCGAAGGAGAAGCGGTTGAAGCCCCCCGCCAACGCCACCTGCCATTTCTCATCATCAAAGCCGTTGAGGCGTCCCTCCAGCGTCACCTCGGCATCCGCCGCCAGCGGAAAACGGCGGATCACGGCGGCCAGCATGGCCAGCTCGTCGGCGCTCATGTCGGTCGGCGTACCGCCCCCCACATAGACGGCTGAAAATGGCATGCTCTGCGCCAGCGGGGTGTCAGCCGCCTGCGCAAGGGAGGCGCAGAGGGCGTTGACATAGCGGTTTATCCGCGCCGGATTGGCGCCATTTTCAAAGAAATTGCAGAAGCTGCAGCGCTTTCGGCAAAACGGAATGTGGATGTAGAGGGCGCGCTCCTCAGCTTCACTCTCTCGCTGCCACCAGCTCTGCCAGCCAGCCTCATCCAGCGGGAAAGGGCGCATCCCTCCCCGACTGGCGTGAGCCGAGGTCTTGGCGCTAAAAGCAAACTTGAGGGGATCCGGCGTGGCAATACCGGTCATGGAAGGGGTCAGATTCATGATGGTCACTATTATCAGCAAATAATGACAATGATAACGATTATCGTTACTAGAAATTTGTTCTGGATCAACCCGAGGAGCAGCCCCCCTCCCGAAAGGCATTTTGGCAACCAGCATTACCGATCTGCTTAACAGATTATTTACTCAAGAGTGGTTATCGTGTGCCGATAGAGAACCATCTCCCGCCGTTTCTTCGTCTACGATCAAGATGATACGGGATCACATAACAACACCAAGCGCATGGAACTTGCCCAAAATGCATAACCTCTCCTTGAACTGGAAAATATTCCTCCCTCTTGCGCTGGTCATCAGCACCACCTTTGGCCTCTGCTTCGAACTCTCCGCATGGCTGCAACGGGATCTCGCCATCCGGCTGGCAGAGGAGAAAGTGGAGAGCATGGCCAACACCTATATGGATCAGGTGAACGTGCTGATGATGACCGGTGGCATGGCCAACCGGCAGATAGTGCAGACCAAACTCAAGAGTGAAGCGGGCATCGTTGAGGCTCGCCTGGTGCGCGCCCCCGCCGTCAGCAACCTGTTTGGCCCGGGTCATCCGGATCAGAAAGCGCAGGATCCCCTCGATGAGCGAGCCATCAATCAGGGCGAAGCCATTCTGGAGCAGCAGGGCAACCGGCTCACCCTGATCAAACCGTTCAAAGCCTACAAGGAGTATCGCGGCACCCAGTGCCTCACCTGTCACCAGGTCAATGAAGGAACCGTGATGGGGGCAGTGCGGATCAGTTATGACCTCAGCCACACCTTCGGCGAGATCCGCCACAACAACCTGATCCTGAGCGGCAGCCTGGCCGCCGTCTTCAGCCTCGGCTTCGGCCTGCTCTGGTGGGTATTGCAACGCTACGTGAAACACCCCCTGCGCCAGTTGCAGCTCACCATGATCCGGATGGCCAAAGAGCGCGACCTCGCCCTCCCCCTGGTCAATCACAGCCGGGATGAACTGGGCCAGATGACCCGCGCCGTCAATGACATGGTGCAGGGATTCCGCCACAGCCTGCAGGAGGTGGAAGGGGCAACCCACCAGCTCTATCAGGAGTCGAACCAGATCCGTCAGGTGGCGACCCAGACCGAAAACTCGGCCCGTCAACAAGAGGGGATGACCACCCAGGTCGCCGCCGCCGTCAGCGAACTGGCCGCCAGCTCTCATGAAGTGCGCGAACATGCCCGCCACAGCGCCGAGCTCTCCGCACTCACCAATCAGGATGCCGCCGACACCAGCCGCCTCGCCCAGCACTCCATCACCGATATGGGCGAGATGTCGGCAGAGATCGATCGGGTGGATCAGGTGATCCAGCAACTCGACAGCCGCTGTCTTGCGGTTGACGGTGTGCTCGAGGTGATCAAGGGGATTGCCGATCAGACCAACCTGCTGGCCCTCAACGCTGCGATTGAAGCGGCGCGGGCAGGTGAGCAAGGCCGTGGCTTTGCGGTGGTGGCCGATGAAGTGCGGGCCCTCTCCAACCGCAGCCGCGCCGCCAGCGAAGAGATCTCCCAGATGATCGCCGCCCTGCAAAATGAGGCCCAGAGCGCAGTTACGGTGATCGGGGATGCAAAAAGCAAAGCCGATGAGAGCATCAGCAAGACCGAAGCGACCCTGGCAGCCATGCAGAACATCATCGAGCGCATCGCCCGTATCAACGACCTCAACGCCCAGATGGCCCAGTCGGCCGAAGAGCAGGACAGGGTCTGCCATGAGGTAGACAGTTCGGTAAGCGATATTCGCAACACCTCCAACGACACCCTGGGTCAGGCGCACGCCGCCAACCTCGCCAGCATCCAGCTGGTGGAGCAGTGCCAGAAACTGGAGGCGCTGCTGAAAACCTACCGCTGGTAATCCACTTAACATATGAAAAAGCGCGACCCAAGGGTCGCGCTTTTGTTTTATGGATTCGATTTGGCCGAACGGCATCGTTGCTATTCCAGCGGCGCGTTGACTATTAACAGCGCCGCCGGGATGGCTTTAGCGGGCGTTACGGGTTGCGACGGCATCCGCCAGGTTGCGTAGCAGCACTTCGGTATCGGCCCAACCGATGCAGGCATCGGTGATGCTCTGGCCAACAGTGAGTTCACACCCTTCCACCAGATCCTGACGGCCTTCTACCAGATGACTCTCCACCATCACACCAAACACCGCCTTGCTGCCGGCACGCAGCTGACCGGCTACGTCTTCGGCCACCACCATCTGGTTCTTGAACTGTTTGCTACTGTTGGCGTGACTAAAGTCGATCATCACCTTCTGCGGCAGACCGGCCTTCTCCAGCCCCTTCACAACTTCGCTGACATGGGCGTCGCTGTAGTTTGGCTCACGACCACCACGCAGAATGATGTGACAGTCCGGGTTGCCGCGGGTCGCCACGATGGCGGAGTGACCGTATTTGGTAACCGAAAGGAAGTGGTGCGGCGCACTGGCAGCGCCAATGGCATCGATGGCAACCTTGATGGTGCCGTCAGTGCCGTTCTTGAAGCCCACCGGACATGAGAGACCGGAGGCCAGCTCGCGGTGTACCTGGGATTCGGTGGTACGGGCACCGATCGCGCCCCAGCTCATCAGATCCGCCACATATTGCGGGGTGATCATGTCGAGGAACTCGGAGGCAGTCGGCAGCCCCATGTCGTTGAGATCCAGCAACAGCTTGCGACCAATGCGCAGACCATCGTTGATCTTGCAGCTGTTGTCGAGGTACGGATCGTTGATCAGCCCCTTCCAGCCCACTGTGGTACGCGGTTTTTCGAAGTAGACCCGCATCACGATCTCCAGCTGATCTTTCAGCTCGTCGCGCAGCGCCTTGAGGCGCTTGCCATAATCCAGCGCGGCAACCGGATCATGGATGGAGCAAGGACCAATCACCACCAGCAGACGATCATCTTCGCCGGCCAGGATATTGTGAATGGCCTGACGGGATTCAAAAACGGTGGACGAGGCCACCTCGGTAGCCGGAAACTTCTCAAGCACCGCAACCGGGGGTAATAACTCTTTGATTTCACTGATACGAACGTCGTCGGTTTGATGCTGCATGACAAGGCTTCCTGCTAGATGACTGCGATTAGGAAATCTCAACATAGCCCGCGACAGCGCATGTGTAAATAGGAAATTACAGCAATCACAAAACTATTTTATATGACAATCTTGCAAGTTATTGAAATGATGCTAAGCGAAATGACGATGCTGGTGAGGAAGGCAAAAAGGCCCGCTCAGCGCGGGCCCGAAGCGTCGGTGATGACGGGTTTGTCAGTGATCAGCCACGCTGGCTGATACTGGCCAGCTTGTCGAAGTAATCCGGAAAGGTCTTCGAGGTGCACTTGGGATCATTGATGGTGACCGGGGTATCCGACAGCGCCACCAGCGAGAAGCACATGGCGATACGGTGATCGTTGTAGGTATCGATCTCGGCATGCTTGAGCTGGGTCGGCGGGGTCACGGTGATGAAGTCATGCCCCTCCTCCACTTCGACGCCCAGCTTGCGCAGCTCGGTCGCCATGGCGTGCAGACGATCGGTCTCCTTCACCCGCCAGTTGTAGATATTGCGAATGGAGGTCGGCCCCGCGGCAAACAGCGCCGCTACGGCGATGGTCATGGCCGCATCGGGAATATGGTTCATGTCCATATCCACTCCGTGCAGCGGCGCCTGCTCCGCCTCGATAAAATCATCGCCCCAGGTGATGCGCGCGCCCATCTTCTCCAGCACGTCGGCGAAGTGGATATCACCCTGAATGCTGTGCTTGCCGATACCGGTGACCCGCACCTTGCCCTTGATGGCGCCCGCCGCGAGGAAGTAGGAGGCGCTGGAAGCATCCCCTTCCACCAGAAAGTCACCCGGACTGATGTAGGTCTGGTTGCCCTTGATGTAGAACAGCTTGTAGTTGTCGTGCTCGATGACCACGCCGAACTGCTTCATGATGTGCAGGGTGATATCGATATAGGGCTTGGAGACCAGCTCTCCCTTGATGTGGATCCGGGTATCACCGGCCGCCATCGGCGCCGCCATCAAAAATGCGGTCAGGAACTGGCTGGAAACGGAACCATCAACATGCACATCACCGCCCCACAGCCCCTTGGCATCCACCACCAGCGGCGGATAACCATCGTGTTTCAGGTACTGGATATGGGCACCCGCTTCACGCAGGGCATCCACCAGATGGCCGATGGGACGCTCTTCCATGCGCGGCTCGCCGCCCAGAGTATATTCACCTGAGCCCAAGCACAGCGCGGCGCACAGCGGTCGCATGGCGGTACCGGCGTTGCCGAGGAACAGATTGACCGGCTCTTTCACCGCAAAGCTGCGACCCAGACCCTGCACGGTACACTCGGTCTTGTCGGCGGAGAGCTTGTACTTGACCCCGAGTTGGGTCAGCGCAGCCAGCATATGACGAATGTCATCGCTGTCGAGCAGGTTGGTCAAACGGGTGGTGCCACGAGCCAGCGCCGCCAACAGCAGCGCACGGTTAGAGACACTCTTGGAGCCGGGCAGATTGACCTCACCGGCCACACGAGAAATGGGTTCCAAACGCAACGAATTCATAGACTTCCTGTGCTATCTCAAAAATAAACGCCTGTCCGGACGTTAACAGCCTGCGTCCCGCTCGGCAAGGGCACTTTCAGGGGAAATCGCACGGTAAACGCCAGCACGCTGGTTCTGTTGAAAAAAAGACGCCGGGGTATCCCCGGCGTCTTGAATCACTGCAATAGCTGGAAGCGGCTCACTGGTTGTCACGAGAAGCCACCAGCAAACACATAGGGGCTCTGTTCTCAGCCGTTGCGCTTGGCAAAGTCATCCATAAAGCTCACCAGGGCCTTCACCCCCTCCAGCGGCATGGCGTTGTAGATGCTGGCGCGCATGCCACCGACAATGCGGTGTCCTTTGAGGGCCAGCAGGCCGGCCGCTTCCGATTCGGCCAGGAACTGCTTGTCCAGCTCGGCATTTTTCAGCTGGAATGGGATGTTCATCCGCGAACGGCAGCTGACATCCACCTGATTGCCATAGAAGCTCGACTGATCGAGATAGTCGTAGAGGAAGTCGGCCTTCTCCTTGTTGCGCGCTTCCATCACCTCGAGGCCACCCTGTTCCTTGAGCCACTCGAACACCAGGCCGGCCAGATACCAGGCGTAGGTGGGCGGTGTGTTGAACATGGAGTCGTTCTTGGCGGTGAGCTTGTAGTCAAAAATCGAGGGCACATCGGCTCTCGCCTGATCCAGCAGATCATCGCGCACGATGGCGATGGCAAGCCCGGACGGCCCGATATTTTTTTGGGCACCAGCATAGATGATGCCAAAGCGGCTCACGTCGAGAGGACGGGAGAGAATGGTGGAGGAGAGATCTGCTACCAGCGGCACCTCGCCGGTGGCCGGGATGTCGAACATCTCGATGCCGTCAATGGTTTCGTTCGGGCAGTAGTGAACATAGGCCGCATCGGCGCGAAACGCCGGGGTCGGCAGCAGGTGGGAGAGCCCCTGCTCGTTCTTGGCAGCCCCCTGAAAGGTCTGGATATCGCCATACTTTTTGGCTTCATCCACCGCGCTCTGAGACCAGACACCGGTCAGCAGGAAGTCCGCTTTCTTGTTGGCCCCACCCAGCAGGTTCATGGGCACGGCGGAGAACTGACCGCGGCCGCCACCGTGCATGAAGAGCACCTTGTAGTTGTCCGGCACTGCCAGCAGCTCGCGCAGATCCGCTTCAGCTTTCTCGGCAACCGCCATGTAGGGCTTGCCGCGATGGGAAAGCTCCATGACCGAGGCTCCCAGCCCCTGAAAATTACAAAATTCGCGCTGGGCGCGCTCCATGACTTCAACCGGCAGCATGGCGGGGCCGGCGCAGAAGTTGTAAATCTGTTTGCTCATGACGCTTTCCGTGAGTGGATGAGAGTAATCGATGACTTGTCAGGTTTTACACAAGAGCCGCCACAGGATCAAAGGCTTTTTGGGAGCTGGCTCAACCTTTTACCGTCACTCTACATCCCCCTTGCAGTAGAAAAAGCCCTGAACGGGTCAGGGCTTGCAGGGAACATGCACAGAAATGGCGGGCAGAGCGCATAAACGACCACAGCTCAGCCATTTCTGACAAATTTACAGTTTGGCGGTGAGCTCTGGCAGCAGAGTGAAGAGATCACCCACCAGCCCGTAGTCCGCCACCTGAAAGATGGGGGCGTCGCTGTCCTTGTTGATGGCCACGATCACCTTCGACTCCTTCATCCCCGCCAGATGCTGGATGGCCCCCGAAATACCGACCGCGATATAGAGCTCCGGCGCGACCACCTTGCCAGTCTGGCCAACCTGCAGATCGTTGGCGACGAAACCCGCATCGACGGCAGCGCGCGATGCGCCGACCGCCCCCCCCAGCTTGTCGGCCAGCGCTTCTATCAAAGCAAACTGCGCCTTGGAGCCCAGCGCCCGGCCACCGGAGACCACCACCCGGGCGGCGGTCAGTTCGGGCCTGCTGGAGCGCACTGCGCGGCGCTCGACCAGCCGGGTACGACCAGCGAATTCGGGCACAGCCAAGGGCTCGATGAGAGCCTGCCCGCCCGTCGCCGCCTTGGCAAACGCGGTAGCCCGCACCGTCATCACCTTGACGGGCGCCGAGCTTGCCACTCTGGCGATAGCATTGCCCGCATAGATGGGGCGCAGGAAGGTGTCGCTGCTCTCGATAGCCGTCACCTCGGAGAGCATCTCCACCCCGAGCCGAGCCGCTACCTGTGGCAGCAGCGCCTTGCCCATGGTACTCGCCGCCATCAGGCAGTGGCTGTAACCCTGACACCAGGTGGCCAGCAGCTTGTCGACCCCATCCAGCAGCCCGTCGGCCAGCAGAGGATGCTCGGCAAGCAACACCTTGTCGACGCCGCCGAGAGCTGCCGCCTGTTCACTCGCCTCGGTCAGTCCCTGCCCGAGCAACAGCAGGTCAACCTGACCGCCGATGGAGACGGCGGCGGTCACCAGTTGTGCCACGTTGTCGGCCAGATGGCCCTGATGATGTTCGGCAATGATCAGCACGCTCATGGCAGCACCTTCGCTTCGTGTTTGAGTTTGTCCACCAGCTCGTCCACCGAGCCCACCTTGATCCCGGCGCTGCGGGCTGGCGGCGCCATCACCCCGAGCAAACGGGTCTGGTTGGCCACCTCAACGGCGAGTGTCGAGAACGGAGCGCTATCAAGCGGCTTGCGCTTGGCCTTCATGATGTTGGGCAACGAAGCAAAGCGCGGTTCATTCAAACGCAGATCGGCGCTCACCACCGCAGGCAACGGCATGCCCAGGGTCTCGAGGCCACCGTCGATTTCGCGAGTCACCAGCAGCTCTCCCGCTTCCACCTTGAGGGCGGACGCGCAGGTCGCCAGCGGCCAATCATTGAGGGCAGCCAGCATCTGGGCCACCTGATTGTTGTCGGAATCGATGGACTGCTTGCCGAGCAGCACCAGATCCGGCTGCTCCTGCTCACACACCTTGTGCAAGGCGCGGGCGACAGTCAGCGGGGTGAGCGTCTCATCGGTGACATAATGCAGCGCCCGATCCGCCCCCAGCGCCAGCCCATGGCGCAGTTGCTCGGCGGCAGCGTCAGGGCCAAAAGTCACCACCACCAGCTCGCTGGCGATACCCGCTTCCCGCAGCCTGACCCCCTCCTCCACCGCAATTTCACAAAAGGGGTTGATCCCCATCTTCACATTGGCGAGCTCCACGTCGGAGCCGTCTCCCTTCACCCGGATCTTGACGTTGTAGTCGACTACCCGTTTGATTGCGACCAGCAGCTTCATGGGGTCATGCCTCGTCTCTTTGGATTGAATTCATTAGTGTGCCTCTGCGTTTGTTGCAGTACGCTCTTCCCTGATTTTTTGCTTTTTCTTGCTCAGTTTTGCTTACAACTGCTTTACGTTTACGTAAACTACCAGCATTACCCTAGGCCAACCAGAGCGCAGAGGCAAGATGGAACGGGAAGCAATGGAATTTGATGTCGTCATCGTCGGCGGCGGTCCGGCGGGGCTCAGTGCAGCCATCGCCCTGAAACAGCAGGATGCCACTCTCTCGGTCTGTCTTCTGGAGAAAGGGGCGGAGATTGGCGCCCATCTGCTCTCCGGCGCCCTGTTTGATCCCGTCGCCTTGCAAGAACTGCTGCCGGATGGCTGGCAGCAAGCACCGCTCGGCGTACCGGTCAGCGACGATCAGGTGCATCTGCTGCAAAGCGAGCAACGTTCCCTGCAACTCCCCGCCTGGGCGGTGCCACCCCGGATGCACAATGAGGGCTGTCACATCATCAGCCTCGGCAATCTCTGCCGCTGGCTTTGCCAACAGGCGGAAAAACTGGGAGTCGAAATATACCCGGGATTTACCGCCAGCGAACTTATCATGGACGCGGGCCGGGTCAAGGGGGTCATCACCGGCGATCTGGGGCTGGATCGGGCAGGCAATCCGAAAGCAGATCATGTGCCCGGCATGGCGCTGCTCGGCCGCTACACCCTCTTTGCCGAGGGGGCTCGAGGTCATCTCGGCAAGCAGCTGATCGCCGCATTCAATCTGGCAAGCCCTGCCCAGCCCCAGCACTATGCCATCGGCTTCAAGGAGCTGTGGCAACTGCCAGCAGGTCAAGGCAAAGCAGGACAGGTGCTGCACGGCAGTGGCTGGCCCCTTGGCAAGCAGGGAGGCGGAAATAGTCACGGCGGTTTCTATCTCTATCACATGGAGGGGGATCAGGTGGCAGTCGGGCTGATTGTCGATCTCAACTACCAGAATCCCTGGCTCAGCCCGTTCGACGAATTCCAGCGCCTCAAGCATCACCCGCTTATCGCCGGCGTGTTGCAAGGGGGTGAACGCATCAGTTACGGCGCCCGCGCCATCACCAAGGGGGGCTGGCACGCCCTGCCCCGCATGCACTTCCCGGGTGGACTGCTGATCGGCTGCGATGCCGGCACTCTCGACTTTTCCCGCATCAAGGGGATCCACACCGCCATGAAGTCCGGCATGCTGGCGGCAAAAACCGTCGCGATGGCGCTGCGGGGTGGTGATGAAGGGGGCCGGGATCTGGCCCAGTATGGTGACGAGCTGCACCAGAGCTGGCTGGCCCGCGAACTCAAGGCGGCGCGCAACTTCGGCGCGGCGCTTCATCGCTATGGTCCCTGGTTGGGCGGTGCCTTCAACTGGCTGGAGCAACGGCTGTTTGGCGCAAACTCGCCCTTCAAGCTGCTCGATAAGGCTCACGATTACCGTCAGCTGCGCGTGGCCAGCCGCTGCGAGCCCATCCATTATCCCAAACCCGATGGCAAGCTGAGCTTTGACAAACTCTCGTCTGTGTATCTGGCCAACACCAGTCACGACGAGGATCAGCCTTGTCACCTCAAGCTGCAGGACGAGCGCATTCCGGTCGAGGTCAATCTGCCCACCTGGGCCGAACCCGCCCAACGCTACTGCCCGGCCGGGGTGTTTGAAGTACTGGAAATGGAAGGTGCGGCCAAACTGCAGATCAATGCCGCCAACTGCATTCACTGCAAGACCTGTGACATTAAAGATCCCAGTCAAAATATTATCTGGACGCCGCCACAGGGGGGCTCCGGACCCAATTATCCGAATATGTGATGAAGTACGGCGATACCAAGACGCGGTGACATCAAAGATACCCAGTCCCAAAACATCGTCTGGACACCACCACAGGGGGGCTCCGGGCCCAACTATCCGAATATGTGATCGAACGGCGATGCCAAGATGCGGTGACATCAAAGATACTCAGTCCCAAAACATCGTCTGGACGCCGCCACAGGGGGGCTCCGGGCCCAATTATCCGAATATGTGATGAAGCGGGGCAGCGGCAACAAGCAGCCCCAGCTAGCCCTCCTCCAGCCAAAGGCTGGGTTCTACCCCGCATAGCCGCTCAGGTGATCCGACCTCGCTGTTTTTTTGAACAAACAGGCTGAATCCCTGATGAATAGCCCCTGACAAGCGCGGCCCGCCCCTGTATAGTTCGCCGCATTCAGGTTTTCCATCGGCCCGATCTGCTTATCCACGGGATCGCCTTCTGCAGCGATCTAAGGCCGCATGACCTGTGCAACCATCCCTGATTACCCATGACTTTTTAAGGGGGGACAGATGATCACCGCCTACATTCTCAACAACAAGGTGCTGGATATAGTCACGCTCGGGCCTGACGACATAGTACCTGACAACACGGTCTGGCTGGATGCCTACAAGCCGGACACGGCAGAGCGAGAATGGTTGACGGGCCTGTTCCTGGAAGAGGTCCCCGACAAGGAAGAGCTCGACGACATCGAAGCATCCGCCCGTTTTTACTGGGATACCGATGGTCTGCACATTCACTCCCTGTTTCCCCAGCGGATCGGTCGTGACACCAAGGGTGTCCACGTCTCCTTTACCCTGCGCAACAACCTGCTTATCAGCATTCGCGAAGATGACATCGGGCTGGTGCGCCTGCTGCGTCACTATATGCGCCAGGATCGGCTGGAGGTGGAGGATGCCCTCGACATCCTGCTGGAGGTGCAGAACCTCAAGGTGGAGTACCTATCCGACCTTATCGAAGATGGTTACAAGACCTTGGAAAACACCGCCGATCAGATCTTCGAGCCGGATCAGATCAACCCCATGCTCAAGGAGTTGATGGCTCAGGAAGAGGCCAACGGCCAGATCCGTCTCTCCCTGCACGATACCCGTCGCGCCTTGCGCTTCCTCAAGCGCAGCCTGCGCCAGCGCATGAGCCTTGAGCAGAACAAGTGGATCGACGAGATGCTGCACGACGTGGAGTCACTGCTGCCCCACACCCAGTTCCTGTTCGACAAGATCAACTTCCAGCTGGAGGCCTCCATGGGGGTCACCAATCTGGAGCAGAACAAGGTGATCAAGATCTTCTCGGTAGCCGCCGTAATCTTCCTGCCGCCTACCCTGATCGCCAGTATCTACGGCATGAACTTCGGCCGCATGCCGGAGCTCGCCTGGGAGTATGGTTATCCACTCTCGCTGGTGCTGATGGTGATGTCATCGCTCGGCACCGGTCTCTTCTTCAAGCGCAAAGGCTGGCTGTAACGCCGGCTGCCCGGCACAAAAAGATTCTCGCGCATTGGGGGGCATGTCCCCCCGATTAATTCCCGCACCCTCCCGCGCCTTGCAAAGGGCTCGCCTTCGCCCCATATCCTCTGCATCACTTGCACTCTATGAATGGATATCGGGTAACCATGACCCTCTACCCCGAACACCGCTATGACGATCACGGCCAGCTTCGCCCTCCTCTCTGGTTCTGGCCCATCGCCCTGCTATTGACCCGCTCGGTCTGGCTCTTTCTGATGGCTGGCGTCACCCGCCAAAGCGGCAGCGAGATCCTTGAGCTCTTCTACCCCGACAAGCTCACTCTCTATATCAGCCTGCTGACCGATGTGCCCGCCATGCTGGCACTGCTCGCCTGTGGCGGTACCTATCAGCAGACCCAAAGCATTCGCGCCAGACTCAGGCGCCATAGCCCCTTGCTGCTGCTCTGCTCTGCCACCAGCGGCCTGCTGATGCAGCTGCACAGCCTCAACTTGCAGAAGTGGTCGTTCAGCTGGCCCACCGCGCTGGTGCTGGTCGCCAGCCTCTGGGCGCTCTGGTATCTGTTGCGCAGTCGCCAGTTGCGCGAATATGCAGCCGACGAGCCCCACTAACGGGGCTCCGGGCACGGATTGCGCGGTATTCAGTCCTATTGAGGAGTAACCCGGATCTGCAGGGTCTGGCGATCGCTCTGGCTGCCACGCCCGCCCTGTAGCTGGGTGCCGAGGCTACTCCCCTGATCCGCTGAGCTGGTCGAAAGCTCTCCCACCGTCAGCCACTGGCCCGGGGCCCCGCTTACCTCGGTGGCACTCTGCCCACGATTGATGGTGCCCTGATCCAGCCTCGCCTGTTCGCTGCTCAGCGCAATCTGCACCCGATCGCTAATCAAGGTGGCCGTGGCATAGAGGCCGTTGACCAGCGGCATCATCCCCACCACGGCGCCCCCGTTCCACTGATAGAAGGTCACCGGCTGATAGGAGCCCATCTGCAGCAGCACGGAACGGCCCGACAGCCCGCGCACCTGCCAACTGTCGTTCTGGCTGCGCTGGTACTGCCGGGCATTGCCATCGACCAGCCACTGCCGCTTGGCCTCGTCGCGACTGATTGAGCCCCCCAGTTGCTGACCGCTGGCGGCACCATCGACCCGCCACTCGATAAGCAGGTTTTGCGGTGGCTGGTTGATCTGCGCCAGCGTGGCTTCGGCCTCCTGCAGCTGGGCTGGCGTCCCGCTCAGCACCAGCTGGTTACCCATGGCACTCACCCCAAGCTGGGGATAGATCTCCTTGAGGGCCTGCACCGCCGCCTGCGCCTCGAAGACCGGGATCACCTTCACCTCGGCCCACAACGACGGGCTCCAGAGTCCCATCATGCAGCCAAGCCACAGCAGCGCCCTTCGGCCAACCTTGCCCATCCGAACCATTACGTTCTCCTCGTTCTCTGTGCTCTTCTCTCTGCTTAAGGCGTAGACCCATGCCCACAGCAAACAGCCCAGCCCTATTCCGCTCACTCGTCGATGATGAACCCGGCGGTTGCCAATAAACAATCGGGAATGCAGCAACTCCGTGATTTCCCACGGTATGAGGCTCTCATTCCACGCCCGTTATCGCGTAAGATAGCGCCATCATAGTTGCCCAAGCGGAATCCATCATGTTGAAACAGCTGTTGTTACTCCCCCTCGCCCTGCTGCTGGGGGCCTGCTCCCTGACCCAGTACAATGTCAGCGAGGCCGAAATCAACCAGTACCTCAAAGATCAGGTCTCTTTTGAAAAACAGCTGGGGATCCCCGGCATCATGTCGAGCAAGATCCGTCTGGATGAGATGCAGAGCCGTATCGGCCGCAAACAAGCAGATCGCATCGAGCTGGACGCCGCTGGCGACCTGCAGGTGAGCAGCCCCCTTGGCAGCCAGCAGATGAAGATCCGCTTTGCCCTGAGCGCACGCCCGGACTATGTGGCCGATCAAGGCGCCATCTATCTGCGCGACCTTGAGCTGATCTCGGTCAAGACCGAGCCGGCCGATATCGGGGCTGCCCTCACCCCACTGCTGCCCACCTTCAATCAGTCGCTCTCCCTGTTCCTGTCGCAGACCCCGGTCTATCGCCTCGACAGCAGCCGCAAGAACGAAGCCAGGATCAAGGAGAAGGTCGAAGCCCTCAAGGTGGAGCCTGGCCGTCTGGTCATCCCGTTCAAACTGCTCTGATCGCCGCCGCACCGGCACTTTCAGCGCAGTAAGCAGATAACCGTCCTCTTCGACAGCGCACATCCGGTTTAACGTGCAGCCGAATGGGGCGGTTTTTTACTTCTCAAGTTCCCCTCAACACAGCATAATGCAGACCATTCTCATTTAGATTCGTCATGAGAAGCGTCAATAATAAAACCAATGGTGAGAAGGGACATGAGAAAAACCGTACTGGTTCAGGCAATCGCCTGCGCACTCCTCAGCAGCGCCGCACAGGCTGCCGTCAAAGTCGAAGACAAGACATTCAATACCGCCGCCAACATGCTGGCCTATACCGAATTCGAGCTCTCCGGTGAGCCGCTGGCCGAAGCGCTGGGGCTGGATCTGGACGTGCTGGATGCCAACCGTGCCGATGAGCCGACCCCGTTCGACTTCGCTGCCGGCATCGAATCCTACGAATACTCCGAAGAGGCGATGTACGCCCTCAACTACCAATCCGGCATGGGCCCGCATCTGGTGAACGGGCCGCAAAACCTGGCCCGTGGCGGCACCATGGCCTCTCTGGGGCAACGGGTGCTGGCCATGGCCGACGCCGTTGGCTTCCCGGCGGATGAAGTGCCGCAGGGCATGTATCCCCTCTCCCTGCCCTACGCCTCCGCCAATCCGGAGTTTGCCCAGGCCGTCAACGCCACCCCGGTCAATGGCGACCAGATCACCATCAAGACCGCCAAAGGGACCGAGAAAACCGTCAAGACCCAGGTGCCCGCCTACTTCCGCGACTACAGCACCCTGCGCTGGAGCGGCAGCGACAACCTGCTGGTGCCCGCAGCGGTGGGCGGCATCCTGCTCAAAGAGGTGATGTGGTCCCAGGACTTCCTCGGCGGCATGCACGTGGCCGAGACCGATGAAGAGGTAGAAGCCGCCTCCGCCACCATGGATCAGGATGGCAAGCACAAGCTGGGCGTCTCTGCCGCCGATGGCTTCAACGGCATGATGCTGACCGAACAATCCATCGACAAGCTGGCCATCATGCAGAACCAGCTTGGCTTCGATGGCAAGCAACTGGGCGCCAAGATCACCCCGCAGTACGATCCGGCCAAGGGCGTGATTTACTTCCCCCATCAGGTGAAAGTGACCGAAACCAGCAACAACGATGCCGGTGCCATCGGCAAGCTGGAGGTGGTGGATGGCTCCGCCCAGCTGCGCGATGCCTGGATGATGCTGTGGCCGCTCTCCGAGTTCTATGCCTTCAGCGATCAGCGCAGCGCCAACACCAACCCGAACCCGGCCTTCCACGCCGTGTTTGACGGTGCGCCATTTGCCGCCGCACCGGCTGCCAACAAGACCAATGACCTGGGCAAAGCGGTCGCGGGCAGCGATGCCTTCTCGCTGGCGATCAATCTCTCAAACCTCACCTTCAAGAACCTGGTAACCCTGCACTTTGATACCAAGGCTGGCACCCTGGTCGACAGCTGGCAGGCAGGCAAACAGGGCAAGCACGTCACCACCTTTGACGCTGCTTACGCACTGGTCGCCCTGCAGATCTTCCAGCGCGCTCAGGACGCGCTGCCGGTCGGTTACGCCGCCGGTGACAATGGCGAGCTGAACCTCAAGACCAAGCAGGGTCAAGAGGCGCTCGACTTGATCCGCAAACAGGCCGATTTCATCCTTGCCAACCTCAAGGGCAAAAATGGTCTGGTGCATGATGGCATCACCCTGGGTGGCAAACTCGATGCCAGCCACTCCATCGATGCGCAGTTCGCCGCCATCCGTGGTCTGACTGCCGCCTTCCTCGCTACCTCCGATGCCAAGTACCGCACTGCCGCCCGCGAGCTGTTCATCGTCACCGACAAGGCCTACTTCAATGCCAAGGCGGGCACCTGGCTGGCGGGTAAACAGGGTGAATACACCCCCTGGACCCAAGCTGCCATCTCCGGCGCCCTGCGCTCTGCCATGCTGAACCTGCGCAACGAAGGGGCCGAGAAGACGCCCGAGCTGGAGCTGGCCAAGCTGACCGGTCAGTACGTCAGCTGGTTCCGTGGCACCGTCAACGGTGGCATGCAGATGGCCGAGTGGATCGGTGACTCCGGCGAGAACATCATCGAAGGTGCCGGCAGCGACACCGACGAAGATGGCGTACCGCAAGTGACCGCCGCCGGAGGCAAGCACGGCACCGCCATGGTGATGGCCGCCAAAGCGGTGGTTAGCGAATAATCTTCGTCATTCACCAGCATGAAAAAGGGAGCCAAATTGGCTCCCTTTGCATTACAGCGTCTGACACAGTTTCAAGGGCTTTCCTCAAACCAGCTTGTCCAGCATCTCCTTGGTCACCAGCACAATCCCCTGCTCGGAGCGGTAGAAGCGGCGGCTATCCTCATCGGCATTCTCGCCCACCACCAGCCCATCGGGCAGCACACATCCCTTGTCCACCACCACCCGGCGCAGACGGCAACCGGCGCCGATCTCTACCCCGGGGAAAATAATGGCCTGATCCAGGGTGCAGAAGGAGTGCACCCGCACATTGGTAAAGAGCACCGAGTTGAGCACAAACGACCCGCTGACGATGGTACCGCCCGAGAACATGGAGTTGATGGTCATGCCATGCTGACCATTGCGATCCTGCACGAACTTGGCCGGTGGCGTCAGGGTCTGGCTGGTCCAGATGGGCCAGTTCTGATCGTAGATGTCGAGCTCGGGCAGCACGGAGGCGAGATCCATGTTCGCTTCCCAGAAGGAGTCCAGCGTACCCACGTCACGCCAATAGGGCTTTTGCCCCTCGCGCGCCCCGACACAGGACATGTTGAAGGGGTGAGCAAATGCCATCCCCTCCTCCACGATGCGGGGGATCACGTCCATCCCGAAGTCGTGTTTGGAGTCCTGATTGTGAATGTCCTCCTCCAGCAGTTGGTAGAGGTACTCCGCCTCGAAGATATAGATCCCCATGGAGGCCAGCGAGCGATCTTCGCAACCCGGCATGGCGGGCGGATTGGCCGGTTTTTCGACGAAGGCGCGGATCTTGCGCTGCTCGTCGATATCCATGATCCCGAAGGCGGATGCCTCGGCCCGCGGCACCTCGATACAAGCCACAGTCACCTTGGCGCCAAGGCGCACATGGTCGAGCAGCATGGCAGCGTAATCCATCTTGTAGATGTGATCCCCCGCCAGCACCACCAGGTATTTGGGGCCGTAGTCGCGGATGATATCGACGTTCTGATAGATGGCATCGGCGGTGCCGCGATACCAGTGCACCTCGTCCACCCGTTGCTGGGCAGGGAGCAGGTCGATGAATTCGTTCATCTGGTAACGCAGGAAGGACCAGCCCGATTGCAGGTGACGCAGCAGGCTGTGAGATTTGTATTGGGTGACTACACCAACGCGGCGGATCCCCGAGTTGATACAGTTGGAGAGCACAAAATCAATGATCCGGAATTTGCCACCGAAATGGACGGCAGGCTTGGCGCGGTTGTCAGTCAACTGCTTCAGGCGACTACCACGTCCACCCGCCAGCACCAGTGCCATACTCTGGTTCAATAATTGTCGTGCTTTGGCACTATTTTCGGGCTCTAACAACATGATTTACCTCTGCCTTGTTTGATCTATTTTCAACTCATCTTCGCCTGTTTCGGCACCTGTGAAAGTGGTTTCACTCACATTTAACCGATCTCAATTGACCCTTTTCACCGAGTTGCGAGGAATAGCATGCTTTGCTCCGCCAGCTTGGTTAAAATTCCCCCACAAAGCAGCCACTTCAAGGATGACAAGATGGTTCACAAGCTCGGACGTACCCTCTTTCTGATCGCCACCATAGTGACCATACCCCTGCTGCTCCTGCAAGCAGTTTGGTTGGCCCTTCAGAGCACACCGCTCACTTTGGCCATTATTCTGGCCACCACACTGCTTGGCATGATCCTGCTGTTGATGCTGGCCATCCGCACCATGGATGGCATGCTCCAGCATCAGGAGCTCACCTGGATCAAGGCGATCAGGGGACGGGATCCCTCACAACTCGATGAGCCCGCCTCCCAGGAGGTACTGCAACAGCTGCTGGAGCAGTTCGAAAGTGCCGAGCAGAGCGCTCATCGCCAGCTGACCGAGCTCAGCAACCTGGCCACCACAGACGAGCTGACTCAGCTACTCAACCGCCACGCGTTTCGCCGCGACATGACCGAGTTGCTGCAGCGGGATCAGGACACCCAGACCGCGACCCTGGTACTGATCCGTGCCACCGAGCTTGGCAAGATCAACGCCCAGCGCGGCTTCCAGTCTGGTGATGCCTACATCAAGGACATGGCCGCTCTCATCAAGCGGGTGGTAAGCCGCTTCCCGGGCAATCAGGTCTACCGCATTTCGGGGGCTGATTTCGCCGTGCTGGTGCAACCGGTGGCCAATATTCCTCCCCATCTGCTGGGGCAGGATTTGAAGGTGGCCTTCGATCACTATCAGGATCAGCACGAACTGGAGAGCACCGGTTACTCAGGGCTGACCAAGCTCAGCAGCGGCCAGAAAATTGAAGCCGTGCTGGCCAGAGCGGATCTGGCGCTGGCTCGCGCCCAGACCGAAACCATCAACGGCTGGGCCATCCAGCAGGATGACAGCGCCTCCGATCTGCAGGGGCAACACCACTGGCGCGACGTGCTGACCGACGTGCTGGCGCAGGAGCGCCTCAGCTTTACCTATCAGCCGATCCAGCCCCTGCACCGCAGCATGCTGGCTTACAACGAGATCTACACCCGCTTCAGCGGCAATGACGGCACCGCCCTGCCCACCGACACCCTGTTTGCCATGGCACAGCGGCTGGATATGGTGATGCGGCTGGAGCAGTTGGTCATTACCCACATCATGCGTCAGTACCGGGCCTTTGGTGCCAACCAGAGTCGCTGGGGGATCAACCTCTCCCCCAACCTGCTGCAAAACAGCGCCTTCCTGATCTGGCTTGACCGCCAGCTGCTCAAAGATCCCAATACCAGTGCCAATCTGGTGTTCGAACTGGATGAAGAGCATCTGGAGCGCAACCTGACAGGCGCCAAGCGGGTGTTTGAACTGCTGCGCCGCAACGGCAGCCGCTCGGCGATCGCCAATTTCGGCAAGGGGATCGGTTCCTTTACCCTGTTTCGCGAGCTCAAGCCCGACTACATCAAGCTGGATCCTGCCCTTATCACCGGATTGGAGCAGGATCAGACCAACCAGCAGTTCGTGCGGATGATCGTCGATGTATCACATCGGATGGGGTGTCAGGTCATTGCAGAGGGGGTTGAACAGCTTGGCCAGAAACAACTGCTGCAAGGGATGTACGTGGATGGTTTGCAGGGTTATCTGATCGCCCGGCCGCAACCACTGCGACCGGATATCAGCCAGCTGGGGCTCTTTACTGAGGATGCTTCAGCTTCAACAGGGTCAGAATGATGTCATTGAGCTGGCGATAGCGCTCCAGCTCTTTCTGATCGTAACGGGTCGCCAGCGTGGTGGGGTTGTGGCGGTTCTTGAGGTAACGGTTGATTTGCAGGCGATTGAACCCCGCCACCTGATAGACCTGGCCAAGCAGGGTATTGAGTTCATCGTGCTCCAGACCGGCTCTGGCCAGATAGTCCCCATCGGCGGGACTCTCGGTCTGGTGGCTCCACTTGCCAATGCGACCACTCTCCTGCAGATAGCTGAGCCACTGTTCGATATAGAGGGGTTTGCACCCCGCCAACAGGTTGAAAAAGCCCACCGCGTCGCAACGACAACCGCTCAGAAGCACGACCGCCAGCTGATCATCATCGCACTGGAAGGTCACTGGCCCGGCTTGCGCCCAATCGAGCGCCTGCACCCGAATGCTGGCCTTCTCACCCGCAGCTCCCGTTACGTCGAATACAAACATGGCGCTCCTCCCTTGGCAAAAGGTTGATGATGGACCATCCCCCTGACAGGTGCAAAGGCAAATCGGCTTTTAACTCATCAATCGGGCCATTCGACCATAAAAAAGACCGGCACCCTCACGGGTGCCGGTCTTTGTCCCGATGGCCTGTGCGTTCAGGCCATCAATGGAGGCGCTTTCAGGCGTCCAGTTCAACCAGTGCCTTGGCCAGCTCGATGGGTTCGAGCTCCTGGCCTTCCAGATCGGCGTTCCAGTTCGGGCCGACCAGTACATCGTCTTCATCCAGATCGTTGATCCAGATATCGAGAAACTCTTCCAGATCGATCACTTCCGGCTCGTAATCGGCCCACTCGTCGA
Source organism: Aeromonas sp. Y293-4 (assembly GCF_027705905.1). Lineage (NCBI taxonomy): Bacteria > Pseudomonadati > Pseudomonadota > Gammaproteobacteria > Aeromonadales > Aeromonadaceae > Aeromonas > Aeromonas sp. Y293-4. The sequence continues at coordinate 31,764 of NZ_JAPDCI010000015.1, read as the reverse complement.
CGCAGTGCAGACGGGCGTCCTCTTCGGCAGACCAGAGCGGCATCACGTCGGCATCTTCAAATTCGGCGGAGCGGCAGACGACCCAGTCTTCCCCATAGCGCAGACCCCACACCTGACCCGACTCGCGGACTTGTTCGATAAACAGTTGGAAATTGGCGTCAAGGTTGTCGTTAAGCATGCTCATGGGATTCTCTCTTTCTTTCGGGTGCTGCGGCATTGTCGGGCGACAATACGATGGCCAAATGGTGTCGTAAAAGTGACATGGACTCAAGCATATTGGGGTTATTCCGGGAAAAAAGCCGGGATAACTCCCATTTGCCTGCAAAAACGCCTCCCGATGGAGGCGTCTTGCAGACTCAGGAGATCAACGCTCCCAGTAAACCTCTTCCAGGCTGTCCTCTTTCTCCGGTAAACCGCGGGAGAGACGGGGGCTGCTCTGGGCCAACACCTCGTAGCTGACACGGTTGGCGTATTTGCACACCTGGGCCAGTGAGGAGTAGGTCAGGAACTCGGAGATGTGCTTGGCGGAGTTGGGCACATTCATCCGGTGATAGGAGTTGGCCACCATGTCGTGCAGCACGGCGGAAAGGGCGCCATCCCCTGCCCCGTTGGTGTTCTTGATCTTCTCCGGGCCACCCATATACGGGGAGATGTGGGAGTAGATGCGGGCAGGTTTGCGGCACTTGGCGCGGGCCATCGGGCGGCTGAACTCATACATGTTGAACTCGGGGATAACGCCCGGCAACAGGGTATGAGTGGTCTCGCGCTTGTAGTCCTCGTCGGTGTAGCTCGCCATGTAAAGACCGATGGGGCCAGCAGTACAGAGCACCATGTCGGCCCAGTCGAGCGCCTTGTCGGCCGCACCTAGCGGATCAGCGATACCGGTCAGGGCTTCACCTTCGTCTTCGTTCATCGCCAGCACAGTCACGTTCTCGGCAATGAAGTCGCGCCACCACTGGGGGTTTTCGTCGATGACGAAACGGGTGCCCAGGGTCAGCACCACGGGAATACCGGCCTCGCGGGCATAACGCACAGCTGTCATGGCCGCCTCTTTCATCGGATCACCATCGTCACCACGCACCAGATAGGCGGTGATCACCAGGGCAGACGCCCCTTTGATCACATCCTCCGGAATGCGCTGCACATCCAGCTGGTTCATCTTGCCGGCGTTGATGCCGAAGCTGCGTTCGCCGCACTCGGTAATGAAGGTGAAGCAACGGCCGATGGGGCCATCAACCGGCTGCAGATAGTCCAGATTGACACGGGAAGAGGTGTTGCACAGATAACGGTAGGCGTAGCAGCCGATGCGAATGTCCTGACTCATCACACCCAGCAGGATGGAGTGGGAGTCGGCCAGCACCGAGTAGTTGTGTACCGTGTTGCCGATAGTGCCACCGGCAAACTCGCTCACTACCATGTTGTTGGCCTTGAGCTCGTCATAAATCCGTTCTGCTACATCGTCATTGATAACGACGGAGTGCCCCTTGCTCAGACCATAACGGGTCAGAAAGTCTTCATCCACATGGGCTTCGATATCAACCAGGGTCTGATCAATCCCGACGACGTAGGCTTTGCCCAGCTCGGTTAACAGGGGATTTTGCGGAACCAGGGGATCGCGTCTGTCGACAGGGAAGTAGTGTTTGGACTTGCGCTGACCGGGAAATTTCATGGCAATGTTCTGTGCTCTGGGGGAAAGAGGGGCGGGATTTTAACACAATCCGCCGCCCCGAAAAGTCGCCCTGTTTAAATAATGGAGTCAGTATAGACAAGGCTTGCAAGGAAAAACGTTTGCCTTTTCACCATAAAAAAACCACCCCGTCCGGGGTGGTTCCATAGCATAAAAAAGCGTCGGTTTTCAGGCGGCCGCCATGCCCTGCAACAGAGCCAGCACAGTGAAGAGGCCGAGGGCGAGCCAGAACAGCAAGGTACCCAGAAAACGGGGCACATTGGGGGCTTTGGGGATCTGGATGCCGATGGCATGCAGGATGCGGCCGACCAGCAGCATGGCGCCACCGGCATGCAGCCAGAGCGCACCGGCACCGGAGAGCTCGCACAGCGCCATCAGCAGCAGGGTCAGCGGCACATACTCGGCAAAATTGCCGTGGGCCCGGATCGCCGCCAGCAGCTCGGGGGCCTCCCCCTGCCCTATCATCACCCCGAACTGGGCGCGGCGTTTGACCACCCAGAAGGAGAGCCCCAGAAACAGCAGCCCCAGCAGGCCTGCGTAGATCAGCGTGATATGTATCATGACTCGACTCCTTGTTTGACTGACTGCCGGTCACTCATGCCAATTCGCGGCAAATGAGCGAGACCATCATCCTGATGTGGGCCTGATCACTGTTGAGGGCCGGAATATATTCAAACCGCTCGCCACCGGCCTCCATGAAGACCTCCCGATTCTGTACCTGAATTTCCTCGAGGGTTTCGAGGCAGTCGGCGGCAAAGGCTGGACAAATTACATCAAGCCGCTTGATGCCAGCTGCAGGCATACCGGCGATGGTCACGTCGGTGTAGGGCTTGAGCCACTCCTCCTTGCCAAAGCGGGACTGGAAGCTTGCCGTCCACTGCCCGGCATCCAGCCCGAGCGCCTCGGCCAGCAGAGTGGCGGTGTGGCGACACTGGTGACCATAGGGGTCCCCTTCGTTCTCGTAGCGCTCGGGAATACCGTGGAACGACATCAGCAGGTGATCACCCTGACCGTGCAGCTCCCAGTGACGGCGCACGCTCATGGCCAGCGCCTGAATGTATTCGGGGTGGGCGTGATAATCACGAATGAGCCGTACCACCGGCAGATTGCGTTCTCTCTTCATCGCCTTGCTCCAGGCATCGAAGACCGAGGCGGTGGTACTGACCGAATATTGCGGATAGAGCGGCAACAGGATCACCCGGTTGACCCCTTTGGCCTTGAGCGCCTGCCAGCCATCATTCACTGACGGGGAACCATAGGTCATCGCCAGCTCCACCGGCACATCGACCCCCTCCCGCTTGAGCTCCTGCTCCAGCGCAGCGCGCTGCTGCTTGCTTATCACCATCAGCGGCGAGCCCTGCTCGGTCCAGACCTGCTGATAGAGCTTGGCCACTTTGGGCGAGCGCGTCGGCAAGATGATGAAGTGGAGCAGCGGACACCAGAGGTAACGGGGCAGGTCCACCACACGGGGATCGTGCAGGAACTGGCTGAGGAACGCTTTGACGGCAGCGGTGGTCGGTGCGGCTGGGGTACCCAGATTGACCAGCAATATTCCGGTTTTCGTGGTCACGTTGGCTTCCTGTCTATCTGTCATTATGCAAAAAGGGCCCGACAGGGCCCTTCTCTTTATTTATCTGATGGCACGGGAAACAGTGCCGGCAGCAAAGATCAGCCCAGAATGGTGGCAAGCTGCTTGCTGACCAGATCAACCGGCTGGGTGCCGTCGATCTTGACGTAACGGGTGTGGCCCGCTTCCGCCTCTTTGCCGTAGAAACCGATAAGCGGCGCGGTCTGCTGATGATATACATCCAGACGCTTGCGTACTGTGGTCTCTTCGTCGTCGGCGCGGATCACCAGATCTTCACCGGTCACGTCATCCTTGCCTTCCACTTTCGGCGGGTTGAACACCACGTGGTAGGTACGGCCGGAGCCGGAGTGAACGCGACGGCCGCTCATGCGCTTGACGATCTCTTCGTCCGGCACATCGAACTCCAGCACGAAATCAACCACGACACCGGCGTCCTTCATGGCTTGCGCCTGGGGAATGGTGCGCGGGAAACCGTCCAACAGGAAGCCTTTGGCGCAGTCCGGCTGAGCGATGCGCTCTTTGACCAGACCGATGATGATGTCGTCAGAGACCAGCTGACCTGCGTCCATCACAGCTTTGGCTTTCAGACCGAGCTCGGTGCCCGCTTTGATCGCCGCACGCAGCATGTCGCCGGTGGAGATCTGGGGAATACCGTGTTTTTCCATGATGAACTGAGCCTGAGTACCTTTGCCGGCACCCGGAGCCCCCAACAGAACAATGCGCATACACGCTCCTATTGATTGGTTATTCAAATCTTGCGAAGGCAAAAAAGTACACGGTTTCGCCCGTTTCTACAAGGGTGAGCCACTTGAATGAGCACTTTATCACCACAATAACCGGCTGATCGAACAGGATTTCATCGCAAGGGGAAGACGCAAAAATAGCCAGGGATTCAGCATAGAGCGCCAAAAGCAGGAAGGACGTACGACAAAAAAAGATCCCGGCTCAGGGCCGGGAATTGCGCTCAAAAGTAACTACTTGTCGCTCGTAGTAGGAACAGGGCAATAGTAGTTTGCCCCCTGTGCGTCAACAACTGTCAGATGTGACAGGCAGGCCGCTATGAAACCTGAACTGCGGATCCGGCGAGCAGATAAGCTCGGCTTCCAGCTTGCCAAAGAAGGCCACCCGCTCGCCGATATCCTCCCCTGCGTACTGTTCGGCCAGGCTCAGGTAATCCTGATAGTGACGTGCTTCGGAGCGTAGCAAAGAGACGTAGAAGCGGCTCAGCTCTTCGTCCAGATGGGGCGCCAGCTTGGCAAACCGCTCGCAGGAGCGGGCCTCGATATAGGCGCCGATGATCATCTTGTCGACTATGGTGGCCGGTTCATGGGTGCGCACATGCTGCATCAACTGGCGGGCATAGCGAGAGGCCGTCACCGGCCCGTATTCGATGCCGCGGGCCTGCATGATCTCCAGCACCTGCTCGAAGTGATGCAGCTCCTCCTGAATGAGCCGCACCATGGGAAACAGCAGCGGATTGCGTTCCAGCTCGGCAAAGACGGTGCGATCAGACTCCCCCATGCTGCGTTTGCCCAGGATCTCGGCCTTCTCCGGGATGGCATCCAGCTCGCGATAGAACTCCAGCTTGGGCAGCAGATGGCGCTTGCCCTTGGGCAGGCAGTAGCGGCGCACCAGACTGTGGGCAGTGAGTGCGGCCTTGGTCTCGCAGTTGGCGTTATCGATGAGCAGGGTCGGTAAACGGGCCGGATCCCGCGCCATCTCTACCCACTCATCCGGGGTCTCGCACTGCAAAAACTGGCTCACTGGGGCTAGCAGATCATCCATCTGAACTCTCGTCTCTTAAAAGCGTAACGGTCATATATGTTGCCGCCTATGCTAGCGGATCCCGCTGGCCATGCCCATATCCGGCAAGATAAGCGGATATTTTTCAAACAGATATCTCCTCCCCCTTCTGCCGTGTTAGGTAGAAACGACAATGGGGGCCACAGGCCCCCATCTCGCTATCCCATCCGGCAAAACCGCAAACGTTTAACTTCCTTCGTTAAAAATTTCCAGATTGCTGGTGCCTTCCTGCCACTCACGCACCGCTTTGGTGTCATCGTTGCGCAGGGCATTGAGGTGATCCAGATAGGACTGGTCCACGTCGGAGGTGACGTAGTGGCCATTGAACACCGAGGTCTCGAAGTGACGCAGATCCGGGTTGATCTCCCGCACGGCGGCTTCCAGATCTTCCAGATCCTGGAAAATCAGACCGTCAGCGCCAATCAGCTTGCACACCTCTTCCACTTCACGGCCGTGGGCGATCAGCTCGTTGGCGGTGGGCATATCGATGCCATAGACGTTGGGGAAGCGAATTTCCGGCGCCGCCGAGGCGAAGTAGACCTTGGCTGCCCCCGCTTCACGGGCCATCTGGATGATCTGCTCGGACGTGGTACCACGCACGATGGAATCATCCACCAGCAACACCTTCTTGCCCTTGAATTCGGAGCTGATGGCGTTGAGCTTGCGACGCACTGACTTCTTGCGCTGGGTCTGGCCCGGCATGATGAAGGTACGGCCGATGTAGCGGTTCTTCACGAAGCCCTGACGGTACGGCAGATCCAGGGTATGAGCGATCTCCAGCGCCACGTCACAGGAGGTCTCGGGGATAGGGATAACCACATCGACATCGAGATCTTCCCACTCGCGGGCAATCTTCTGACCCAGCTTGCGACCCATGTTGAGGCGAGCGGCGTAGACCGAGACCTTGTCGATGCACGAATCGGGACGAGCGAAGTAGACGTATTCGAAGATGCAGGAGCTCATCTGCGGGTTCTCCGCACACTGCTCGGAGAAGAGCTGGCCCTGCTCGGTGATGTAGATGGCTTCACCCGGCGCAATATCCCGTACCGTCTCGAAACCGATGGCGTCGAGCGCCACGCTCTCGGAGGCGAGCATGTACTCCACCTGGCCAAGCTCGTCCTGACGACGACCGAGGATCAGCGGGCGAATGCCGTTGGGATCGCGAAAACCGATGAGACCATGGCCAATCACCAGCGAGACCACCGCATAAGCGCCGCGGATCTGCTGATGGGTTCTGCGCACCGCGGCGAAGATATCTTCGGGACGCAGGGCCATCTTGTCACAGCGATCCAGCTCGTGGGCCAGCACGTTCAGCAGCACTTCCGAGTCGGAGGTGGTGTTGATGTGGCGACGGGCGACCTTGAACTGCTGCTCCTTGAGCTCCTTGGCGTTGGTGAGGTTGCCGTTATGGGCCAGCACCATGCCGTAGGGCGAGTTCACATAAAAAGGTTGGGCTTCAGCGGCACTTGAGCTACCTGCGGTGGGATATCTGACATGACCTATGCCGATGTTCCCTTGCAAACGCTGCATGTGGCGCACTTCAAACACGTCCTTCACCAGGCCATTGGCCTTGCGTTGCCGGAAGTTTCCACTATCAATGGTCACGATCCCGGCGGCATCCTGTCCCCTGTGCTGCAACACCGTCAAGGCGTCGTAGAGGGCCTGATTGACGGGGGTGGTGCCAACTATACCGACAATACCACACATGTCTTTGCTACCTCGAAGTCACTATACCTGTTTAAGAAAACTGGATGAGTTCAACATGAACCCGAAAAACCACTGGATCACCGGCTTGAACTCCGGCACCAGCTTGGACGCCACCCACCAGTCGCTCTGGGAGAGGTTGGTGAAGGTATCCATGAAAAAAAGCAGGGCACTGACGATCAGCACCCCGCGAATTGCACCGAAGCAGACCCCCAGCACCCGATCGGTACCGGAGAGACCCGTCTTGTCCACCAACAGGCCCACCACATAGTTGACCACGCTGCCGAGGATCAGGGTTGCCACAAACAGCGCCGCGATGGCCAGACCGTTGCGAACCAGCGCGTCGGAGAAGGAGGTGAAATAGACGGCGAGATCGGGATAGAAATGGCTGGCAATAAAGAAGGCGACGAACCAGGTGACAAGAGACATGGCCTCCTTGACGAAGCCGCGCACCAGGCTGATGAGAGCAGAGAAACCGACGATGCCGATGATGGCGTAATCAATCCAGACCATAGAAAAAGATGTCCTGCGAAATTGCGGCGCAGTCTAACAAAAACGATTGCGCATTGCTTGATAAAAATGTGTTAACTGTTCAAAGCGACGCCGAAAAACCGTATTTTTTCAGCACTAAAACGGTTGATCGGCGCCAGAATGCACAACGCCATGGCAATGCCATGGCGTTGTGGTCTGCGGTGTGAGCTTACCCGATGTGGGTCAGGCCACCCATGTAGGATTGCAGCGCAGCCGGGATGGCGATGCGGCCATCTTCCTGCTGGTAGTTCTCCATCACGGCAACCAGGGTACGACCCACCGCCAGACCGGAACCGTTCAGGGTGTGCAGCAGCTGCGGCTTGCCGTCGATGCGCACGCGAGCCTGCATGCGGCGCGCCTGGAAGTCGGTACAATTGGAGACAGAGGAGATCTCGCGATAGGTGTTCTGGGCCGGCAGCCACACTTCCAGATCGTAGGTCTTGGAAGCGCAGAAGCCCATGTCACCGGTAGAGAGCGCCATCACGCGATACGGCAGCTCCAGCAGTTGCAGCACCTTCTCGGCGTGACCCACCATCTCTTCCAGTGCATCCCAGGATTTCTCCGGGTGAACCAGCTGAACCATTTCAACCTTGTCGAACTGGTGCATACGGATGAGGCCACGGGTATCACGACCGTAGGAACCCGCTTCAGAGCGGAAGCAGGGGCTGTGGGCGGTCATCTTGATCGGCAGTTCTTGCGCGTCAAAGATCTCGTCACGGGCCATGTTGGTGAGCGGCACCTCGGAGGTCGGGATCAGGGAGAACTTGCGTACCTTGCCCTCTTCTTCCCCTTCACCTTCGATACCGGTATTGAACAGGTCCTGGGCAAATTTCGGCAACTGACCGGTGCCATAGAGGCTGTCCGGGTTCACCAGATAGGGCACGTAGCACTCGGTGTAACCGTGTTGCTGGGTGTGCAGATCCAGCATGAACTGAGCCAGGGCACGGTGCAGACGGGCAATCTGACCCTTCATCACCACGAAACGGGTACCGGAGAGTTTGACGCCATTCTTGAAGTCAACGCCCTTGGCCGCTTCGCCCAGATCGATGTGATCGCGTACCGGGAAGCTGAACTCACGCGGGGTACCCCAACGGCGCACTTCCACGTTGTCGTTCTCGTCACGGCCCACCGGAGTGGTCTCGCTCGGCAGGTTGGGGATGGCGTCGGCAATGGCTTTCAGCTGGGCCAGCAGGGCATCCAGCTCGACCTTGCTGGTTTCCAGCTCGTCGTTGATTTTGGTCACTTCGGCCTTGAGCGGGGCAACATCTTCACCACGACGGGCAGCTTCACCGATGGATTTGGAGCGGGCGTTGCGCTCGGCCTGCAGCTCCTGGGTACGGGACTGCAGATCCTTGCGTTTCTCTTCCAGAGCGTTGACAGCCGCTACGTCCAGAACGTAGCCACGTGTCGCCAGACGAGCGGCAGCCTCTTCGATATCGCTGCGCAGATATTTGGGATCCAGCATGGTTTACCTACTTTTTTAAAATGGGATCTGGGCCTGAGTCGTCATGACGGGCTGGGAAACAGATCCGGAAGTTAACATCGGTTGGCGCACCCCAATCGTCTTCAGAATCGGGCCTCAACAATCAGGCCTTCGAGATCAAGAAGATGGCGCAAGGCCAAGACAAGCGGGGTCAGACGGGCAGTGTAGCAGACCGCCCCCCCGCCCGAACAGGGACTATTTGTGTCGTTTTTACCGACTTTGGCACGCAAACCGTCCTGCATATTCAAACGCCTGACCAATTTTCAGCCATGCGAGGTAACAAAGGGGCTATTTGCCCCGTTGCTGCGGACTTTGCCTGTCCAGTTCATGGAGGTAATCGAGCTTCTGGCCAATCTGCTTTTCAAGGCCGCGATCGGTGGGCTGGTAGTACTGCTTGCCTGCAAGCTCGGGCGGGAAATACTGCTCGCCTGCGGCATAGGCGCCCGGCTCGTCATGGGCGTAGCGATACTCGGCGCCATAGCCCAGATCGCTCATCAGTTTGGTCGGCGCATTGCGCAGGTGCACCGGCACCTCGAAGTCAGGGAGGTTTTTGGCATCATGAAGCGCCGCCTTCCAGGCGGTATAGACCGCATTGCTTTTCGGGGCACAGGCGAGATAGACGATCGCCTGGGCGATGGCCCGCTCCCCTTCCGCCGGCCCGATCCGATGGAAACAATCCCAGGCCGACAGGGCGACCTGCATGGCGCGCGGATCGGCATTGCCCACATCTTCCGAGGCAATCGCCAGCAAGCGGCGGGCAATATAGAGGGGATCGCAACCGGCGCTCACCATACGGGCATACCAGTAGAGCGCCGCATCCGGCGCCGAGCCGCGAATGGATTTGTGCACCGCCGAGATGAGGTCGTAGAAGTGATCGCCCCCCTTGTCGAAGCGGGCCACGTGCTCCCCCACCACGGCGGCGAGCAGGGCACTGTCGATCACCCGCCCCCCAGTGCTGTCGGTTTCGGCCATGTCGGCCAACAGCTCCAGATAGTTGAGGGATTTTCGCCCGTCCCCATCAACTGCCTTAGCCAACGCCTCTTTGACGCCGGGGGCAAAGGTGAGTGCCGGATCATTAAGACCACGGGGATCGGTCATCGCCTGATCGAGCATGGCGAGAATATCGCTCTCCTCCAGTCGCTTGAGCAGATAGACCCGGGCTCGTGAGAGCAGTGCGTTGTTGAGTTCGAACGAGGGGTTTTCGGTAGTGGCACCGATAAAGGTGATGGTGCCATCTTCGATGTGAGGCAGGAACACATCCTGCTGGCTCTTGTTGAAGCGGTGCACCTCATCCACAAACAGAATGGTGCGAACCCCGCGCCAGCTATTCTCCTTCGCCTTGTCGATGGCGGCGCGGATCTCCTTGATGCCGGAGGTGACCGCAGAGAGTCGCTCCACTTCCGCCTGACAGTAGTGAGCCATCAACTCCGCCAGCGTGGTCTTGCCGGTACCGGGCGGCCCCCACAGGATCATCGAGTGGCAGTGACCCGCCAGGATCGCTTTGCGCAGGGGCTTGTCAGCCCCCAGGATATGTTGCTGACCGATATACTGGTCGAGGTTTTGCGGCCGCATCCGGGCCGCCAGCGGACGAAAGTCCGATGAGAAATCCAGCGACAAGTTGCTCATCTGTATTGGCCACCCAGCGTCACGCCACTCGCCTTTGACTGGAGCTGTGGCGAGCAATCCAACGACCGCTTGCTCATTAGCGCTGGTCGTCCAACTCGACCCCCTTCGGGATCTTGAAAACAAATTCGTTGCCCTTGAGCACCGGCTTGCGGTTGAAGCTGCTCAGGGTGAATTCACTCCACTGCCCTTGCGCCTCTTTCACATCGAAACGACTGATGTTGTCTTGTCTGTCGAAGGTGACACGGAAGGAGGCGATCAGCTCATCCTTGTTGCGGCTGGTGACGGTGTAGACATCCCCCTGCTGGGTCACGTCATAGTTCTTCCAGAACTTGTCGTCATTGCCGGCGATCAGAATAAAGGGGGTGTTGAGCACCGCATCTTTCAGCTTGAGAGCGGTCACCTGCTCGACGAAGGGATCATAGACCCAGACATCCTGACCATCGGCAACGATCAGGCTCTCGTCCGGCGAGGTGGTGTGCCAGTTGAAACGGTTTGGCCGCTGCACCAGCAGATCGCCGCTGGCCTTTTGCAGCTCCTTGCCCTTGCTGTCATAGACGGTCTGGGCAAATTTGGCGGAGAAGAGGCTGACACCCGCCAGCTTCTGTTTGAGATCGCTGGCCGCATCGGCCCACACCTGGCTGCTGGCCATCAGCAGCACGGTACCCATCAACAGTTGTTTTTTCATCACGCTCTTCATAAAGACGCTCTCGATAAAAGGCCACGCCCGCGGAGGGCATGGCCAGGGATAGTATGAAACGGTGAGGCTTAGTCCCGCACCGGCGGCGGTGCCAACACGTCGCGCTGACCATTGCCACCCGGTGAGCTGACGATGCCCTGATTCTCCATCTGCTCGATGAGACGGGCTGCCCGGTTGTAACCAATCTTGAACTTGCGCTGGACGCTGGAGGTCGAGCCACGGCGGGACTCCACCACAAAAGCAACCGCTTCGTCGAACAGGGGGTCCAGCTCTTCGTCGCCACCACCGCCATATTCGCCGCTGCCACCTTCTCCACCCGACTCACCGGAGAGGATCTCCTCGATGTAGTTCGGCTCGCCGCGCAGTTTCCAGTCCGCCACCACCTTGTGCACTTCGTGGTCATCGACGAACGCACCGTGTACCCGGGTCGGGTTGGAGGTCCCGGCCGGCATGTAGAGCATGTCGCCCATACCGAGCAGAGATTCGGCGCCGCCCTGATCAATGATGGTGCGCGAGTCGATCTTGCTCGACACCTGGAATGAGATCCGGGTCGGGATGTTGGCCTTGATAAGACCGGTAATGACATCCACCGACGGACGCTGGGTCGCCAGAATGAGGTGAATACCGGCGGCCCGCGCCTTCTGGGCGATACGGGCGATCAGCTCTTCCACCTTCTTGCCGACGATCATCATCATGTCGGCAAACTCGTCCACCACCACCACGATGTGGGGCAGTTTCTCCAGCTCCGGCGGCATCTGATCCATGGAGTCACCCGGGCGCCACAACGGATCCAGCAGGGGTTCCCCCTCCTCGATGGCGGCCAGCACCTTGTCGTTGTAGCCCTTGAGGTTACGCACCCCGACCGCCGACATCAGCTTGTAACGGCGTTCCATCTCGCCCACACACCAGCGCAGGGCGTTGGCGGCATCCTTCATGTCGGTCACCACCTCGGTCAGCAGATGCGGGATCCCTTCGTAGACCGAGAGTTCCAGCATCTTGGGGTCGATCATGATGAAACGCAGATCATCGGGGGATGACTTGTAGAGCATCGAGATGATCATGGTGTTCACCCCCACCGACTTACCGGAACCTGTGGTACCGGCCACCAGCAGGTGCGGCATCTTGGCCAGGTTCACCACCACCGGCTCCCCTGCGATGTCCTGACCCAGGCCCATAGTGAGCGGGTTGCGGCTATCGCGGAAAGCATCGCAGTCGAGGGTTTCGCGCAGGTAAACGGTCTGACGCACCCGGTTGGGCAGCTCGATACCGACATAGGTTTTGCCCGGGATCACCTCGACCACTCGCACGCTGCTGGCAGACAAGGAGCGGGCCAGATCGCGCGAGAGGTTGGTGATCTTGCTCGCCTTCATGCCAGGCGCCAGATCCAGTTCAAAACGGGTGATAACCGGGCCCGGATAGACGCCAACCACCTTGGCCTGCACGTTGTAGTCGGCAAGCTTGGCCTCCACCAGACGGCCCATGCGATCCAGCTCATCCTTGCTCATCATCTGGGTCTTGGCTGGCGGTCTGTCCAGCAGTTCGATACTCGGCAACGGCGGCATTGTTGACTGCAGACGACGCTTGGGCTTGGTTGGTGCGACGGCTACCGGCGCGGCGACCTCGTCGTCCCCTTCGGCCCACGGCAGATCCAGATCGTCCTCATCATCGTCATCGGCCACAGCCAGTACCGGCTGACGGCGCCCATTGGCAGCCGCCACCGCACGTTTCGGTTTGGCAGCCGGAGTCGGCTCGTCCTCTTCATCATCAAACTGTGGGTCGAACTCGAAGGTATCGTCGTCGAGTTCCGGCAGCCACTCTTCGGCGGCAGCCTTCTGATTCTTAGCCTTGGGCTTGCGAGTCCAGCTGGTGTGCGGCTCATCTTCCTCATCATCAAACGCGATGGCCCCGACCCCGCCTTCCAGCAAGGGATCCGGCCCCTCGTTGCGGGGTTGACGCCAGCCACCAGTCAGCCAGCGGCCGAGGGTGGTCGGGAAGTGGTAAACAGCGCTGACCGAACCGGTACAGGCCGCACCGATCTGCTCGACAATAGTGAGCCAGGACCAGCCGGTAAACAGGGTGATGCCGGTTGCCACGAAGCAGAGCAGCATCAGGTTGGCCCCGACGCCGCCAAACAGCGGCACTACTGCAGAAGCGATCACATCCCCCACCAGACCACCGGCGGAGAAGTTCTGCATATCGTTGAAGTTCATGCTGGCAATGGCCGACATGCCGAGCACAGTCAGGATAAAGCCGATGATCCGCACCCCCAGGGTGAGGTAATCCACATCGAGCAGACGGCTCGGGCGCCAGAACAGACTCCAGCCCAGCAGTACCACCAGCGGCGGCACCAGATAGGAGAAAGCACCAAAGGTAAACATGGTGATGTCGGCGAGCCAAGCACCGGCACTACCGGCGAGGTTCTTCACCTCCCCTTGCCAGGAGGTCTGGGACCAGCCGGGATCAGCGGGATGATAGGACAACAGGGCAAGCAGAAGATAAGCAGCCATCAGGGTGATGGCGATCAAGACGGCTTCGAAGATCCGTTGTGTACCTGATAAAGGAGTAAACAGCTTTTTATCGGCCAAACTCCGGCTCCTTTCTGAAAACATGTAATGCAGGAAATAAGGGGGCCTAGTATCCCCGAAAAGCCCATCAATTGTCAGCCAGAGCCTGATGGGACGGGGCCATATTTGCAATTATCTTTACAAGAAGAAACGAGCGGACCGGCCGCTCGTTTCTGACTGTCATGGTGTCTCATATGGGAAAGATACCACGGCATAACCTGCTTTATCGGGTGCTGATCACCAGACGACTGCTCTGCTTGACCTCTTCCATCACCACGTAGGTGCGGGTGTCATTGACACCGGGCAGACGCAGCAGGGTTTCCCCCAACAGACGGCGGTAAGCCGACATGTCGCTGACTCGGGTCTTGAGCAGATAGTCGAAGTCACCGGAAACCAGATGACACTCCTGGATCTCTTCGAGCACCTGAACAGCCTTGTTGAACTGTTCAAACACATCAGGCGCCCCGCGATTGAGGGTTATCTCTACAAACACCAGCAGAGATGCGTCCAGATAATGAGGGTTCAGAATAGCGGCATATCCTTCGATATAACCTTGTCGCTCGAGGCGACGAACCCGTTCCAGACACGGTGTAGGACTCAGGCCAACTCGCTTGGACAACTCCACATTCGAAATCCTGCCATCCTTTTGCAGTTCATTAAGAATGTTGCGGTCAATCCTGTCCAAATCCTTTAGCCGACTCTTAGCTTCCATCATTTTATTCCATCCTTTGGCTATTTTTTGGTAAGAATCACCAGTCATTTTATAATTATGGTCACAAATCCTGTCAATACCTGAATATACTAGGCGCAAATGTTGGTTAACATTTTGGCAACATGAAACACCAATCTATAGACGAGGGATAGCATGATTATCGGTGTACCTAAAGAGATAAAAAACCATGAATACCGCGTAGGCATGGTTCCGGCCAGTGTACGTGAACTGACAGCACGAAACCATACTGTTTTCGTCCAAAGCGGTGCCGGAAACGGCATTGGCTTCAGCGATGCAGATTATATCGCTGTTGGAGCCGAAATTTTGGCCTCTGCTGCAGAGGTTTTCGCCAAAGCCGAGATGATCGTCAAGGTCAAGGAACCTCAGCCTGTCGAATGTGCCATGCTGCGTCCGGGTCAGACCCTGTTCACCTATCTGCATCTGGCGCCAGACTTGCCCCAGACCGAAGCCCTGCTGAAAAGCGGTGCCATCTGTATCGCCTATGAAACCGTCACCGACGGCCGTGGCGGCCTGCCCCTGCTGGCCCCCATGTCGGAAGTGGCCGGACGCATGTCTATTCAGGCAGGTGCCCAGGCGCTGGAGAAATCCCGCGGCGGTAGCGGTGTGCTGCTGGGCGGCGTACCTGGTGTCGAACCGGCCAAGGTGGTGATCATCGGCGGCGGCGTGGTCGGCTCCAATGCAGCCCGCATGGCCATTGGCCTGCGCGCGGATGTGACCATCCTCGACAACAACGTCGATACCCTGCGTCGTCTCGATAACGAGTTCCAGGGAGCAGCCAAGGTGGTTTACTCCAACAGCGAGACCCTGGAACGCCATCTGCTGGCGGCCGATCTGGTCATCGGCGGCGTGCTGGTGCCGGGTGCCACTGCGCCAAAACTTGTCCGCCGTGACCACATTGCGCGCATGAAGCCGGGTTCTGCCATCGTCGATGTGGCCATCGATCAGGGCGGCTGTGTGGAAACCTCCCACGCCACCACCCACCAGGATCCGACCTATATTGTCGATGAGGTGGTGCACTACTGTGTCGCCAACATGCCTGGGGCAGTGGCCCGCACCTCGACCGTGGCGCTCAACAATGCCACCCTCCCCTTTATCATCAAGCTGGCCCAGCAAGGGTATCGTCAGGCACTGCTGAGCGATCCCAACCTGCTGCACGGGCTCAACGTGATGGAGGGCAAGCTCACCTGCAAGGAAGTGGCCGTGGCACATGGCCTTGCCTACACGGATCCCCTGACCCTGCTGAACTGATCTGCTCTGGCCTGCGCCAGTTGGAGATGAGTGAAAATCCGCCCGCGATGGGCGGTTTTTTTATTCCTTTATTTTGCATGTCACCCCTTGTGAACACGATTAGTGCAATCGACTCACCAGCCTTTGACCCCGGATCACGAATTACCTACAATCGCGCAAACTCATCACATCCCGGAAATGACATCATGAGCCAAGTCACTCACAGCAAATTGCTGATCTTAGGGTCAGGCCCGGCCGGTTACACCGCGGCCGTCTACGCCGCCCGCGCCAACCTCAATCCCCTGCTCATCACCGGCATGCAGCAAGGGGGTCAGCTGACCACCACCACCGAAGTAGAAAACTGGCCAGGTGATCCGGAAGGCCTGACCGGCCCTGCACTGATGGAGCGCATGAAAGAGCATGCAGAGAAGTTCGATACCCGCATCCTGTTTGATCACATCAACAGTGTCGAACTGACTCTGCGCCCGTTCCGTCTCAAGGGCGACAACGGCGAATACACCTGCGATGCCCTGATCATCGCGACCGGCGCTTCCGCCAAGTATCTGGGTCTGCCCTCCGAAGAGGCCTTCAAGGGTCGCGGCGTCTCCGCCTGTGCCACCTGTGACGGTTTCTTCTACCGCAATCAGGAAGTGGCGGTGATCGGCGGCGGCAACACCGCAGTTGAAGAAGCCTTGTATCTGGCCAACATCGCCAAGAAAGTGCACCTGATCCACCGCCGCGACGAATTCCGTGCCGAGAAGATCCTGATCAAGCGTCTGCACGACAAGGTCGCGAGCGGTAACATCGTGCTGCACACCCACCAGACCCTGGACGAAGTGCTGGGCGATCAGATGGGGGTCACCGGTGTGCGCCTGCGCAACACTCAGGACAACAGCACCAGCGAGCTGCCGCTGATGGGCGTCTTCATCGCCATCGGCCACCAACCCAATACCCAGATCTTCGATGGCCAGCTGGAGATGCAAAACGGCTATCTGAAGGTACGTGGCGGCCTCGACGGTTTTGCCACCCAGACCAGCATTGAAGGTGTCTTCGCTGTCGGCGATGTGGCCGACCACAACTACCGTCAGGCGATCACCTCTGCCGGTACCGGCTGCATGGCAGCCCTCGATGCCGAACGCTACCTCGACGCGCAATAAATAAGCGCAGTTGTGATATAAGGCATACCAGTCGGTATGCCTTTTTTATTTGAAGGAGTCTAATGAAACAGAAGATATTGATTGTCGAAGATAGCCTGACCATCCGCCGTATGCTGACTCAGGCCATTGCCCAGCAAACTGGCCTCGAGATTGACGCCTTCGATACCCTCGAAGGCGCCCGTCACTGTCGGGGAGAGGAGTATGTGGTCGCGCTGGTGGACCTGACCTTGCCGGATGCGCCCCGTGGCGAAGCGGTCAACGAGCTGCTGACTCGAGGTTTGCCGGTGGTTATCCTCACTGCCGACATCAGCGAGGATAAACGTGCCGCCTGGCTGGAAACCGGCGTGCTGGACTATGTGATGAAGGATTCGCGCCACTCGCTGCAATATGCCGTCAGTCTGGTGCACCGCCTCTATCTCAACCAGTCCATCGAAGTGCTGGTGGTCGATGACTCACGCACCTCCCGTCACCGCACCATGGCCCAGTTGCGCAAGCAGTTGTTGCAGGTGCATGAGGCCAGTCATGCCCGTGAAGCGATGGCGATGCTGGAGCAACACCCGGACATCCGGCTGGCACTGGTCGACTACTATATGCCGGATATCGATGGCATCAGTCTGGTGCGGATGCTGAGAGAGCGATACAGCAAGCAGCAGCTCGCGATTATCGGGATCTCGGTCTCGGACAAGCGCGGTCTCTCTGCTCGCTACCTCAAGCAAGGCGCCAACGACTTTCTCAACCAGCCGTTCGAGCCGGAAGAGCTGCAGTGTCGGGTCAGCCACAATCTGGAAGCGCTCGAGCAGTTCAACAGCATTCAGGAGTCAGCCAATCGCGACTACCTGACCGGTCTCTACAATCGGCGCTACTGGTTCAACGAAGGGCAAAAATGGTTTGAAGAACATCAGCGCCAGCAGACGCCTCTTGCACTCTGTGTGCTCGATGTGGATCACTTCAAGCAGGTCAACGATCACTGGGGCCATGCCATCGGCGATCAACTGCTCTGCCATCTGACCCGGCTACTGACCCAGTTCTTCCCCGATGCCATGATCGCCCGCTTTGGCGGAGAGGAGTTTGCCATGATGGTGCCTCACTGTACCGTCCCTGTGTTGATCAAGCGTCTTGAAGGGCTGCGTCAGCAGCTGCGCCAGCAACCCTTGTCACCGGAAACCCCGCTCTTTGTTCGCGCCAGTTACGGCGTGATCAGCGTCGGGCGGATATCCATGGACGAGGCGCTGAGCGTAGCGGATCGGCTGCTCTATCAGGCAAAGAACACCGGTCGCGACAAGATAGTCTCTCAAGAGACAACTATCTGAATCCTCAGGGCATCAGTCCCGTGTATTACCGCCCGACAGACTTTCCAACAGGAGAGTCTGCGGGTTCCTTTCCTGCCACAGTCTCCCCATCACCGAGACTATCGAAAGTCAGTAAGTCTTGTCGACCCGCACCCCATCATCGAAGTAGAGAATGCGCACCTTGTCTCCATTGGCAAAGACCATGGTGGGATCATAATCCTGGATCACGTTGATAAGGGCATTTTGCTCGTTGCGGATCAGCAGCTCCACCAGCTTGTTTTCCACCACGGTTCCCCCGGACTGGTATTGCTGCGCAGCCGCAGCTCCCGCCAGCGCCCCGACGACGGTGGCGATTTCACGACCATGACCGCCACCAAACTGGTTGCCCAGCAGACCGCCCAACACGGCACCACCCAGCGTCTTCCAGCCAGAGTGCTCGGACTCCAGGATCTGGCGCTGGGTAATATTGCGCACCGTTTCGACCTGACCAAACACCACCTGATTGACCGGCCGCGCGGTATTGCGCTGGTAGACCTCCGCCCCGGCGGGCGCCGTGACAAAGCAGAGCAAGCTGGATACTATCAGGATAATGGCCTTCATCTATGAACCTCGTTGCCTTATGTCTCGCTATCTTACCCAACTGGATGATGAGCTTTGCTGGTTTCCCGACCCCGGCCATGCGCTGGAAGAGCCCAACGGCTTGCTGGCGATCGGCGGGGATCTCTCCCCTGCCAGATTGCTGGCAGCTTATCACAAGGGGATCTTCCCGTGGAATGAACCCCACCAGCCGACCCTGTGGTGGTCACCGGATCCCCGCGGGGTGATCCGTCCCGACCAACTCCATGTGGGGCGGACACTGCAGAAGATTATCCGCCGTACCCCATTCGATATTTCTGTCAATCGCGCCTTTAATGAAGTAATTACTGCCTGTGCCGCCCCTCGTCGCACTGCCGATGGCACCTGGATCAGCCAGCCCATGATCGAAGCCTACCAGCAGTTGCATCGGCTGGGTCATGCACACTCTATCGAGATCTGGCAGGAGGGAGAGCTGCAAGCGGGACTGTATGGCCTATCTATCGGCCGACTGTTTTGCGGTGAATCCATGTTCAGCCGGATTGATAACGGCGCCAAACTTGCCATGGTGGCACTCTGTCGCCACTTCGCCCGCCATCACGGCGCCCTCATCGATTGCCAGATGCAGAACCCGTTTCTGGCGACCCTGGGTATCGAGGAGTGGCCACGGGCCCGTTTTCTGGCTGAGCTGGCGCGCCTTGGCCATCAACCACTATTGGCTTCCTGCTGGCAAGAGGGGGAGATCAGCTTATGACTGAAGAAGTGATCCTCAAAGTAGGGCTGACTCCCAAGCATCCCTGCAGTTATCTGGACCATGAACAGGAGCAGTTGCTGGTGCTGATGGATCACAATCTGCTCAACGCCAACGGTTACGAGCGATTGTTGACTGCCGGTTTTCGCCGCAGTGGCAACGACATCTATCGCCCCCACTGCCCGGCGTGCCATGCCTGCCAGTCCCTTCGTATTCACAGTGAACACTTTCGTCCCAGCCGCGGCCAGAAGCGGATCCGTCAGCTCAACAGGGATATCGAGATCGTCCTGAGCTACGATGACAAACCCGAGTATTACCTGCTCTACGAACGCTATATCCGCGAACGCCATCACGATGGCAGCATGTATCCCCCCAACCGCAGCCAGTATCGCGGGTTTCTCCATTGTGACTGGATGCCGCCACTCTATCTGGAAATGCGCAAGGAGGGCCGTCTTATCGGCGTGGCCACCACAGACCTGCTACCCCACTCCTTGAGCGCCATGTACACCTTCTTCGACCCCGATTATGCCGATCGCTCCCTGGGCACCTTTGCCATCCTCTGCCAGCTCGATCTGGCCAGGCGAACCGGGCGAAGCTGGCTCTATCTTGGCTATCTGGTAGAGGCGTGTCGCAAGATGAATTACAAACGCAATTACCTCCCTCATGAGCTGTTAATTCAGGGGGAATGGAAAAATATCGACACCAAGCCCGAGTAAACTTTACACATAGCCTTAAATCCGGCATGATCCAGCGGTTTTTTGTTGTGGCTTATCAAGAGGATTCAATGGCTAAAGAAGACAGTATTGAGATGCAGGGCACTATTCTCGAGACCCTGCCCAATACCATGTTCCGTGTGGAACTGGAGAATGGTCACGTGGTTATCGCTCATATTTCAGGCAAGATGCGCAAAAACTACATTCGTATCCTGACTGGAGACAAAGTAACGGTAGCACTGACTCCCTACGATCTCTCCAAGGGACGTATTGTTTTCCGCTCTCGCTAAGCCAGGAATTCAGCAAAAAACCCCAACCTTTCGGTTGGGGTTTTTTGTCGTTTTCTGATCACTGACGCTTAGTGGGAAACAGCTTCAACATTGACCTGAAAATCAAAGCTGAGGCTGTCATTTACCAACTCAACCTTCACAATTCCCCCGTCAACCAGTGAGCCGAACAGGATCTCGTTGGCCAGGGGTTTCTTGAGGTGCTCCTGGATTACCCGACCCATCGGTCTGGCGCCCATGGCTCTGTCATACCCCTTCTCCGCCAACCAGTGGCGGGCACGCTCGGACACCTCGAGAGAAACACCCTTCGCATCCAGTTGAACCTGTAATTCGACAATGAACTTGTCGACCACCTGATGGATCACCGTCATATCCAGATGGTTGAACCAGATGGTGTGATCAAGCCGGTTACGAAACTCCGGACTGAAGGTCTTGTTGATCACCGCCATGGCATCGTGGCTCAAATCCTGTTGCTGGAAGCCAATCGATTTGCGCTGGGTCTCCTGCACACCGGCGTTGGTGGTCATTACCAGGATCACATTACGGAAATCTGCCTTGCGCCCGTTGTTATCGGTCAGGGTTCCGTTGTCCATCACCTGCAACAACAGGTTGAACACATCCGGGTGAGCCTTCTCAATCTCGTCGAGCAACACTACCGAGTGAGGATGCTTGATCACCGCATCGGTCAGCAGACCACCCTGCTCAAAACCAACGTAGCCAGGAGGCGCACCAATCAGACGTGAGACGGTGTGACGTTCCATGTACTCGGACATATCAAAACGCAGCATCTCGACACCCAATGCCTTGCCCAACTGCTGGGTCACCTCTGTTTTGCCAACACCGGTAGGACCGGCAAACAGGAAGCAACCAACCGGGCGACGCTCGTTGCCAAGTCCTGAACGAGAGAGGCGAATCGCATCGGTCAGCACCTCGATGGCTTTATCCTGACCAAAGACCACCATCTTCAGATTGCGCTCCAGGTTCTTCAGCACCTCTTTATCCGAGGAAGAAACTGATTTCTCCGGAATGCGGGCGATCTTGGCTACGATGGACTCAATTTCCTGCACATTGATCACTTTCTTGCGCTTGCTCGCCGGCAGCAACCGCTGACCGGCACCCGCTTCGTCGATCACGTCGATCGCCTTGTCGGGCAAGTGACGATCATTGATGTACTTGGCAGAGAGCTCGGCAGCTGCCCGGATCGCCTTGGCGGTATAGCGCACGCCGTGGTGAGCTTCATAGCGACTCTTGAGGCCCATCAGGATGCGAGTGGTGTCATCGATAGTCGGCTCGACAATATCGATCTTCTGGAAGCGACGGGCCAGCGCACGGTCTTTCTCGAAGATCTGGGCGTACTCCTGATAAGTGGTGGATCCCACACAGCGGAGCAAACCATTGGAGAGCAGCGGCTTGATCAGGTTGGCTGCATCCAGCTGACCACCGGATGCCGCACCGGCACCGATGATGGTATGGATCTCGTCGATAAAGAGGATGGCCCCTTCCTGACGCTCAATCTGCTTGAGCAGTACCTTGAGGCGCTTCTCGAAATCACCACGGTACTTGGTGCCCGCCAGCAGAGAACCCATATCCAGCGAATAGATGGTACTGCCCGCAATCACCTCGGGGACATCCCCCTTGACGATGCGATAGGCCAAACCTTCGGCAATAGCGGTTTTGCCCACACCCGCTTCACCCACCAGCAGCGGGTTGTTCTTGCGACGACGGCAGAGCACCTGAATGGTACGATTGAGCTCCTGATCACGGCCAATCAGCGGATCGATGCGCCCTTCCAGCACCAGCTGGTTCAGGTTGGTGGCAAAGCTCTCGATCTGTGCGGCCGAGACATCATCATCAGACTCGGGATTGTTATTACTGCCGAGATCAGGCTTGCTGTCCTTGCGCACCCCGTGGGAGAGGAAATTGACGACGTCGAGACGGCTGATCTCGGCTTTTTTCAGGAAATAGGCAGCTTGTGACTCCTGCTCACTGAAGATAGCGACTAGCACGTTGGCGCCGCTGACTTCGGTATTGCCGGAGGATTGCACATGGAAGACGGCACGCTGCAACACGCGCTGGAAGCCCAGTGTCGGCTGGGTTTCACGATCTTCATCATCGCGCGGTATGAGCGGAGTAGTTTGGGTGATGAATGCGCGGATCTCCTTGCGCATCTGCTCAACATCGGCACCACAGGAGCTCAGCGCCTCATGGGCTGAACTGTTATCCAGAAGGGCTAACAACAGGTGCTCGACGGTCATGAATTCGTGGCGCTCGTCACGGGCCAGTTTGAAAGCCTCGTTCAGCGTCTTTTCTAGATCTTTATTCAACATAGGCACCTCCCCTAGTACAGCTACAATGTGGTGTCACACTCGCCATCAAGTCATCAGATTCAAGCCTTTTCCATAGTACAGAGCAGTGGATGTTCGTTGTTACGTGCATAGGTGTTGACCTGGACAACCTTGGTTTCGGCGATCTCTGCGGTAAACATGCCGCAGACACCCTTACCACTATAATGCACACTCAGCATGACCTGAGTCGCCTTGTCCAAATCCATACCAAAGAACTTTTGCAGCACCTCCACCACAAACTCCATGGGCGTGTAGTCATCGTTGTTCAACACAACCTTATACATGGGTGGCGGCTGCAGCTTTGTTTTCTCTGCTTCTGCAATCTCTTCATTAGCAAAGAGTTCTTTCTGCTTGCTCATAATCGCGCTTTGGTACCTCTAGATTACTACCGTCTAACACAAGGTTGTCAATAGACTTGTTAACCAGATCACATCAGTTGTTAACAACTCCTTGACTCGCTCAAAAGTTAGACTAGATTGGTTACTTGCTAATCTGTGCCCGTCTGCTATGGGCTCATGTCCCTAGTTATAAAGGGCTGGCGCAGGTTACTCAACGACTTCTGGGTAATCAATAAAAGGATGTAGAAGTATGGCAACCGGCACAGTTAAGTGGTTTAACAACGCAAAAGGATTTGGGTTTATCTGTCCGGAAGGGGGCGGTGAGGATATCTTCGCTCACTACTCCACGATTCAAATGGAGGGCTACAAGACCCTGAAAGCGGGTCAGGCTGTCAATTTTGAACTGCAACAGGGGCCGAAAGGAAATCACGCCTCTGTGATTGTGCCAAACGAAGCACAAAATATGTAAATAACGCCCGTTGGATAAATAAAAAACCGGTTCCTCTCTGAGCAACCGGTTTTTTATTGTCAGATTTCTGGCGAATCCTGCCTCCTCACGGGATCACAGGGTTATCACCAGCCATGATCAGTCGTGATATTCACTACAGGCGATCAGGGTATTTTCCATCAGGCTGGCGACCGTCATCGGGCCCACGCCACCGGGTACCGGGGTAATGAAGGCGGCATGGCTGCGCGCCGTCTCAAACTCTACATCCCCGACCAGCGAGCCATCAGCCAGACGGTTGATGCCCACATCGATCACCAGTGCCCCCGGTTTGATCCACTCCCCAGGAATGAAGTTGGGCTTGCCAACCGCAACAACCAACAGATCGGCACGGCGTACCTGCTCTTCCAGATCCCGCGTAAAACGATGGCAGGTCGTGGTTGTGCAGCCCGCCAGCAACAATTCGAGGGTCATAGGACGCCCCACTATGTTGGACGCTCCCACCACGACAGCATGCAGACCGTGCGTCTTCACGCCGGTGGTCTCGATCAGCGTCATGATCCCTTTCGGAGTGCAGGGGCGCAGCGCCGGAATACGTTGGGCCAGACGGCCGACGTTATACGGGTGGAATCCATCTACATCCTTGTCAGGCTGGATCCGCTCCAGCACCTGAGTGGTATCAAAGTGATCCGGCAACGGCAGCTGAACCAGAATGCCATCTACGTGGCTATCCGCATTCAGCTGATCAATCAGCGCTAGCAGCTCTTCCTGACTGGCGGTTGCACTCAGATCATAGGAGCGGGAGAGAAAACCCACCTCCTCGCACGCCCGACGTTTGCTGCCGACATAGACCTGAGAGGCGGGATCCGCCCCCACCAGAATAACTGCCAGCCCTGGAGCCCGTTTCCCTGCCGCCAACCGCTGTTGGACTTGCGCCGCGACCTGGCTGCGAATCGTTTGCGCAACCTGTTTTCCATCTATGATTTTGGCAGACATCGTTCTCCACTCACCATGTGTTCAACTGCCGCGCATTGTCGCATTTTTTTAGCCGGGATGTTAGCGGCAGACGCACGCCAGACCTGTAGCGGGCAATAAGTAGGCACTTGAATTTACTGGGGGAAAAAGTCGTTGACGCCGGCCCTTACGCTTGGCTATGATGCCCGCCCGTTGCCCAGTACGACTCTTGTCGATATGCTGGTTAGGGACTTTCGGTGATTAGCGCAGTCCGGTAGCGCATCTGGTTTGGGACCAGAGGGTCAAAGGTTCGAATCCTTTATCACCGACCATGTTCATCGACTCGTCGTCAAGACGTGTTGATACAAAGCGCCCTTAGCTCAGTTGGATAGAGCAACGGCCTTCTAAGCCGTGGGTCGCAGGTTCGAATCCTGCAGGGCGCGCCATTGATGTTCCCCTTTCCTTTTGGATTGGCGAGCGTTGATGAAAAATTTCAGTGGTGGCTGTAGCTCAGTTGGTAGAGTCCCGGATTGTGATTCCGGTTGTCGTGGGTTCGAGCCCCATCAGCCACCCCATTATTCTGTCGATAATCGCCGCAAGGTGGTGTCCATCGACTTGGTGCAGTGACCTTCTGGTCTGCTCCGCGAAAAACCGGCCTTGGCCGGTTTTTTGTTTTGTGCCAGGCAGCGCCTTGCCTTGTCTGCAAGGCAATCATCCTCCTGATCGATAAACGCGGCTCCGCCCATTTGTCACGCTTCGCGCTCCCCGTCGATACACAGCCACACTCCCCCGCACATCAGCCTGCCCGGTTCTTTTTCTGTATTTCCCAAGCGCCATTGATATGCTGATCGCTCTTCTTTTCTCCTGCTTTCCGTTGGAGCTTTTCTATGCAACGCATTCTTTTTGTCGAAGATGATCCCGAGATTGGCCAGCTCATCAGCAGTTGGCTCGGTCGCCACGATATGGACGTGATCCTCGAGCCCAGAGGAGATATGGCACTGGCCCGGGTAGAGGCCGAACAGCCCGATCTGGTGCTGCTCGATATCATGTTGCCGGGGCAAGATGGCATGTCCCTCTGTCGGGATCTTCGGCCACGCTTCGACGGCCCCATCGTAATGCTCACCTCGCTTGATAGCGACATGAACCAGATCCTGAGTCTGGAGCTGGGCGCCAACGACTACATCCTCAAAACGACACCACCACCGGTGCTGCTGGCCCGACTTCGGGTGCAATTTCGCCAGCACCAGCAAGCATCAACCCAACCGGCCGCCACCAGCAGCGTTCCCCAGCAACTGCAATTTGGTCGGCTGCGGGTGGATGGCCCGGGGCGAGATGTGCGGCTCAATGGCAAGAGCGTTGCCCTATCGACCGCCGACTTTGATCTGCTGTGGGAGCTCGCCTGCCACGCGGGCCAAATCTTGAGTCGGGAAGCCCTCTTTCGCAGCTTGCGCGGCCGGGAGTACGACGGTCAGGATCGCAGCATGGATGTGGCCATCTCCCGCCTGCGCCGCAAACTGGGTGATAACCCCGACCACCCGACCCGGATCAAGACGGTGCGCCAGAAAGGCTACCTCTTCGTCCCCCACGCCTGGGAATAACCCTCTTTCGGGAGCACCGCCATGCGCCGTCTCTTTATCCAGTTCTATCTGTTGCTGATCGGCTGCTTCACCCTCGCCATCCTGCTGGTGGGTATGGTCTATCAGGTGACCGCCGAACGGGCGGGTGATCGCTATCTCGAACGCATGATGCAGGGCTCTCTTGGCCTGTTGACCGGCGAGTTGGCAAGAACCCCGCCAGAGCGCTGGCCCGATCGGCTGGCCGAGCAAAGCAGTCAGTTTACCCTCCCCCTCAAGATCGGCGAGCTGGTGCGCCAGCCCCTGGCCAGCGAGGATCAGGCCTTTCTGGCTGCTGGCAACATTGTCATCGTCGAGGAGGATGACACCTTCCTGCAGCGCATCCCCGATACCGACCGGGTGCTGATTGTCGGCCCTGTACCCTACCTCTCCTACCTGCACGAGCTGCACTGGGTCGATGTGGGACTGCTGCTGGTGATCGGCCTCTCTCTCGGCCTACCCATCCTTCTGTGGCTGCGTCCCCACTGGCGCGGCTTGCAACAGTTGGAGCAAACCGCACGTCGCGTAGGTGATGGGGATCTCTCCTGCCGAACCAATCTGCCACCGGGCAGCAGTCTGGCCCGGGTGGGACGCACCTTCGATCAAATGGCGACCCAATTGCAGGCCATGATTGCCAGCCGCAAGCAACTGACCGATGCCATCGCCCACGAGTTGCGCACCCCGCTGGTCCGGTTGCGCTATCGGCTTGCCATGCTCGATCCTGCCCCTGCCGAGCAGGAGCAGCAGGCGCTGGAGCGAGATCTGGGAGCGCTGGACGCTCTGATCGAAGAGATGCTCACCTACGCCAAGCTGGACAGGCCGGAGCTGCCGTTGCAGCGGGACGAGCTGGAGCTCAGCAACTGGGCACAAGCGCATCTTGGTGACTGGCAGGCGCTGTCACCCGAGAAGAGGCTCACCCTCGATCTGCCGCCACGCCACATGCCCTGGTGCGGCGATCAGCGTCTGCTGACGCGCGCAGTGGAGAACCTCATCGGCAATGCTCTGCGCTACGCCGAGAGCGAGGTTACCCTCTCCATCTCGCGGCTGCAGGAGAACTATCTGCTTGAGGTGAACGACGATGGACCGGGGATCGAGCCCGCGCTGGCGCCCCAGATCTTCGAACCATTCGTGCGCCTTGATCAGAGCCGGGATCGTCGCACCGGCGGCACCGGACTGGGGCTGGCCATCGTGCGCAGCATTGCCCGTCATCACGGGGGGGATGTGGCGCTGCTGGCCAGTGACCACGGCGCCCGCTTCTGCCTCACCCTGCCTGTACATTTGGATACAAACCGTCACCAACCGCTCACTGAAGGGCCGTAACAACCGTCATAGGATGACTGTCATGGAGAACGCTCCATAACATCAACCCGAATAAGGAAATTGAACATGAAAAAGATCATTCCCCTGACCCTGGCAGCCGTCTTCGCCCTCACTTCCGGTTTCACCATGGCGGCCACTCCGACCAAGACAGCCACACCGCAGGCGACCCAGACCAAGGTGGTGAAAAAACACCATAAAACCACCCACGCCAAGACCCCAGCCGTCAAAGTCGCGCCGAAAACCAAGTGATCCAACCGGTCACTGGATAACATAGAGGGAGGCTGACGCCTCCCTTTCCATCTCTTCCCGAAATTTTCCTGGCGAGCGCCTCCCTCGTCCAAACCGGATCCACGACCCGGCTCCCCCTTTGCGGGACACGGTCAATGACCACAGGAACATGGCATGTGGCGTCATCTGCTTAAATGGCTCGGCCCCGTGTGCAGCTTGCTGCTGCTCGGCACAGCACTGACCGTGCTGTATCACCTGACCCAGACATGGCACTGGCACGATATTCGTGTGGCCATCTGGTCCCAACCCCTGCCGCGACTGGCGGGCGCCCTGTTGCTTACCCTGCTCAGTTATGGTTGCCTCTGCAGCTATGACATGCTGGCGCTCCATGCGCTGGGCAAGCGCCTTCCCTGGCAACAGGTCAGCATCACCTCCTTTATCGCCTACACCTTCTCCAACACCCTGGGATTTGCCCTGCTGACCGGCACCTCGGTACGCTATCGCCTCTACTCTGCACTGGGGCTCGCCACCGGGGAAGTGGCCCGCGTGGTGCTGTTCTGCTCCATCACCTTCTTCCTCGGCCTGTTGGCGTGGGGAGGTGGTGCCCTACTGACCTGCGATGTATCACAGCTGCTGCCTGACTGGCCGCAATGGGCAGATACTCTACTCAGGCTGGCGGGCGTCATGGCTCTGCTGTTGGTGGCCAGCTACCTCTGCTGGCCCGCCCCACGTCTCTCCTGGCGCGAACACAGCCTGATCCTGCCCGGGATAAAGGTACGCCTGCTGCAGCTGCTGGTCGCGCTGGCGGACTGGATGGCCGCCGCCGCCGTGCTGTTTGTGCTGTTACCCGCCGATAGCGTCCCCTACCCCGTGCTGCTCAGTGCCTTCGTGCTGGCCAGCTTCCTCGGGGTACTGGCCCACGTGCCGGGTGGGATCGGCGTGTTCGAAGCGAGCATGAGCCTGCTGCTGGCCCACTACCTGCCAACCGACAATCTGCTCGCCTCGCTGCTGCTCTATCGCTGCATCTATTATCTGCTTCCCTTTCTCTGTGCCCTGCTGCTCTTTACCAGTCAGGAGATGCTGCAACAAAAAGCGCGCTGGCAGCGGCTACAAGGGCTGATGAGCGCAGTACGCGAATTTCTGCCCGCCCTTATCAGCATGGGCACCTTCGCCGCTGGCAGCCTACTGCTCTGCTCGGGGATGATCCCGACCATGCGCAGCCACATCGAAGTGTGGCTGCAGGTGTTGCCGCTCCATCTGCTCGAGCTCTCCCACGTGCTCGGCAGCGTGAGCGGTATCCTCCTGATCCTGCTGGCTCGCAGCCTCTATCGCCGTCACGACGCCGCGTTTCGCATCACCCAGCTGCTGCTGGCTCTGGGTATCGCCTTCTCCCTGCTCAAGGGGGGAGACTGGGAGTCAGCCCTGCTGCTTGGCAGCTTCCTGCTCATCATGACCCCTTGCCGTTCCCTCTTCTATCGCAAGGGGTCACTGCTCTATCCCCAGTACACCCCGGGCTGGCTCATTTCAGTCGGCGCCGTGCTGCTGGGGGCGCTGTGGCTGCTGCTCTTCTCCTATCGTCAGGTGGAGTATGACCACGCCCTCTGGTTCCACTTCTCGCCCCACGGCGGGGCTGCCCGCGGCCTGCGCGCCATGGGGAGCGTGGTGGCCGTGCTGGCCGTGGCCGGAGTTGCCCAATTGCTTGCACCGCTGCGCATGGTCGGTGAAAAGCCGGACAAGGAGACGCTGGCGCGCGCCCACGAACTGGTGGTGCGTGAAGGGGGGATCCACGGCTATCTGGCCCAGTTGCAGGACAAGTCCCTGCTGTTCCACCCCGCCGGTGACGCCTTCCTGATGTATGGCATCGAGGGCAACAGCTGGATTGTGATGGGGGATCCCGTCGGTCGCCCCGAGCAGATCGAAGAACTGCTCTGGCAATTTCGCGAGCGCTGCGACGAGCACGACGCCAACCCGGTCTTTTATCAGGTCTCGGCCCGCTATCTTCCGCTCTATCTGGAGCTGGGGCTGATCCCCTTCAAGCTTGGTGAAGAGGCGATGGTCGATCTGGCCACCTTCGATCTGGCAGGCAGCCGGCTGCGCAACCTGCGCCAGAGCCACGCCAAGGGCAAGCGGGAAGGGTTGACCTTCGAGGTGGTCGAGGCAAGTGCCGTGGCCCCCCTGCTGCCCAGATTGCAGACCGTCTCCGATACCTGGCTGCAGAGCAAGATGGGCAAGGAGAAGGGCTTCTCGGTCGGCCGTTTCGAGCCTGACTACCTGACTTTGAGCCCGGCTGCGCTGGTATGGCACGAGGGGCAGATCGTCGGCTTTGCCAACCTCTGGGTGAGCGATAGCAAGGAGATGCTCTCCATCGATCTGATGCGCTACAGCCTGGATACCGGCACTGCCCCCATCATGGATTTTCTCTTTGTCGAACTGCTGCTGTGGGGCAAGGCGCAAGGGTACGCCAGCTTCAATCTGGGGATGGCCCCCATGTCCGGCTTCAACGATCACCCGCTCAACAGCTACTGGGCCCGCCTTGGCAATACCCTGTTCATCCGTGGCAGCCGTTTTTACAACTTTCAGGGGCTCAGACGCTACAAGGAGAAATTTTCGCCCCGCTGGGAACCCCGCTACCTGCTCTGCAGCAGCAAGCTGGTACTGCCCAGAACCCTGACTCACCTGATCACCCTGATTAGCCGCGGCCCGTTGGGGCTGATCAAGAAATAGGAGCATGGCCAATGAGAGCCCTGATTTTGCTGTTACTCAGTCTCGTACTGCCCGTTTCATCTTTTGCGGCGCATGCCGCCCCGGTCAAGGATGACCTGAGCCTGATTGAGCTGCCGGTCAAGCAGCCATCCGACGCCCCCATGGTGGTGTTTCTCAGCGGCGATGGCGGCTGGGCGGCCCTCGACAAGGGGTTGAGCGCCCAGTTTCAGCTGCACGGCATGCCGGTCGTGGGCTGGAGCTCCCTCACCTACTACTGGAAGAAGAAAACCCCGGAGCAGGTGACCGCCGATCTGGAGCGGATCCTCGACGATTATCAAGCCCGCTGGCAGCGCCCCCGCTGGCTGCTGGTCGGCTTCTCGTTTGGTGCCGAGATTGCCCCCTTCGTCATCAACCGGTTGCCGGAGCACTATCGTCAAGGGCTGGTCGGGGCCGTGATGCTCTCCCCCTCCACCAGCTCGGACTTCGAGATCCACGTCAGCGACATGCTGACCCACAAGACCCGCAGCTACCCGACCGAACCGCAGGTGAAGACCATCCGCGACCTGCCGATGCTCTGCCTGCAAGGAGCCGATGACGATGACGGCGACCGCCTCTGCCCCCGTCTCAACCAGCCCAACGTCACCAGCGTCACCCTGCCGGGAGGACACCATTTTGACGATAACTACCCCCAGCTCTATCAGGCCATCACCAAGCATCTGAACCTGCCCTCGGATCCGCTGACTGTGGAGCATTAATCCGTATCACTACGGAATGCCTTTTAAGTACCGAGCAGGGCAAATCAGCGAGCAATGAAAAGGGCCTCTCTTTCGAGAGGCCCTTTTACTGAATTGGGCGGAAACTTTAAAAGGATCGACCAATGGGTTGGCCGTGGCGTCAAGGTCACCGAGGCATTTCACTGCGATTGCCCAAGCGGTTCAGCCAGATGCTGGGCTATCAACAATGAGGATTTGCAGTCCTATGCTGACAACCGCTCGGGATTGCGCCATAAAACAAAAGCCCTGATGCTTCCATCAGGGCTTTGCAATGTGGCGGTGAGGGAGGGATTCGAACCCTCATTCTCGTACATCACAGCACAAATATAACCTTCAATTTCAATAGCTTACGCATTTTTTACCGAAATAAAAGCTACATAATTGTCTCAGGTAATTGCTATGAGACTTATCGTACTTTTATATAGGAAATTAATTAAATGTCAACCACATAGGTTGTGGCAATTGACTGCGTTGTAGCTCCTATCTGACCGATGCAAAGGCACTTGGAGAAACTGCTTAACACAAAAATCTGTCTTGTATGGGGTCAGATAAGCTCTAAATAGCTGTTCCGAATAGTAGATCACCGGAGGAAGGGAACTCAGTCCAGTTTGTGCGATCTGATTAGTCGCTAA
>NZ_JAPDCI010000014.1:0-134744 GCF_027705905.1 Aeromonas sp. Y293-4 | reverse complement strand
TGCTGTGAGTGCCCACACAGATTGCTTGATTCAAATTGTTAAAGAGCGTCACGCTTGTCGCGTTGAGGAGGCGCATATTACGCCTCTCACTTCGAAAGTCAAGCGATTGTTTTCGCTTTTCTTTCGGCGCCCACTTCGCTAGGAAGCTGGCTCATCAGTTCGGCGTGTTCCGCCGTGCTGGTAGGGGCGCATTATAGGGAGCGACGCTGCGATGACAAGACTTTTTTTGAAGAAAATCACGAAAATTTCAAATTATTCAATTAGAAACAGCTTATTCAGTGTATATATACAACGTTATCCACAATCCGGTTATTTCACTCCCATTTTAGCGTCATTTATGTCGCCTTTAGTGTCCTTGGGAATGCCATACTGGAGCCGATAACCTCTCCCGAGTGGTCCATGGTAGCGCCAATCAGGAAAGCTGGTTACCATGGAGGTGAATATAGTGTTGCACCTTTTTTGCTTTCATTTACAAAAGGTCTTTTAAGATGAATTTATCCAAGTTTCCCATATATATGCAGGCCGCAATCCTTGCTCTGGTATTGGCAGTGGTTGGCTACCTGGTTGCCCAGGCCCTGCAGTTCTCTTTGAAAGCGGAAGTGATTTTTGCAGCAGGTCTGGCCATCGGCGGTTTCGTGGTACCGCTGTTCTTGAAGCGAACCCCGGCTAATGTCGCCGAGTCGATCGCCAATCAGGAGACTTGCACCTTATATGTAGGCAACCTGCCCTATCGCGCCAATGAGATCGCAGTGCGCGAATTGTTTGCCGAGCAGGGCCAGGTCATTTCCGTGCGGTTGATGAAGGACAAGGCAACCGGCAAGCGCAGAGGTTTCGGTTTCGTGGAGATGCCCGCCGCCGATGCCGCCAAAGCGATTGCCGCTTTGAATGACAAAGAGTATCAGCAGCGCACCCTCAAGGTGCGTGAAGCGAATGACAAACGTGATAAAGAGGAAAGGGAAGGTAGCGAAACTGACGTCTAACCGCTCGTCAGTACTTCACCTCTTCCAATGATGACAGCCCCCATGCTTGCAAGGGGGCTGTCAGTTTTTGGGCCTCCCCATCCAGCCGGGTACAGTAAGCCCTGGCAATCACCTCTTCTATATGTACAGGCTGCACGGTGGCATGCCCGCCATTGCTCAGCAACCAGGCCACCCGTTTGGCAACGGCACTGCCCGAGTCAATAAGCTGGCATTGCGGCATCAGTTGCCCAATCTCTGCATTGAGTAGCGGGAAATGAGTGCAACCAAGCACCAGCGTATCCGGCTTTTCTTCCCCCTCCAGCCAATCGGCCAATACCTCGCGCAGTAGCGCCATATTGACCGGTAGGCCCGCCAGCTTGTGTTCGGCTTCTATGACCAGCTCGGTGGTGCCCTTGAGCAGCACCTGCTTGCCGGGAGCAAACTGGGCGATCAGTTCATGGGTATAATCGCGGCTGACGGTGCCCGGCGTAGCAAGCAGACCGATACAACCGTTGCGAGTCTGTGCAGCGGCGGGCTTGATGGCTGGCACCACCCCCACCACGGGAATATCCAGTGCCTCACGCAAGGCCGGCAGCGCTATGGTGCTGGCCGTGTTGCAGGCAATCACCACCAGATCGATATGATGACGGGCCACCATGGTGGTCACCAAGCGGGTGCAGGCAGCAATCAGGGCGGGCTCGCTCAATTCACCATAGGGGAAGTTGGCGTTGTCGAAGCAGTAGAAATAGTTGTGTGCCGGCAGAACGCGGCGGATCTCGCGGTAGATGGTCAGGCCACCCATACCGGAGTCGAACACGAGAATATTGGCCACTTGAGCTCCCCTTTGGTGCAAGGCGGCGATCATACTCCCGCCTGCAGCCAATAGAAAAGGCCCTGCCAATGGCAGGGCCTCGGTTTTTCAAGGATGAACCGAATAAAGCATCAGAAGCGGTAGTCGGCAGTCACTTTGAACTCGGTACCCGGCGATGCGTAACCATAAGCGGGGGCGTAATCACGATCGAACACGTTATCGATACGTCCACCCAAGGTAAATTGCTGAGTCACCTCGTAACTGGTAGCCAGGTTCAACAGCGTATAGGCACTGAGTTCCACCCGCTGGCTAGTCGCCCAGTTGTTGTCATAGCGCTTGCCCACATAGAGCAGTTCAGCAGTTAGTGTTGCGGCATCGAATCGGGTATCTGCGATCCAGCTGCCTTTATGTTCAGCTCTACGCAGCAGCTGCAAATCCTGGTTACCCGTATCTTTGGCTCTGGTGTAGTCGTAGCTCAAACGATGATGCACAGGTCCAGTGTCGATGCCGAGCTCCGTTTCCACTCCTTTGATATCCGCCGTGGTATTTTTGGGGTTGCAGGTGTAGCTCATGCTGGTCAGGCAATAAATCAGATTGTCGATGCGGTTGCGATACAGATTCACAGACCAATCCCAGGCCGAATAGCGACCTGACAGGCCCAACTCCAGGTTTTTGCTCTCTTCCGGCTTGAGTGTCGGATTCTCAGACCCTGGATAATAGAGCTGGTTGAAGGTGGGGGCCTTGAAGCCAGTACCGTAACTCAACCGGACATTATGGTTCTCATCGATATCCAGCCCGCTGGCGGCAGACCAGGTGTTGTGACGACCATATTGCTGGTTGTCATCGGTCCGACCGGACAGTTCCCATAACAGCGCCTGCCAACGATAGCTTCCCACAGCAAACAGACCGGTATTGTCACGATCAGGAGCGTTGAAGGTTTTTCCATAGCCGCGGGAGTCTGATTTCATCTCCTCACGCTGCCAGTCTGCGCCACCGGTCAGATTAACCCCTTCGATACCGTTCCAACTATTGATCCAGGAGAAACGGGTTAAACCAGTATGAATAGGCTCACCGCTAGCCTCTCCTTTAGCCTCCTGCCAAGTCTTCAGCTTGTTCTCACCGTAACTGGCTTCAAGTCGACTGCTCAGATCCTGACCCTGGAACTTGACACCACCATCATATTGGAAAGCCTGTACCCGACTCTGATCCGTGCTGCCATCGGTGTCAGTGAGATTGTCATAGCCCTGAGCATTGAAGTCCGCACTCCAGGCATCATTAAACGCGTGGTTCAAACCCATTTGGCCATTACGGCTGGCAAAACCATCACGATCAGGCTGTTTGGTATTGGCTACGACATCAAAACCATCGGTACGTTCGTAGCCGATCAGCATGTTCATATCGGTTTTTTGGCCCAATGACTGAACCGTTCTTAGCTCACCCTGACCATAGCCATGGCTGCCAGCGCCGCCCTTCAAATGTGTCTCACTGCCATTCTTGGCGGATGTTTTGGTGATGAGGTTGATCACCCCGCCGATGGCATCGGAACCATACACCGCCGCTCGTGGGCCACGGATATATTCGATGCGCTCGATATTGCCGAGCGGGATTTGGCTGAGATCGGGCGTGCCCGCCACCATGGCGGCAATCGGGCGACCATTCATCAAGACCAGAGAGTGGTTGGAGTTGGTTCCACGGACAAACAGGCTACTGATGTGCCCCCGGCCTCCCAGAGTCGCCATCTGCACGCCGGGCAGGGTTTTCAGCAAATCAGGCAAACTCTGCACCTGACGAGATTCGATCTCGGCACGATCGATCACCACAACGGGCGCCAGCACCGAGCTGACCGGTTGTTCCACGCGGTTGGCCGTAATGACCAGAGTTGGATTGATGGGGATGGTAGTTTGGGCAAACGCCGCCGTCGGCAACAGGGCAGCCGCCAGAAATTTCTTCGACATGAGAGATCCTTAAGTTCGCGTAAGTATCTACTTCGTGGCCGGTTTCTCTCGGCCCGAAATACGAACTCTGGCAGGTCTTCGGGCTCGGGGGCTGATAGCCTACGGCGACGGCTTCCCGCCTGACGGCAGTGCCCTGATGTCGCTTCGTTCCCCCTTACCGCTGCGCGCCAGCTCCGGATTCTCACCGGATTCCCTATTAAGCATGATGCGCCAAAGCGGGAGGATTATAGGCAGAGCAAAGCTGGATGTATAGCCATCCAGATTTCTATTTATTGCCAGCCAGCGCCGCCAGCCGCTGCTGGGCCCCCTCCATCACCGCCTGCACCCCGGGATGGGAGAGATGGCGCCCTGCCGAGACCAGATAGTAAGAGAGAGTGACGTCGGTGAGGGTCGCAATTCGCACCACCCCATAGAGGCGACCAATTTCGTCAGCCATCGCCAGCGGCGCCGGGAAGATCCCCATCCCCGCCTTGCCGAACGACTTCATCAGAGTGGAGTCATCAAACTGCCCCACCAGATGGGGATGAATGCCCTGCTGGCGATACCAGGCCAGCAGCCGATCGTGGGTAGCCGATTTCTCTCCGTGGATCAGCAGCGGCAACCCCTCCAGCGAGGCGGGAAAGCCATCCCGCGCCCGCGCCGCCAGCTCCGGGCTGGCAAACAGCGCCAGCGGGCTGCGCCCCAGCTCGTGGTTGTAGCCGCGCACGCCACTGTCGGGGGGAAGCGGGCGATCGATCAGCACCATATCCAGCTTATGACGAGCCAGCTCGCTGAACAGCTGCTCGGCCCGCTCCTCGTGACACACCAGCCGCAGCGGGGTCGCCAGCGCCATGGCGGGGGCCAGCAGCTCGAACGCCAGGGTGCGGGGTACCGAATCGGCGATCCCCACCTGCATGGTCAGCTCCTGACTGGCGTGGCGCAGGGTGTGCTCCAGCTCGGCACCGAGCGAGAAAATCGCCCCCGCCTGCTCCTGCGCCTGCCGTCCGGCGGCGGTCAGCACCAGACGCCGCCCCACCCGGTTGAACAGCGCCACTCCGAGGGACTGCTCCAGCTCTGCAACCTGACCGCTGATGGTCTGCGGCGTGAGATGCAGCTGTTCGGCGGCCTGCGTCACACTGCCGCTGCGTGCCACATGCCAGAAGTAGTAGAGCTGTTTGTAGTTGAGCATGCCGTTCCCTATCAGTTTTTACCGAACAACCATCAGCGAGAATCTGATTTTATCGAAACATTGCGGGCTCTAGCATGCAACCATTATCTGAACTGCCATGCGAACCATCATGCTGGACGTTGTTGTACTCTTCTTTCTGTTTGGTCTGCTGGCCGGTCTGGTGCGCTCCGAGCTCAAACTGCCGCCTGCCCTCTACGACACCCTCTCCCTCTTTCTGCTGCTGGCCATCGGCCTCAAGGGCGGCGTCGGTCTGGCCCAGCAATCCCTGCAACCTCTGCTGCCACAACTGGCGCTGGTGATCCTGCTCGGCGTGGTGCAGACCCTACTCGGCTTTGCCATGCTGCGCCTCAAGATGAACCAGGTCGATGCCGCCGCCACTGCCGCCCACTATGGTTCGGTCAGCGTCGCCACCTTTGCGGTCGGGGTGAACTGGCTCACCGAGCGGGGCATCAGCTTTGAATCCCAGCTATCCATCTTTCTCGCGGTGATGGAGATCCCCGCCATTCTGGTGGGCATAGTGCTGGCCCGAGGCATCAGTCGCGAGACCCGCTGGCGCATGCTGGCCCACGAGACCTTCCTCGGCAAAGGGGTAACTCTGCTGCTGGGCGGCATGGCCATCGGCTATCTGGCCGGGCCGGACGGGATTGCCCCGCTCAAACCGCTGTTTGTCGACCTGTTCAAGGGAGCGCTGGCGCTGTTCCTGCTGGAGATGGGCCTCATCGTCGCCCGTCAGTGTCAGGATCTGCGCCGCCACGGCCTGTTCCTGCTCGGCTTCGCCCTGTTGATGCCGCTCGCTTCAGCGGGACTGGGGCTGGCGGCTGGCCAGCTGATGGGGCTCTCCCTCGGCGGCCTGACCCTGCTGGCCACCCTGGCGGCGAGCGCCTCCTATATTGCCGTGCCGGCCACCATGCGCATCGCCGTGCCTCAGGCCAACCCGGGGCTGTCCCTCAGCGCCGTACTGGGGGTCACCTTCCCGTTCAACATCATGCTGGGGCTCCCGCTCTACCACAGCTGGGCCCGCCACTTCACGGAGTAGCCACATGCAGACCGAGACCCGCACCCTGCTGACCGTCATCACGGAAGCCAATCTGGAGCCTACCCTGCTGCGCACCCTCACCCGTGAGGGGCTGCGCGGCTACACCATCACAGATGCCCGCGGTCGGGGCGATCATGGTGAGCGCAACGCCAGCTGGAGCGAGAGCGGCAACATCCGGCTGGAGGCGATCTGCAGCCGGGAGCAGGCGGAGCGGCTGCTGGCCCACCTGCAGAGTCGCTACTACCCCGATTACGCCATGATCGCCTTTCTGCAGCCGGTCGAAATCGTGCGACCCGAGAAATTCTGAGCCGGCTTGCCGGCTCTTTTTGCCCACCAAAAGCAAACGTTTAACAGCAAGGAACCAGAAAAAATGAACACCGCTCCCCTGATCGGCCTGGTAATGGGCTCCGACTCCGACTGGCCCGTGCTGCAGGCTGCCGCCCGCATCCTCAAGGAGCACGGCGTGCCCTACGAGGCGCAGGTAGTCTCGGCCCATCGCACCCCGGATCTGCTGTTCGAGTATGCCGCCAGCGCGCGCGCGCGCGGTCTGCGCGCCATCATCGCCGGAGCCGGTGGCGCCGCTCATCTGCCTGGTATGGTCGCCGCCAAGACCACGCTGCCGGTGCTGGGGGTGCCCATCCCCTCGCGCCATCTCAAGGGAATGGACTCCCTGCTCTCCATCGTGCAGATGCCCAAAGGGGTGCCGGTCGCCACCTTCGCCATCGGCGAGGCGGGGGCTGCCAACGCAGCCCTGTTTGCTGTCTCTCTGCTCTCCGTTGCACAAGACGGCGACGCCCCCCGCTACCTGCAGCAGCTCGACGACTTCCGCACCCGCGAGCGCGACCGGGTGCTTGCCCTCACGCTGGAGGAGCCGACATGATCCTGCCTCCCGCCACCCTCGGCATGCTGGGGGGCGGCCAGCTTGGCCGCTACTTTGTGATGGCCGCCCACCGCCTCGGCTACAAGGTAGTGGTGCTGGATCCCGATCCGGCCAGCATCGCCGGGGCCGCAGCCGATCACCATATTGTCGCCCCCTATGACGACACCGCAGCCCTGCACGAACTGGCCAGCTACTGCGAGGCCATCAGCTGCGAGTTCGAGAACGTGCCTGCCACCACCCTCGCCCTGCTCGAAAAACAAAAGCCGGTGCGCCCGGCCGCCAGCGCGGTGCGGGTCTGTCAGGACCGCCGTGAAGAGAAAGCCTTTCTGCGCGGAGCCAACATCCCGGTCGCCCCCTATCTGGCGCTATTGCCGGAAGAGCCCATCCCCGCACAGGCCAGCGAACTGTTCCCTGCCATTCTCAAAACGGCCAGCGAAGGGTACGACGGCAAGGGGCAGTGGCAAGTGAGTAATCTGGATGAGCTGGCGACGGCGCTGGCAACCAGTGTTGTGCCTTGCGTGCTGGAGAAACGGCTGGCGCTGGAGGGGGAGTTTGCCCTGACCCTGGCGCGCAACCCGAGCGGTGCCATCAGCGCCCTGCCGCTGGTGCAGAACTGGCACCGCGGCGGCATCCTCGATCAGACTCGCTCCCCGACCAATGTGCCGGCGCTGGAGAGCGAAGCCAAAGCAATAGCCGAGCGGCTGATCGCGGCCCTCGATTACGTCGGGGTGCTGACGGTGGAGTTCTTTCTGGTGGAAGGCCGATTGCTGGTCAACGAGCTGGCGCCCCGTCCCCACAACTCGGGTCACCCCAGCCTCGACAACGCTGCATGCAGCCAGTTCGAGTTGCAGGTACGGGCCCTGTGCGATCTGCCGCTGCCGGAGCAAATCGCAGTGCGCCCCGCCCTGTTAATCAACCTGCTGGGTGATCTCTGGCAAAACGGCACGCCCGACTGGGCCGCCCTGCTGGCGCTGCCCGGCCTGCATCTGCACCTCTACGGCAAGGGCGAACCCCGCCCCGGCCGCAAGATGGGCCACATCACGGTAACCGGTGATGAGTGGTCAACGGTGGAAGAGAGCTGCCGCAAGGCCCGCCAGCTGCTGGGGCTAGCGCGGCGCTGATCGACCATCGGAAATGCAAAGACCCGGGCATGGCCCGGGTCTCTGTTTTTGCTTGCTATGGCAGGAAGGCTTATCAGGCCCGCTCCACCGCTACCGGTGCCGGCAGGCGGATGGTGAGGGAGAGCACCAGCGCCACCACCAGCAATACCAGGATCAGGTGGAAGGTCGCCATAAAGCCGCCAAACAGGGAGGCCACGATGGAGCCGATGATGCTGCCCAGACCAAAGCCCAGATAGATAACGCCGTAGTTCTTGGTCAGGTTGTTGAGACCGAAGAAGTCGCTCACCAGCGAGGGGTAGACGGTGATGGTGCCACCGAAGCTGAAGGCCACACAGGCAACCGCCACGAAGAACAGATTGGCATTGAGCGGCACGAACAGCAGCAGCGCCATGCCCGCCAGGGTAATCAGCTGGGCGATGGTGATGACCCGGATGCGGGACATCTTGTCAGAGAGGATACCCAGCACCAGACGGCCACCCAGGTTGGCCATGGCGATGATGGCGACGGCATTGGCGGCGACCACAGCAGGCAGACCCACCATCTTCTCGCCGATATCCTTGGCCACGCCGATGACGTAGAGGCCACTCATGCAGGCGGTGAGGAACATCAGCGCCAGCATCCAGTACTGTGGCTTGCGCATCGCCTCAGCCAGAGTGAAGTCACGGCTCTCGCTCTGCTGCACGGAAGCGGCCTGCTTGGGCGCATCCTTCATCAGCATGCCGCCCACCAGCACCATGGACATGGCGATCAGCCCCCACAGCTGGAAGGTGGTCTCAAGGCCGGAGCTGGAGAGCAGCAGCAGGTTGATGTATTTGAAACCGAGACTGCCGAGACCATAGGCACCGATGGAGCAGGCGGAGATGAGCCCCTTGCGCTCCGGGAACCATTTCACGCAGTTGGAGAGGGTCATCAGGTAGCCGGTGCCGTCGGCAAAACCGACCAGAATGCCCGCGCAGAGGTAGAGCATCGCCAGATTGCTGGCATGGGCAGTGAGGAAGAAACCGATGCCGAGCAGCACGCCGGCACCCAGGGTCACGTTGCGCACCCCGAATCGCTCCTGCAGCTTGCCCGCCATGGAGGAGGCGACCGCCAGCGAGAGGCTGAGCAGGCCGAAGGCGAAAGCGACCTGACTCACCGGCTCGTCCAGCTTGTCGGAGAGCTGGGCGTTGAACAGGCTCCAGGTGTAGACGGAACCCAGTGCGAACTGGGTGATAATGGTACCGATCAGTGTCAGGTACCGGGTGCGATTCATCTCTTTGGTCATGATGCGTCTCGGTCGATGGCCTTAAGGAAATTGAGGCCACTATAGGCAAGACGCAGTTCGCGCCGATCGATTAAGGCATGAAATGCAGATCGGCGGGAATGAATGACAA
The DNA here is from genome assembly GCF_027705905.1 of Aeromonas sp. Y293-4. Classification (NCBI taxonomy): domain Bacteria; kingdom Pseudomonadati; phylum Pseudomonadota; class Gammaproteobacteria; order Aeromonadales; family Aeromonadaceae; genus Aeromonas; species Aeromonas sp. Y293-4. The sequence continues at coordinate 125,441 of NZ_JAPDCI010000014.1, read as the reverse complement.
TCAGAGCCGCATCAGCTGACGGAACGCCTTGATGTTGCTGCGACTGACCGGCACCTCGAACGGCAGATCATGGAGCCGGATGAGATAGGTGCTGTTAAACCAGGGGACTATTTCGCGGATCTTGTTGATGTTGACGCAGTAGGAGCGGTGGCAGCGGAAGAACCCCTCGGCAGGCAACCGGCTGACAAACTCGCTGATGGTCATGGTCATCACGTAGCGGTCATCACGGGTGTAGACATAGGTAAGCTTCTCGTCGGCTTCCGCGTAGTAGATCTGCTCGCAGGGGGTGACGATGATGCGCTCCCCCTTCACCAGATTGACGGTGCGATTGTGCGGGCTGCTCCCCTCACCGCTCGCCTCCCCCGTGGAGGCTGGCTGCGACTTGCCCGCATGCTCGAGCTTTTGCAGCAGATTGATGATGCGGGGCTCGTTGTAGGGCTTGAGAATGTAGTCGAACGCCTCCAGCTCGAACGCTTCCACCGCAAACTCCTTGTAGGCGGTAACGAAGACAATGTGGGGCGGATGGCTCGACTTGTGCAGGTTCTTGGCCAGCAGCAGGCCATCGATGGAGGGGATCTGGATATCCAGAAACACCACATCCACCTCGTGATCCTGCAGGTATTTGAACGCCTCCAGCCCATCCTCGAAGCTCGCCACTATCTCGATGGAGCTGTGCTGGTTCACCAGATAGATGAGCTCCTCGCGAGCCAGATACTCGTCTTCCACAATGATCGCTTTCAACATGACATTGCCCCCTGAAGGAGCACAGGAGAAGCAAGCTCCTCACGAATCAAACATTCGTCTTCCACTATGATCGCTTTCAGCATGACAACACCTCTCGCGGCACCCACTTATCCTCAACCATGATGGCTCTCAGCATGGCATCGACTCCTGATCCGGCAGATAGAAACTCACTTCGGTACCCGGCTCCAGCCGCTTGAGGTGCAGGCCGTCGCCATAGAGCAGTTTGACCCGCTGATGTACGTTCATCAGGCCGATACTGCGGCTCTCCACCCGCCCGGCGGCCACCCCGTCGATCACCTCCTGACTGATGCCGTAACCGGTGTCTCGTACCGATACCCGGATGCCGCCCGCCAGCTGCTTCACCTCGATGGTGACCCGACCCGGCGCGCTGCGGGGCTGGATGCCGTGCAGGATGGCGTTTTCCACCAGCGGCTGCAACAGCAGGCTCGGCACCTCGATATGCACATCATCCACATCGAACACCACCTCCAGCTTGTCGCCAAAGCGGGCCTGCTCGATGGCCACGTAGTCGCGTACCTGCTGCAACTCCTCCTTGATGTCGATGAGGGTGTCACCCTTGTTGAGGTTGTAGCGCAGGTAATCCGCCAGATTGGCAATGAGCTGGCGCGCCTGCTGGGGGCGAATGCGGATCAAGGATGAGATGGCGTTGAGGGCGTTGAACAGGAAGTGCGGATTGATCTTGCTCTGCAGGGCGGTGAACTCCGCCTTGCGGGTCATCTCCTTGAGTTGCTCGATGCGCGACACCTCCATCTGGGTGGAGATGAGTTGAGAGAGGCCCACCGCCATCTCCCGCAGGGAGCTGGTGATGCTGTGGGTACGACGGTAGTAGATCTTGAGGGTGCCGCTCACCGCGCCGTTTTCCCGCAGCGGAATAATGATGACCGAGTGGAAATCGGAGAGGTGATACTGGCGCAGATCGTTGTTGATGATGATCTGGTCGAGCAGCACCGCCTGCTGGGTCATGCCGCTGATGGCGTGGTGCTCATCCAGCTCGTAATAGTCCTTGCCCACCCCGACATAAGCCAGCACGTCATGGGTATCTGTGATGGCCACCGCATCGGCGCTGATGTCGCGCCGGATCACATCGCACACCTGACTGAGGGAGTGACGATCGATGTTCTGGAAGAAGGGCAGCGTCTTGTTGGCGATATCGAGCGCCAGCTTGGCCTGCTTGGCGGCAATCAGCTCCTTCTCGTCATCCAGATCCTGCACCAGCTTGATGATGAGGCCGATGCAGAGCGCCCCGGCGATCATCGGATAGGCGATGTGGTTAACGATCTCCACCCCGACCTCGTGGGGCTCGGTCAGCAGCCAGATGAGCAGCATGGTCAGCCCTTCGCAGAGCATCCCCGCCAGAATGCCGTAGAGCCAGAGCCGCGACTTGCGGCAACGCAGGTGCAGCCAGGTGGCGAGCAGACCGGCGATGATGCTGGCAATAAGGCAAGGGATCGAAGTGTGACCATCCATGTCGATGAGATAGCGGTGCAGGCCGGAGATGACCCCGGCCGGAATGCCGACCCAGGGGCCGAACAGGATGCCACCGGAGATAATGGCAATGATCCGCACATTGATCAGCGCCCCCTCCACCGGAATGCCGGTGTAGGTACTGAACACCGCAAACAGGCCGAAGATGGAGGCTACCAGCACCAGCTCCGCCGGGGTGTGATCCCGCTTCTGGAACAGCCGCTGGAACGGCCGGGTGCGGGTCAGGAAGAAGAGGGTCATCAGCATCAGCGCCGCCCGCTCGAACACCGCCAACAACATCATCTGATTCTCAAGCATCTGCGCCCCCTTGCGGCAACCCAACCGATCACCATAACCCTGACCAATAAATCGGGGCCGGATAAACCAGCCCCAGCGACATCAACAATATTGGCCAGCTACCCAACCGGAGGACCAGGCCCACTGGAAGTTGTAGCCACCGAGCCAGCCGGTCACGTCCACCACCTCGCCGATGAAGTAGAGGCCCGGCACCTTGCGCGCCTCCATGGTCTTGGAGGAGAGCTCGTTGGTATCGACGCCGCCCAGGGTCACTTCGGCGGTGCGATAACCCTCGGTGCCGTTGGGCAGGATCTGCCAGTCACCCAGCAGATTGGCCACCGCTTCCAGTTCACGCTCGTTGTACTGACGCATCGGCTTGCTGACCAGCTGGCCCAGTTCCACCAGTTTGTCGACGAAGCGCTTGGGCAGCTCGCGCCCCAGCACGGTTTTCAGCTCCTGCGCGGGGTGTGCCTGCGCCCACTCACGCAGGGCGGCCGGAATATCCAGCTCCGGCAGCAGGTTGATGTGGATCTTCTCGCCGGCATGCCAGTAGGAGGAGATCTGCAGGATGACGGGGCCGGAGAGGCCGCGATGGGTGAACAGCATCGCCTCCTTGAAGCGGGTGCCATCCTCGGCGGTCACCGCCACCGGCAGGCTGATGCCCGCCAGATCGGCGAACGCCTCTTTCTCCGCCTGATGGAGGGTAAAGGGCACCAGACCGGCGCGGGTCGGAATGACCTTGAGGCCAAACTGCTCCGCCAGCTTGAAGCCGTATGGGGTCGCCCCCAGCTTGGGCATGGAGAGGCCGCCGGTGGCGATGACCAGCGAGTGACAGCCGATCTCCCCCTTGCTGGTCGTCAGCACGAAGCCCTCGTCCTGCTTGCTGAGGGTGAGGATCTCGGTCTGAAACTGCAGGGTCACCCCGGCCCAGTCACACTCGGTGAGCAACACATCGACGATATCCTTGGCACTCTCGAGACAAAACAGCTGCCCCAGGGTGCGTTCGTGATAGTTGACCCCGTGGCGATCTACCAGATCGATAAAGTCCTGCTGGGTGTAGCGGGCCAGCGCCGACTTGCTGAAGTGGGGATTCTCCGACAGGTAGGCGTGAGCGCCCGCCTGATGGTTGGTGAAGTTGCAGCGACCACCGCCACTGATGAGGATCTTGCGGCCCGGCTTCTTGGCGTTGTCGAGCACCAGCACGGAGCGTCCCCGATAGCCCGCCTGCGCCGCACACATCAATCCGGCCGCACCGGCCCCGATCACCACCACATCGACCTGCTTCATCATCACTCACTTATCAAAATAGAAACGGCACCTGGCCAGAACCGAGATTGCCTCTGGCGGAACACAACCATAGTGGCTGCCCACCAGAATAAATAACGGCCCTTAAAAGGGCCGTTATTGTACTGGCTGAACACTAAGTGTCCACGACTATCAGGCGTTGCTGTCCATGATACTGGCCGGGGCGCCCTTGGCCAGTTCGGCCAGCTCCTTGTCGATGAAGTAGAGGCCTTTGCCATCTTCACCCACCAGACCCAGACGGTCGACAATGCTCTTGAACAGCTTCTCCTCTTCATGCTGCTCGGCCACATACCACTGCAGGAAGTTGAAAGTGGAGTAGTCCTGAGTGGTGAAGGCTACGTGGGCCAGACCATTGATGCACTTGGTGATGTGGTACTCGTGCTCCAGGGTGGTACGGAACACGTCACCCAGCGACTTGAACTCGTGGGGAGGGGCATCGATGGCACCCAGCTTGGGCATGGCGCCGGTCTCGCTCACATAGGTGAACAGACGCTCCATGTGCTGGCGCTCCTCGACCGCGTGCTGGCGCAGGAAGGTCGCCGCCCCTTCAAAGCCCTTGTCTTCGCACCAGGCGCTCATCTGCAGATAGAGATTGGAGGAGTAGAACTCCAGGTTAATCTGCTCGTTCAACTTCTCGATCATGGCTTGGGCCAGCATCTTGTTTCTCCTCAGTGATTTGGTATCGATTGTCGCCACACTCCCGCCGCGAATCAACCCGCCAACGAGAGGGAGATCCCGTTTCTTTCAGCTCAGGGGGTCAGCTCGCCAAGGGAGGCGACATCCACCGGCGCTGCATAATCGACGCCCGGCAGCTCGAAGCCGTTGAGTTGCATGAAGTCCTGCCGCAGCCCTGCAAAGTCCCCCAGCGCGTGGAAATTGTCCGGCGTCACCTTGGGCCAGAGCGCCGAAATGGCGGCCTGAATGGCCGGGTCGAGCTCGTGGTCATCCATCCGGATCAGCCGGTTACCATCGGCCACCACCCCATTGGCCCCGTACATCTTGGCGGCAAACAGTCGCTGCATCTGCTCGATGCAGCCTTCGTGCACACCGCGCTCCTTCATCACCCCCATCAGCAAGCCGAGATAGACCGGCAGCACCGGAATATAGGCGCTCGCCTTGGTTACCAGCGCCTTGCAGACCGACACCCAGGCATGGCCGCCAATCTCGGCCAGTTGCAGGTTGATGGTCTCGGCGGTGGCGTGCAGATGCTCCTTGGCATAACCGATGGTGCCATCCCGATAGAGGGGATAGGTGGATTCGGGGCCGATGTAGGAGTAGGCCACGGTTTGCGCACCGGGGGCGAGACAATCCGCCTGCTGCAACGCCTGCATCCAGAGCTGCCAATCCTCGCCCCCCATCACGGTGACGGTGTCGCGGATCTCCTCCGGCGTGGCGGGCGCCAGCGACTGCTGCACCAAGGTATCGCGTTCCAGATCCAATCCCCAACCGCTGAACGGCTGGCCGGTGGTCTTGAGCACCGAACGCACCTGCGTGCCATCGGGCAGCACCCGGATACCGCTCGCCAGCGAGTAGATCACCAGATCCACCTGCCCCAGCTGCTGGCGGATGGTGTCGATGGCCTGCTGGCGCATGCCGTCGGAGAAGGCATCACCGATCAGGTTGATGGCGATACGCCCCTCCTGCTCCGCCTCCTTGCGAAACCAGATGTTGTTGTACCAACCGGCGCTGCCCAATCCTTTGTCGGAAGGGCCGCGCTCGAAGGAGATGCCGATGGTGTCGGCACCAGCCCCGAAGGCGAGTGCAATGCGCGACGCCAGTCCAAACCCGGAGGAAGCCCCCAGCACCAGCACCCGCTTGGGGCCGTTGAACGGGCCCGCTGTCTTGATGCGTTCAATCTGCTGCTGCACGGCGGCGCGGCAGCCGATGGGATGACAGTTGCGGGCAACACAACCTTGAATCTGGGGATGAATGATCATGGGAAGGCCTCCAAAGAAACTGGCTACAGCATAACCAAATCGAAGGAGATTAACTTGATGCCGGATCGCTATCAGTCAGAAAAGCCGCGGGAAATGAGGCGGATAAACAAAAGGGAGCACGTGGCTCCCCAAAGCGGTATTCAGATGCTTTTTGTTGTTTTGTGTTCATTGCGAAGCACGGGCCCATCCTATGCCTCTCACCGGCTGCGGGCAATAGAGTGGGTGTGACCTGGCTCAAACTCCTGTTTAATTAACGAGCAAAAAGTGATTATTAATTGAGTCAACCGCAACCGTCAGTTGGAAATTAAACTCGTTCAAATCCCTAAACTGTGCCCAAGGCACCATTTTAGTTTCAGCAGAGATTGGTATAGTGGGCTGAAGGATCGGTAAGGAGAACCCCCATGAGTGGAACAACCTATTACAAGCATATTCTGGCCGCGATCGACCTCTCTGAAGATAACCGCAAGGTGATCGACAAGGCGGTGGACAGAGCCCGCTCCAACGGCGCCAAGCTGTCGGTTATCCATGTCGATGTGGACCTCAAGGATCTCTACACCGAGATGATCGATATCGACATCGACAACGTGCAGGATCAGGTGATCGCCGAAGCGAAAGAGAAGCTGGAGGCATTTCTGGCCTCGGTGGACTACCCCATCGAGAAGAAGCTGGTGATCTGCGGCGATCTGAGCGAGCGGGTCAATCAGGCGGTCAAGGAGTATGAGATCGACCTGCTGGTGTGCGGCCATCGCCAGAGTTTCTGGAGTCTGCTCACCTCCAGCGCCCGTCAGCTGATGAATACGGTGCCCTGCGATCTGCTGGTCGTCCCCTTGCAGAAGTAATGAAACCGGCGTAGTTTGATTTGCTATGAATATGACCGCATTCAATCACAACTACTGGTGGTGCTGCACCTAAACAGGCGGCACCGCGTTTCTATTGTAAATTCCCCAAAGAAAACACCGTGACCGCCGAGAGGCGGTCAACTGTTTTTATCCCTTTGTCGCCTCCCGGCTCACCCAACTGGAGAGAGTGACATGCACAACCCCGTAATCCTGACTGGCGATCGTCCCACCGGCAAACTGCACATCGGCCACTATGTCGGCTCGCTGCGCCAGCGCGTCGAAGCCCAGCACCACTACCGTCAATTCGTGATGATCGCCGATCTGCAGGCGCTGACCGACAACGGCCACAACCCGGCCAAGGTGACCGACAATGTGCTGGAGGTAATGGCCGACTATCTGGCGGTCGGCCTCGACCCGGCCAAGACCACCTTCTGCCTGCAGAGCGCCCTGCCCGCCCTCGCCGAACTCACCTGCTACTACCTCAATCTGGTCAGCGTCGCGCGGCTGGAGCGCAACCCCACCGTCAAGGCGGAGATCCAGCAGAAAGGGTTCGAGCGCACGCTGCCGGCCGGTTTTCTGGTCTATCCGGTGAGTCAGGCCGCCGACATCACCGCCTTTCGCGCCAGTCATGTGCCGGTCGGGGAAGATCAGCTGCCGATGCTGGAGCAGACCAACGAGATCGTCCGCCGCTTCAACTCTCTGGTAGGCAAAGAGGTGCTGACCGAATGCCAGCCGATCCTGAGCGACACCGGCCGCCTGCCCGGCATCGACGGCAAGGCCAAGATGTCCAAGTCTCTCGGCAACACCATAGAACTCGGCATGTCGGCGGAAGAGGTCAAACAGGCGGTGTTCGCCATGTATACCGACCCCAACCACCTCAAGGTGAGCGATCCGGGTCAGGTGGAGGGAAATACGGTGTTCGCCTATCTCGATGCTTTCCACCCCGACAAGGCGCTGGTCGCCGAGATGAAGGCGCACTACCGACGAGGCGGACTGGGGGACATGCGCTGCAAACAGGTGCTGAACGACTGCCTGCAGACCCTGCTCGCCCCGATGCGGGAGCGCCGTGCCGCGGCCATTGCCGACAAGAAGATGCTGCTGGAACTGCTCTATCAGGGCACCGAGCAGGCTCGCATCATCACCGATGAGGTATTGGCGGAGGTGAAAAGCGCCATGGGGCTGGATTACTTCGCCAACATCCGCTGAGCGGGGGTCCCGAGCGCATCGTCGCCGTAGAGGTCGAACACCAGCTGGTGCAGCAGGCTCTTGAACCAGCCTATCGCCTCGTCGTGGGCGGTGAGCGGGTGCCCCGCCATCAGGTAGACGATGGGGATGGCGGGGTCGAGTTGATGCATCCGCAGCGGGTAGTAGCGGCAGAAGTGGCGCCCGATCATCTCGGGCACCACCACCAGATAGCGGCCGGTCGCCATTAACGGCGGCACCGCCATAAAGCTCGGTAACCTGACCCCCAGCTCCCGCTCCACCCCGAAGCGGGCCAGCCAGAGCTCCACCATCGCCTGACTGTGACCCCAGCTGGAGGTGTGGATGTGGGGACGGCTGACCAGCTCGACCGGAGTCAGCACATCGGGCAATTCGCTGCCAAGCGGCGACAGGCAGACCAGCGGGTTGTTGAACCACTCCTCCCGCCACAAGCGCGGTGAGAGGTGATTCGCCCCGGCGAAACCGATCACCAGATCCAGTTCCCCCTTCTCCAGCTCCCGCTCGTAGTCGCTGTCGGCCAGCTCGCACACCTCAAGCCGACAGTGAGGGGCCTGCCGATGGAGCCTCTCCACCAGCACCGGCACCAGCCCGTGCTCCACCGAGCCCGGGGTGGCGATGCGGAAAATCCGCCGCGCAGTGGCGGGATCAAACCCCTTGGCCTGCCGCAATCCCTGCTCCAGCATCGCCAGCGCCTGGCGAACCGGCCCGGCCAGCGCCTTGGCCCGCTCGGTCGGCATCATCTCGCGCCGACTCATCACGAACAGCGGGTCATCCAGCGCCACCCGCAGCCGCCCCAAGGCGTGACTGACAGTGGATTGGGAGAGATGCAGCCGTTCGGCGGCACGAGTGACATTGCGCTCCTGCATCAGCATGTCGAATACAGCGAGCAGGTTGAGGTCGAGACGGGCGAGCGAGCTATCCATCGATATTAGCCATAGTTAAATGCCAACAATTCATTTTTACCATAGTAACAGATTGCCTAGAATGCGCTGGCTTAATACATCGGAGATTCAAATGCGTAGCTATCTGTTATTGCTGGCCATTGGCCTGCTGTGGGGTTCCCAGTTCATTTTCATGCACCAGGCCGTTGCCGAGTTGCCCCCCATTCTGGTGGCTGCCGGTCGTGCCTTGTGCGGCAGCCTGACCCTGGGTCTGCTCTGCCTGTTCATGCGGCTCAAGAGTGAGCACACCCCGTGGCGCACCTATATGCTGATCGCCCTGCTGGATGCCACCATCCCCTTCATCATGGTCGCCTGGGGCCAACAGTATGTGGATAGCGCCATCGCCGCCGTGGTCATGGGTTGTATCCCGTTTGTGACCATTCTGGCTGCACCGCTGTTTATTTCTGGTGAAAGAATCACCAAAACCGGCCTGCTTTCCGTGATCATCGGCTTTGCCGGTGTGCTCACCCTGTTCTGGCCGAAACTCTCCCAGGGCATGAACGCCGGCCTGCTCGGTGCCATGGCCATCCTGCTGGGTGCCAGCTGCTTCGCCATCGGCCTGCTGATGATCAAGCGCTTCGCCAAGGACCATCCGGTCGTGGTCGCCCGCAATATCCTGATCTCCTCGGCAATCCAGTTGCTGCTGGTCGCCCCCTTCATGGTTGACCTCAGCAGCCTGACCCTGCCGAGCACCCAGGCCCTGAGTGCGATCACCGTGCTGGGTACCCTCTGTACCGGTCTGGTCTACTTCCTCTACATGGCCCTCATCCAGAAGGCCGGCCCGACGTTCGCCTCCTTCAGCAACTATCTGGTGCCGCTGTTCGGCGTGATGCTGGGTGCCCTGTTCCTCGGCGAGCAGATCCACCCCACCACAGGTGTTGCTCTGGCCCTGATCCTCGGCTCGGTCGCCATGAACCAGTGGGCGCAACAGCGTCGCATGCAGCGCGAGGTCTCCCTATGTCAGGCATCCTGACCACACTGTGCGGTGGTCTGGTTCTGATTGCCGGCTGGCAATATCGCCAGCGGCTGGCCGGGATCCTGGGCCTGCTGATGGTACTGCTGCCCTGGTTCTTCGATAGCAAGCTGCAAGCCATGCTGAGCTATGCCCTGAATGCCTGAAGTCCATCTCTGAATGTGTGACGAGAGTCTATCTCTCCTGTTTTGGGACTGTTTTAAAAAACCTCCGATTTGTCCCCCCGCTACCGGCGCTCTGCGCCGGTTTTTTTATGTTCGAGATCAGGAGAAAACCGTTACCTGTTATCAACTGTTTTGATGGGGGACTGAGCTAATAGTGGTTTCTCACCAACAGTGAATCCTTAAAGAACTGGCTATCAGTAATGCAACCGACTCATTAAGGTGATTCACATGCGCAATGCTCTTGTCCTAGCCCATACCCTTCATACATTGGTGACCAATAGCCCGTTAGAAAACCTGTGCGTTGCCATAGCAGCGTTTGCCCTGATAAGACTGATAAACGCTTTTGCAGAGCTACTGACAACATAGAGTGTGAGCAACACCTTCACGGGAAACTTAGACGAGCTAGCCAGACTGATACACATTCCAACAGTCAGCCTGATATATCAGACTGACTGGCCAAAAAAGCCAACGACAACCATCTGAAATTCAAACCGAATAGCGATAGCTGAGTCGCTCGTTCTTGCGCGGCCCGGAGATCTGCCAGCTCAGCAGAAAACCGCCGTCGATCTCGGTCAACTCGGCACTATAGTGATCCGCCCCGCACAGATGGGGCTCGGCGGTCAGCCAGCGGCCATCTCCTTGCGGCAGCAGCTCGAACAGCTCGACCGGCGCCTCATAACGCAGATGGGAGAGACGGATCCCCCGTTCGCTGCGCTGCCACCAGAAGCGGTTGTGCATGGCGAGTTCCCTTCCATGAGGCGTTATGTAACGGCCCTGCTCGTTAAATAGCCAGCTCCCCTGATGATCGGTCACCTGCACACGCCCCTCGCCCCGACCATTCCAGTCGGTCGCCGACCCCTCGCTATTGCTGGCGGTAAAGGAAAATGCTCCGACCTGTGGCAATCGCGCCCATAAACGCTGGATTGCCGCTTCCATCTCGGCCATCATAGCCCCCTTAAAATTGACAACTGACGATAAATCAAACACATGAACTACTTGATAGGGGTCACCCTGCTCTGGTCATTCTCCTTCAGCCTGATCGGGGTCTACCTCGCTGGTCAGGTCGATGCCTACTTCTCGGTGCTGACCCGCATCGCCCTCGCCAGTCTGGTGTTTCTCCCCTTCCTGCGCCGCCGCTGGCTGCGCCCCGCTCTGGTAGGCAAACTGATGGCTCTCGGTGCCATCCAGCTCGGCATCATGTATCTCTTCTACTACCACTCCTTTCTGGTGCTGACGGTGCCGGAAGTGCTGGTCTTTACCATCTTCACCCCCATCTACGTCACCCTGCTCCACGACCTGCTGGAAGGGCGCTTCAAGCCCACCTATCTGTGGGGCGCCCTGCTGGCGGTGCTCGGGGCTGCCGTCATCCGCTTCGACGGCCTGACCGAAAGTTATGTGCTGGGATTTCTGGTGGTGCAGGGGGCCAACCTCTGTTTCGCGCTCGGTCAGGTGGGCTACAAGGTACTGCTGGCACGGGAGGCGGAGCAACCGCCGCAACTGGCGGTGTTCGGCTGCTTCTATCTGGGAGCGCTGGTGATCGCACTGCCCGCCTGGTGGCTGCTGGGCAAACCGCAATATCCGACGTCAGGGTTGCAGTGGGGCATTCTGCTCTGGCTGGGGGTGGGTGCCTCCGGCCTTGGCTACTTCCTCTGGAACAAGGGGGCGACGCTGGTCACCAGCGGGGTGCTGGCCATCATGAACAATGCGCTCATTCCGGCCGGCTTGCTGGTCAATCTGCTGCTCTGGGGCAAGGATACCGACCTGACCCGACTGACCATCGGCGGCCTGCTGATGCTGGCCTCGCTCTGGGTCTGCCAGCGTGACAAGCGCGGCCAACCCTGACCACACTCAGCCGACGACGGTGTTGTGCTCCCGTCTGGCCTGACTGTGACAGCTGGCCAGCCGGGCCAGCAGATGATCGAGCTGCTCGCCAGCCTGACTCTGCACCAGCCCGATGCTGACGGTGACCGGCCGCTGTGACAGCAGGCTGGCATCGGCAATCTCGAGGCGCAGCCGCTCGGCGATCTCCAGCGCACTCATCCGCTCGGTCTGGGAGAGCATCAGGATAAAACCGTCCTCATCCCAGCGGGCAAAGGGATCTTCCCGCCGCAGTTCGTGGCGTACGATACGCGCCAGCTTGGCCAGCATGGCGTCGCAAGCCGCTTCACCAAACAATTGCTGGATTTTGGCCATGTGATCGACCGAGAACTGCAGCAGACTGAAAGTGCCACTCTCGGTCGCCAGCCGCTCCTCCAGCAGTTGCTCGAAGCGGCCACGGCTCTCCAGTCCGGTCAGCGGATCGGTGCCATGTCGCTCCTCCACCAGCACGGCAGCGGGATCGAGGTGACGGACGACCCCCAGCAGATAACCCCGCTCATCGCGACGCATCCGCTCTTCCAGCCGGATGTAGTGACCGTGATGATGCAGAATGCGGTATTCGAGGCGCAGACCGCTGCTGCGGCCGCTCTGGCAGGCGAGCAGGGCATCTTCCAGCCGGGCAACATCGTCGGGATGCACCCGATCCAGCCAGCCAAGATCATCCGGCCAGCACTCTCCCAATCCCAACAGGCGCAGGCAGGAGGGATCACGCTGCAGTCCGTGTTGGGCTGACCAGCTCCAGATTCCCGCCTCCAGCAGCACCATGGCATCAGACAGCAGACCCGGATCAAGCCGGGCAGTCACATCGACCAAAGGTGTCTTGAGCATTTCCATGGGGCGCCTCGAAACAGGATCTGAATACCTGCTCAATAAGTAACATTGGCGTTCACGCCGAGCAACAGGGTCAGAGCGCTTTTCCCTGATACCCGTTCATCAAGGTCTGCCAGTTCTCCGGTACGAAGTGGAAACTGGTATGCAGTTGAGACTCTTTATTGAATGAACGGAGCAAGCGTTCCAGATTGGCCTTCTGCCATTCGCCGGGGGAGCGGATCGCACCCTTGTCAAAATCGATCACCCACACCTTGCCCTCTTTATCGAGCAGCAGGTTGTGGCTGTTGAGATCGGCGTGATAGACCCCGGCATCGTGCAGCTGACGCACCGTCTGACCTATCTTGTGCCACACCTCGGTCGCCACCGGCCCCTGCTTGAGCAGCGCCACCATATCCTTGGCACCGCGAATTCGCTCGATCAGGATATCAGCGCGATAGAAGGGGCCCTGTTTGACCATGCGGGCACCAAACGGACGTGGCACCGGTAGCCCCAACTCGCACAACTTGGCCAGCAGGGTGTATTCGGCCATGGCTCGGCTCGACTCGACCCCTTCGAACCAGAAGCGATCCCGCACCACCTTGCCCACCATGCCGCCGCGATAGTAGTGACGCAGCACCAGATGGCGGGACTCATCCTTGACGAACCAAGTCACCCCCCGCCCGATGGAGGTTCCCACCACCTGACGGTTGTTCTGCCACCAGGCAGGATCGAATAACTGGGGAGAAGGGTCGCGAAAGGCCCCTTCGGCATACCAGCAGATCTGGTTGTGTTCGGTCTGTACTCGCATCGTGGAGATCCCGCTCGGTGGGTCATGGATCGCAATTTTTCAATTGGCGATGAGGCTGCCGCTCTGGCATGCCCGCAATAGTGGCCTTTAATCAACGACGTGCAGAAACAGGTCATGGCGCAGGGCCCGGCCTATCCCGGCTGACGATTGTGCGCAATTTTACAATCCAGAGGGGAGTTTGCATAATGCCATCCACCCTTTTTGCCAGCCGTGCGCCACAACATGCCGCTATTTCAAACGCCCCCCTCCTCCATCTGCATCCTGCGGCTCTCCGCCATCGGGGATTGCTGCCACGCACTGGCGCTGGTGCGCGTCATCCAGCGGGAGTGGCCACAGACCCGTATCACCTGGATCACCGGCAAAATCGAGGCAACCCTGTTTGCCGATCTGCCCGGGGTCGAGGTGATCCCCTTCGACAAGAGCAAGGGGTGGCGCGGCTATCGCGATCTCTGGCATACCCTCAAGGGGCGCAAATTCGATGCCCTGCTCCACCTGCAGGCGGCGATGCGGGCCAGCATCGCAACCCTCGGCATCAAGGCCAAGGTCAAACTCGGGTTTGATCGGGAGCGGGCCAACGACGGCCAGTGGCTGTTCACCAACCACAAGGTGCCATCCCCTGCCTCTCCCCACGTGCTGGACGGTTTCCTCGCCTTTGCCAAAGAGCTCGGCATCAAGGATCTGACCCCGGACTGGCAACTGCCCATCAGCGCCGAACATCAGGCGTGGGCAAGGGAGAAAACTGGCGGCAAACCGACCCTGCTGATCTGCGCCGCCGCCAGCAAGGCGTTCAAAAACTGGACGGCTGCGGGTTATGCCGCACTGGCGGATCACGCTGCCAGCAAGGGTTTTCAGGTCTATCTCTGTGGCGGGCCGGCCAAACTGGAGCGGGATCTGGCTGCCGAGATCCGGCAACTCAGCCAGAGCAAGCCGGTCGATCTGGTGGGGCAGACCAACCTCAGGCAGCTGCTGGCGCTGATTAGCGAGGCGAGTCTGGTACTGGCCCCCGATACCGGCCCCACCCATATGGCCACCATAGTGGGCACGCCGGTGATCGGCCTCTATGCCCACCATAATCCGGCCCGCACCGGCCCATATCTCTGCCGCGACTACGTGGTCAGCGTCTATCAGGAGCTGGTCGAGCAGGAGACCGGCAAGCCGCTGGCCGAATTGAGCTGGCGCACCCGCCTCAAGGACCCGGAGGCCATGGCCAAGATCACCCATGAGCAGGTGATCGCCGCCTTCGAACGTCTCTGCGCAGATCGTCAGCTGCCGAACTGACAGGGTAACTCGGGAATTCCGAGCCATCAGGCAGGGATAACCCGATAGCCTCAGCCCCCAGCCAAAGGCACAATGCAGGCTGATGTGGGTTACGCTCCCGCAGCAAGCTACGAATACTTTGATCGGCTGGAATATGATTCCGGCCGTTTTTTTATTCGCCGCATTCTGGTAAAATTCGCCGCCTTTACATCCTCCTGACTCAAGAATTTTCCGCGTTTTGCGTTTGGCTGTCTCCCTTTCGGGCACAAGACGGCGGTCTCTGCTACAACCAAAACAGCGGTTTCGATTAAAGGTAATAATATGGCGCAACAAGGCACTCTCTATATCATCTCTTCTCCGAGCGGCGCGGGTAAATCCAGTCTGCTCAATGCCTTGCTGACCAACCACAATCAAGCTGGCAAGATGCAGCTATCGGTTTCCCACACCACTCGCGCCACCCGCCCGGGCGAAGAGCACGGCGTCCACTACCACTTCGTTCAGGTGGAAGAGTTCAAGGCGCTGATCGAGCGTGGTGATTTTCTGGAATGGGCCGAAGTGTTCGGCAACTACTACGGCACCTCACGCGCCGCCATTGAAGCCTGTCTGGCCAAGGGGATCGACGTATTCCTCGACATCGACTGGCAAGGTGCCCGCCAGATCCGCGAGCAGATGCCGACCAAATCCATTTTCATCCTGCCCCCCAGCCGCGAAGAGCTGGAACGCCGCCTGATTGGACGCGGTCAGGACAGCGCCGAAGTGATTGCCGGCCGGATGGCGAAAGCCATTGCCGAAATGGTGCACTACGACGAGTATGACTATGTCATTATCAATGAAGACTTCGAGCAGGCGCTGTTCCAGCTCAGGTCCATTATTGAGTGCCAACGGCTGGAGATGCGTCACCAGCAACAGGCTCAAAAAAACTTGCTGCAACAGCTACTGGCAGAGTAAGCCAAAAACAAGTAAACTTTTGCGTCATTTTTAAACACTGCTTTTCTTAATACAGAAAGCCCAAACACTGGAGTCCTGCATGGCACGCGTTACTGTAGAAGATGCTGTAAAACAGGTAGGTAACCGTTTTGACCTGGTGCTGGTCGCCGCGCGCCGCGCTCGTCAAATCGCGGTACAAGGCAAAGATCCCCTGGTCGACGAAGAGAACGACAAGCCGACTGTGATCGCCCTGCGTGAGATCGAGCTGGGTCTGGTGAACAATCAAGTGATGGACACCCAGGACCGCTACGAACAGCAAGAGCAGGAAGCCGCCGAGCTGGCTGCCGTTGCTGCCATCGCCGAAGGCCGCGGTTAAGTTATTCCTCCGGTTGGCACCCGCCCGGGTGCCGACTGTTCATCCCCATTTACAACCGCTCGAAAACCTCGCAAACTCAGGGCTATACCCTCAATTCCACGAATTGCCGTTTCACCGCTGCGGGGACTGTCTTGTATTTATTTGAAAACCTTAAAGAAATAGCCAGTTCCTACCTGCCGCCAGAGCAGGTTGAGAAGCTCAAGCAAGCCTATGTGGTGGCCCGCGATGCCCACCAGGGTCAGATGCGTTCCAGTGGCGAACCCTATATCACCCACCCCGTTGCCGTTGCCCGGATCCTGGGTGACATGCGCCTCGATCATGAAACCCTGATGGCCGCCGTGCTGCACGACGTCATCGAAGACACCTCTGTCACCAAGGCCGATCTGGCCGAACAATTCGGCAATGCGGTTGCAGAACTGGTGGCCGGGGTCTCCAAGCTCGACAAGCTGAAATTTCGCGATCGCAAAGAGGCGCAGGCCGAGAACTTCCGCAAGATGGTGATGGCAATGACCCAGGATATCCGGGTCATTCTGATCAAGCTGGCCGACCGCACCCACAATATGCGCACCCTGGGCTCCCTGCGCCCGGACAAGCGCCGCCGCATCGCCCGGGAAACCCTCGAAATCTTCGCCCCCATCGCCAACCGCCTCGGTATTCATACCATGAAGAACGAGCTGGAAGAGCTGGGCTTCGAGGCGCTCTATCCGATGCGATCCCGTGTGCTGCGCGAATCGGTGCGCCGCGCCCGTGGCAATCGCCGCGAGATCATCGACTCCATCCAGAGCGAAATCAGCGGTCGCCTGAAAGAGGCTGGCATAGAGCATCAGGTCAGTGGCCGCGAGAAGAATCTGTTCTCCATCTACAACAAGATGGAGAAAAAAGAGCTGCAATTTCATGAGGTAATGGATATCTACGCCTTTCGGGTCAAGGTGAAGGACATAGATACCTGTTACCGGGTGCTGGGGCAGATGCACAGCCTCTACAAGCCGCGCCCCGGCCGCTTCAAGGATTACATCGCCATCCCCAAGACCAACGGTTACCAGTCGCTGCACACCTCGCTGGTGGGGCCGCACGGGGTGCCGGTGGAGGTGCAGATCCGCACCGAATTCATGGATCAGATGGCCGATAAAGGGGTTGCCGCCCACTGGGCCTACAAGCAGGATGGCGACAGCTCGGGCACCACGGCTCAGATCCGCGCCCAGCGCTGGATGCAGAGCCTGCTGGAATTGCAGCAGAGCGCCGGCAGCTCGTTTGAATTTATCGAAGGGGTCAAGACCGACCTGTTCCCCGACGAGATCTACGTCTTTACCCCCGAAGGGCGCATCATGGAGCTGCCCGCTGGCGCCACGCCGGTGGACTTCGCCTACACGGTGCACACCGACATCGGCCACGCCTGTGTCGGTTCGCGGGTCGACCGCCACCCCTACCCGCTCAGCAGCCCGCTGCATTCGGGTCAGACGGTGGAGATCATCACGGCGCCGGGCGCCCGCCCCAACGCGGCCTGGCTCAACTTTGTGGTGACCACCAAGGCACGCTCCAAGATCCGCCAGTTCCTCAAGAACCTGCGCACCGAAGAGTCGGTGGTGCTGGGTCGCCGCCTGCTCAACCATGCGCTGGGCGCCAAGAATATCGAAGACATCCCCGAACCGCGCATCAAGCAGGTGCTGGCCGATACCAAGCACGAGAACCTGCAGGGGCTGCTGGCCGATGTGGGCCTCGGCAACGCCATGAGCGTCATGGTGGCGCGCCGCATGCTGGGGGATGAACTGCCGCCGGAAGAGCAACCCAAGTCCAGCAGCAAAAAGATGCCGATCAAGGGTGCCGACGGCATGCTGGTCACCTTCGCCAACTGCTGCCGCCCGATCCCGGGGGATGCCATCATCGCCCACATCAGCCCGGGCAAGGGGCTGGTGATCCACCAGGAAACCTGTCGCAACATCAAGGGCTACAGCAAAGAGCCGGACAAGTACCTGCCAGTGCAGTGGGAAGTGGACAAGGAGCAGGAACAGGAGTTCCGCACCGGCATCAGCATCGAGATCATCAATCATCAGGGTGCGCTGGCCGAGCTGGCCAACGTGATTGCCGCCACCGGCGCCAATATTCACGCCATCAGCACTGAAGAGAAGGATGGCCGGGTCTATCAGGTCAGCCTGCTCATCACCACCAAGAGCCGCATCCACCTGGCCAACATCATGCGCAAGATCCGCGTGATGCCCAACGTGCTCAAGGTGAGCCGACAGAAGAACTGAATACAGGCGGCGCAAGCCGCCTGCTGCTTTTATAGAGACAAGCCATGACCCCCGAACGCTTCAAGCGCATCACCGACATGCTGGCCCAGCGTCAGCTCGATTTGACCGTCTGTATGGAAGAGGTCCATAAACCTCACAATCTGGCCGCCATCGTGCGTACCGCCGATGCCATCGGCATCCACCGGGTACACGCCGTCTGGCCCAAAACCTGGATCCACAAACGCAAGGGCACCGCCCGCGGCAGCCAGAACTGGGTGGATGTAAAATTGCACCCGGATATCGGCAGCGCCGTGGCCGAGCTGAAAGCCTCCGGCATGCAGATCCTGGCGACCCATCTCTCCGACAGCTCGGTCGATTTTCGCGCCATCGACTACACCAAACCGACCGCCATCCTGGTGGGTCAGGAGAAGCACGGCATCGGTGACGAGGCGCTGGCACTGGCCGATCACCATATCGTCATCCCCATGGTCGGCATGGTGCAGTCCCTCAACGTCTCGGTGGCGGCTGCCGCCATCCTCTACGAAGCGCAGCGCCAGCGCGAGCTGGCCGGTTGCTATCAGCGCGGCTGCCCGCTCACGCTGGAGGAGCAGAACAGTATCCTGTTCGAGGGGGGTTACCCCATCTATGCCCAGCTCTGCAAAGAGAAAGAGATGCCCTATCCCCAGCTCGGCCCGGCCGGTGAAATTCTGGCGGACGAAGAGTGGTGGCAGCGGATGCAGCTGACCCGCAAAGGCTGGGCGCAACAGAGCGAGCAGGACGATCCGCAGGAGGAGTGATGGAGAACCCTTTTGGCAGCTGGCTGGAATCGCAAATCATCCGGGATCACCTGACCAACCCGAACATAGAGGCCGGCGACTACAGCTACTACTCCGGCTACTACCACGGCAAGCCGTTCGAGGATCACTGCGTCCGCTACCTGCTCGGCGATGGCTCGACCCGTGCCAGCTGGGACAGCGGCCAGTGGGGCACGGAAGTAGACCGCCTGATCATCGGCAAGTTCTGCTCCATCGCCTCGGGTGCCACCTTCATGCTGGCGGGCAATCAGGGCCACCGGCTGGACTGGGTCTCCACCTTCCCGTTCAATCCCGACACCTTTGGCGAAGGGGCCTGCAGCGGCTTTCTGCGCAAGGGGGACACCCGGATTGGCAACGATGTCTGGATCGGCTCGGAAGCGATGATCATGCCCGGCATCACCATAGGTGATGGCGCCGTCATCGCCACCCGCGCCGTGGTGACCAAAGATGTGGCCCCTTACACCATAGTCGGCGGCAACCCGGCCAAAACGATCCGCCGTCGCTTCAGTGATGAGCAGATCCTCATGCTGCAAGAGATGCAGTGGTGGGACTGGCCCCTGCCCCGCTTGCAAGCCAGCATGGCGCTGCTCTGCTCGGGGGATATCGCCGCCCTTTATCACCATTGGCAACAGGAGTGTGCCTGATGAAACCCCTCTCTCTTTCCCTGTTGGCCCTGACCCTGTTTTCTGCCGGAGCCCTTGCCGTGACCAATACCTATCAGCTCACCAGCGAAGCCGATGTACCCAGCCTCTACCAGCAAACCCTGCCCGACTTCTGGCGCCAACATGCGGTTGAAGGGGAGTTCAAGGGCAAGGACGGGGTGACCATCCGCTATGCTGCGCTACGGCAAGCCAAGGTTGATCGCGCCATCCTCATCGTCAATGGCCGGGTCGAGAGCTACCTCAAGTATCAGGAGCTGGCGTGGGATCTCTGGCGTCAGGGCTACAGCCTCTATCTCATCGACCATCGCGGTCAGGGGATGTCCGGCCGGATGCTGGATGATCCACAGAAGGGATATGTCGACCAGTTCGACGATTATGTGCTCGATCTCAAGCAGTTTCACGACCAGATAATCATGGCGGACCAACCTGCCAAGCTGTTCCTGCTGGCCCACTCCATGGGCGGGGCCATCTCAGCCCGCTATCTGGAGCGCTGGCCCGATGATATCAAGGCGGCCGTTCTCTCCTCCCCCATGCTGGGCATCAATCTCGGCGGTCTGCCCAAGTGGCTGGCCAAGGGATTGGCTAGCACCATAGGCACGGTCGGCGGTTGGTTTGGCGAACCACCCTATGGGCCGGGTCAGAGCGCCTATCAGGATCACGGCTTTGCCGATAACGAACTGACTCACAGCCAGCCCCGCTATCAGGCCTTCCGCCAAATCTACGAGCAGCACCCGCAGATCAAGCTGGGTGGCGCCACCGCCCACTGGATTTATCAGGGGATCACAGGTGCCGATGCCGCCATTGCCGATGCGGGCGCCATCAAAACCCCGCTGCTGGTGCTGCAAGCTGGCAACGACAGCGTGGTGGACAATGCCGCGCAGGATCGCTTCTGCACCATTGCCAAGTGTGAAGGGGGCAAACCGCTGCGCATCGAGGGAGCCTGGCACGAACTGTTTATCGAATCCGATGACAAACGCCAGCCCGCCCTGACCGCGATGGTCGACTTTTTCGCCCGCTTCTGAGCTGGCTATTTTTTGTAACCCTAAATAAATGGGGTGACAGTGCGGGCTAAGGTAAACTGCCCCTGTTTTTAATCGATGCCGAGGTAATGATGTTCAAGGTAGTTGTATCCGATCTCGATGGCACTCTGCTCAACAAGCAGCACCAGATCTCTCCCCGTACCCGGGATACCCTGCACCGCCTGGTAGAACAAGGTGTGAAATTCGTGGTCGCCACCGGCCGTCATCACGTTGACGTACGCAGCTTCCGCGATGCGCTGGGGATGGACATCTACCTCATTACCTCCAATGGCGCCGTAGTCCATGACAAACAGGATCAGCTGATTTTCAACCAGCCGCTGCCGACCGAGATCGCCGCCGAACTGGTTGCGCTCGAACGCGACCCCTCTATCCACCTCAATGTCTATCAGGGTGATGACTGGGTGGTGGAAGAGGAGCTGCCCTGGTTGCTGCAGTTCCACGACGAGTCAGGGTTCACCTACCGTCTGGTCGATGACCTGAAACAGGAACCGAAAGAGCAGATCAACAAGGTGTTCTACATCGGTGACCACGAGAAGCTGCTGAAGATCGAGGCGCACCTCAACCAGCGCTATGGCGATCAGCTCAATGTCACCTTCTCCCTGCCGGACTGTCTCGAAGTGATGCACGCCGGGGTGCATAAGGGCAATGCGGTGCGTGCCGTGCTGGAGCAGAACGGGTTCGATATGTCCGAGGCGATCGCCTTCGGGGATGGCATGAACGACTTCGAGATGTTGACCATGGTGGGACGCGGCATCGTGATGGGCAACGCCCATGACCGCCTGAAAATGGCGCTGCCGGAGTATGAGCAGACCCTCACCTCCGACGAAGATGGCGTCGCTGTCTATCTGGAGAAGCTGTTCGAACTGGAGAGCGTCAGCGCCGCCTGATCCTATTCATCCCGACATCCGATTCAGCAAAGCCTCACCATGTGAGGCTTTGTTTTTTCAGGGTTTCCAGCCAGGGATTGGGCCGCTGCCAGCTGAAGCTCTGGTTCGCTCCGCCGTAGCATTCAGCCAGTCGCAGCGGCGTGCCGGGGGTATGGCGTCGCCCGGCCACATCGAGGCAGCGGGAAACCTTGCTGTTGAACAGCCTGTCTTTCTGCCACTCCCACTGCGCCTGACCGTCACAGGGTGCCAGCATCACTTCGCTGTCGTTTTTGGCTTGCAGGCAGAGATCCTGCAGGCGCAACTCACCCAGATCCCACTCGAACAGTTGATCGTCTTTTCCGCTGCAAGGTTGTGCCAACACCTTCTGTTGGGACACCGCAACGCAAAAATCACCGCTGGTCAGCAAGGGGGAGAGAGAGCGCTCCTCCTGCGGTTGTGATGCAATGGAGCCCATCATCACATCGGTGGATGGCGGCTTGATGGTACAGCCACCCAGCAGCAAGGCAGCCAGCAGGGCGGGAGAGCAAGCAAAGGAAATTTTGTTATTCATGGAAAAATGCCTGAAATGGGCCGATGACATCCGGTTGTCAGTGACTCGAGGCTGAAGCATAACCGAAAGGCGGGGCGCGCTGCCCAAATAGAGTGTAAACAGACGTAACAGGGAGAGAGTACTGGCACGGCGGAGGCCGGAAAGCAAAAAACCCCGCCTAAGCGAGGTTTTTCTAAATGTGGTCGGTGATAAAGGATTCGAACCTTTGACCCTCTGGTCCCAAACCAGATGCGCTACCGGACTGCGCTAATCACCGAGGCTATTTCTTTCAAAATAGTTTACTTCAAAAAAACAAAGACGACCTGATAGTCATCCTCGTCATACAGCAAGTATGGTGCGAAGAGAGGGACTCGAACCCTCACACCCGGGGGGCACTAACACCTGAAGCTAGCGCGTCTACCAATTCCGCCACCTTCGCGTACCTGACAAGCTGTAAAATGGGGTGGCTGATGGGGCTCGAACCCACGACAACCGGAATCACAATCCGGGACTCTACCAACTGAGCTACAGCCACCACAGCTGTTTTCGTTCCACAACAACGCCCGTTTAACCGACGCACTTTTGATGGTGCGCCCGACAGGATTCGAACCTGTGACCTCTGCCTCCGGAGGGCAGCGCTCTATCCAGCTGAGCTACGGGCGCTACGCTGTCGAACGGGGCGCATTATTAATGATGGTTGCTGGTTTGTCTACACTTTTCTGTCACCGAAACACTGTTCGTTGTTTTTTCAAGCACATTGCGCACTTTTCTTCCACTATTCCCCTGCTGGCAGCCGAAAAGGGGCAGATCGCAGTCGCAAATCGCCTTGCTGCCTTGACTTGATTTGATGCCCATCTAGAATGAATGAACGTTCATTCAATCGAAAGTCACACTGATGATTCTGGATAAAAAAGAGAGCATCTTCAACGCGGCCCATGAGGTGCTGGGTGAACGGGGTTTTCATGGTCTGTCGATTGCTGAAGTCGCCAAGAAAGCCAATGTTGCCACCGGCACCATCTATCGCTACTTCGGCGACAAGGATGATCTGATCCGGCAACTGCACCAGCACACTATCTTGCAGTGTGTGCCCATGGTCATGGCCGATGTAGCAATCGATAAAGTTTCATTTCAACAATTTCGCCAATTATGGCTCAATATTCATGCCATTTTTGTTAACGAACCCAACGCTATCCGGTGCAAATTGCAGTACGAGAGCTCTCCGCTAGGGGCAGAATTGGAGACCAATCCTGTCATTCTGGCCGCCTGGGAACCTCTGGACCGATTTTTTGAACAGGGCGTTGAACAAGGATTGTTTATTGATTTACCGATACGGGCACTCCAGGTGTTGAGTCTGGACAGTGTCATGCATCTGGCCCTGCAGTGCAGGGTGCACAACATCACGCTGACCGAATCGCAGTTGGAAACCGCGATCCGGGCCAGCTGGAATGCCATTTTATCCCCCAATCTTTCCACCTCAGGAGCCTGTTCATGAAAAAGTGGATGGCCATTATGTTGCTGATAGCGATCGCCTTGTTTGGCAGCGTCATCGGCTTCAATTTGTTCAAACAGAAGATGATTGCCCAATACATGGCCAACCGGCCGGAACCCGAGTTCCCCGTCACCGCCATGGTGACCAAGGCGCAGGATTGGGTACCGACCATCGAAGCGATTGGCTTCATCGAGCCGAATCAGGGGGTGACCCTCTCCACCGAACTGGCCGGTACCATTGACGCCATCACCTTCGAGTCAGGCAAACCGGTCAAGGCAGACCAGTTGCTGCTGAGCCTGGACTCCACCGTGGAGCGGGCCAATCTGCGCGCCTCCCAGGCCAAGCTGCCGGCGGCAAAAGCCAAGTTCGATCGTTTCCAGAACCTCTACAAGACCAGCTCCATCTCCAAAGAGCAGCTGGATGAGGCGGAAGCGGCCTATCGCTCACTGGAAGCAGATATCGAGAGTCTGAAGGCGACCATTGCCCGTCGTGAAGTCCGTGCGCCCTTTAGCGGCGTGGTCGGCCTGCGCAATGTGTTCCTCGGTCAGTATCTGCAGCCGGGCACAGATATCGTGCGCCTGGAGGATACCAGCGTGATGCGCCTGCGCTTCACCGTGCCCCAGACCGATATCTCCAAAATCAAGCTGGGCCAGACCATCAAGATCAATGTGGATGCTTATCCACAAACCCAGTTTGACGGCCATATCACCGCCATCGAACCTGCGGTCAACTTCCAGAGCGGCCTGATCCAGGTACAGGCAGACATTCCGAACAACGACGGTCAGCTGCGTTCCGGTATGTTCGCCCGCGCCAGCATCATTCTGCCGACGGTGAAAGATCAGATCGTGATCCCGCAAACCGCTATCTCCTTCACCCTTTACGGTCAGAACGTCTACGTGCTCAAAGAGGGCGAAGAGACCGACAAAGAGGGTAACAAGGTGAAAGTGCTGCGAGCCAAGCAGGTTGTGGTCAAGGCCGGTGAGCGCCGTGGCAACGATGTGCATGTGCTCTCCGGCATCCAGGCCGGTGACCAGATCGTACTGTCGGGTCAGGTTCGCCTGAGCAACGACACCAAGGTGCATGTGGTCGAGAACGATGCCCTGGCCGTTCCGGCACAAACCCCGATGCTGTAAGCGCGGAGATCTGCGATGCGATTTACTGACATATTTATAAAACGGCCTGTGCTGGCGATCTCGCTCAGCTTCCTGATCGCCTTGCTGGGTTTTCAGGCCATCTTCAAGATGCAGGTACGGGAATACCCCGAGGTGACCAACACGGTGATCACCGTCAGCACTGGCTACTATGGCGCCAGTTCTGATCTGATCCAGGGGTTCATCACCCAGCCGCTGGAACAGGCGGTCGCGCAAGCCGACAACATCGACTTCATGACCTCCTCCAGCCAGCTGGGCAGCTCCACCATCACTGCGTACATGAAGCTCAACACCGACCCCAACGCCGCGCTGTCCGACATCCTGGCGAAGGTGAACTCGGTGCGCTCCCAGTTACCGAAAGAGGCGGAAGACCCGTCGGTCACCTCCTCCACCGGTTCAACCACGGCGGTGCTCTACCTCGGTTTTACCAGCCCGGAGCTCAACTCCAGCCAGATCACCGACTATCTGGAGCGGGTTATCAAGCCGCAGCTCTTTACCGTGGGCGGGGTCTCCAAGGTTGACCTCTACGGCGGTGTCGAGTTTGCCCTGCGGGTATGGCTGGATCCGGCCAAGATGGCGGCCTTCAACCTGACGGCCAGTGACGTGATGACGGTGCTCAACAGCAACAACTACCAGTCCGCGACAGGTCAGGCGACCGGTTACTTCACCCTGTTCAACGGCAACGCCGAGACCCAGGTCAAGGATGTCGACGAGCTGAAGCGTCTGGTTGTTGCTACCCGTGACGGCAAGGTGATCCGCCTTTCCGACATTGCCAAGGTGACCCTCGAGAAGAGCCACGACATCTATCGCGCCAGCGCCAATGGCCGCGAAGCAGTGGTCATGGCGGTCAACGCCGCGCCGACAGCCAACCCCATCAACATCGCCCACGATGTGCTGGCGTTGCTGCCGAGCCTTGAGCGCAATATGCCAAGCACCATGCGTCTCAACGTGATGTATGACTCCACCGTGGCGATCAACGAGTCCATCCACGAGGTTATCAAGACCATCCTGGAGGCAGCCGCCATCGTTCTGGTGGTCATTACCCTGTTCCTCGGTTCGTTCCGCGCTGTCATCATCCCGATCATCACCATTCCGCTCAGTCTTATCGGCGTAGTGATGATGATGGATATGTTCGGCTTCTCGATAAACCTGATGACCCTGCTGGCGATGGTGCTGGCGATCGGTCTGGTGGTGGATGACGCCATCGTGGTGCTGGAGAACGTCGACCGCCATATCAAGGAGGGGGAAGAACCGTTCCGGGCCGCCATTATCGGTACCCGCGAGATCGCGGTACCGGTTATCGCCATGACGGTTACTCTGGCGGCGGTATACGCGCCTATCGCCCTGATGGGGGGCATCACAGGCTCCCTGTTCAAGGAGTTTGCCCTGACGCTAGCCGGTGCCGTGTTCGTCTCGGGCATCATCGCCCTGACTCTGTCCCCGATGATGTGTTCCAAGATGCTCAAGGCCAACGAGCAGCCAGGCAAGTTCGAGAGCACAGTCCATCACCTGCTGGAGCGGATGACCGATCGCTACGACAGCATGCTGCACGCCGTGATGAAAAAGCGCCCCGTCATCGTGGTGTTCGCCGTCATCGTCTTCGCCAGCCTGCCGCTGCTGTTCAAGTTCATCCCGAGCGAACTGGCACCGTCAGAGGACAAGGGGGTAATGGCCGTGCTGGGTACCGCACCGTCCAACGCCAACCTGGACTACATCGAAAACACCATGGCGGATGTGAACAAGATCCTGGACGACCAGCCCGAGATCGCCTTCTCCCAGGTCTTCTCCGGGGTGTTCAATGCCAACCAGGCGTTCGGTATCGCCTCCATGGTACCCTGGAGCCAGCGTGAAGCGAGCCAGAAAGAGGTGCTGGATCGGGTCGCCAATCTGGTGAAAGACATCCCGGGTATGGCCATCACCACCTTCCAGTTCCCGGAACTGCCGGGTGCATCGAGTGGTCTGCCGATCCAGTTCGTCATCACCACCCCGAACAGCTTCGAAAGCCTGTTCCTGGTAGCCGGTGAAATTCTGGCAGCGGCGCAGAGTAACGGTCAGTTCGTCTATTCGGATCTCGATCTGAACTACGACTCCGCCACCATGAAGATCCGCATCGACAAGGACAAGGCGGGTGCCTACGGCATCACCATGCAGGATATCGGAATCACCATGGGCACCATGATGGCGGACGGTTACGTCAACCGTATCGACCTGGATGGCCGCTCCTACGAGGTGATCCCGCAGGTCGAGCGCAAGTACCGTCTCAATCCGGAGTCCATCAAGGGCTATTACGTGCGGGCCGCCGACGGCAAGTCGATCCCGCTCGGCAGCCTGATCAGCATTGAAGTGGTTGGCGAGCCCCGCGCCCTGCCCCACTTCAACCAGCTGAACTCCGCCACCATCGGCGCCGTTCCGGCTCCGGGCGTGGCCATGGGTGATGCGATCAACTGGTTCCAGACCACCGCCGACGAGAAGCTGCCGCAAGGCTACCGTTACGACTTCATGGGTGAAGCCCGTCAGTTCGTCACCGAAGGCAATGCGCTCTATGCCACCTTCGCGCTGGCACTGGCCATCATCTTCCTGGTGCTGGCAATCCAGTTCGAGTCGGTGCGTGACCCGCTGGTCATCATGGTCTCTGTACCGCTCGCCATTAGCGGGGCCTTGATTGCCCTTGCATGGGGTATGGCGACCATGAACATCTACTCCCAGGTGGGCCTCATCACCCTGGTGGGTCTGATTACCAAGCACGGTATCCTGATCTGTGAAGTAGCAAAGGAAGAGCAGCTGCTGCGCGGCATGAACCGGATGGAAGCCGTGATGCAAGCCGCCAAGGTGCGTCTGCGCCCGATCCTGATGACCACTGCCGCCATGATTGCCGGTCTGATCCCGCTGCTCTACGCCGCTGGTGCCGGTGCAGCACAGCGTTTCAGCATTGGTATCGTCATCGTGGCAGGTCTTGCCATCGGTACCCTGTTCACCCTGTTCGTGCTGCCGGTGATCTACACCTATCTGGCTTCCGAGCACAAACCCTTGCCGGTATTCGATGAAACCATTCCGCCCAAAGCAAACGGCGGACATTAATCATCAATGACATGCAAAGGCCCCGTATCGGGGCCTTTTTTATGCTTCGCAGGAAAGACGACATAAGTGCATGAAGCAGTTAAACTAAAAAACACCACATCCAGACCGCAAGGACGCCATGTCAGGACTCTTCTCCAAGACCGCCAGGGCCGTAGGCCGCAACGGACTCTCATATCGCCTGCTCTCCTACATTCTGGTCTGCAGTACCGTATTGGCGATGATCATTACGGCGCTGCAACTCGCCTGGGATTACCGCAAGGATGTCGCCGTCATCGAAGACAGCATCGGCCAGATCGAGGCTTCGTTCCTGCAACCCATCGCCGCCAGCTTGTGGAACCTAGATGAAGAGCAGGTCAAAGTGCAAATTGAAGGGATCATGAACCTGCCCAATATGCAGTTCGTGATGGTCAAGGAGATGCTCGGCAACTCCGAAGTCCCGCTGCTGACCCAGGGGGTCGAGCGGGAAAGCTATGATATCTCCCGAGAATTCAACCTCACCTATCAGGGGGAGATTGTCGGCAAGCTGTTCGTTGCCGCCTCTCTCGAGCAGATCTACCAGCGCCTCATCGAAAAATCGGTGCTGATCATGGTCAGCCAGACCATTAAGACCCTGGTGGTCTCATTTTGCATCCTGATCATCATTTACTATCTGGTGGTCAGGCACATCAACCGCATCGCCAACTACGCCCAGAAGTTCAACCTCGATCGGCTCGACATGGCGCTGGAGCTGGAAGGCCGCCCGCAGCCACGCAAGAAACCCGATGAGCTGGATACCCTGGTCTCCACCCTCAACCAGATGCGTACCCGACTGCGTGACGAGCTGGTTGCCCGCCATCAGGCGGTGGAACAGCTGCAAAAGGAGCGGGACTTCTCCGCCACCCTGATCAACTCCGCCAACATGGTCATCTGCTGCATGGAACCGGATTTGACCATCGCCAGCATCAACCCGGCAGCCATACTGCTGACTGGCTACCACCAGCAGGAGCTGTTGCAGCACAACTGGCTGGATCTCTTTGTCAGCCCGGCGCAACGGGAAGAGCTGAACGATATTCTGGCAGCGGAAGGTTCACTATCAGACAAAGAGGTCATCATGCATGACCAGCAGGCCCATGAGCTGGTACTGCAATGGACCTTCGTCCCCTTCTACGATGGCCCCAACCTCAAGTACCAGATCGGCTTCGGCTACGACATCACCCAGCTGAAAAAGGTAGAGCGGGAGATAATCCAGCTCAACGAACAGCTGGAAGGCAAGGTGGTAGAGCGCACCCGCAGCCTGAGCGAAGCCAACAACCAGCTCGGCAAGGCGTACGACGACCTGAAACAGGCCCAGCAAACCCTGGTGGAGTCGGAGAAGATGGCCTCCCTCGGCTCGCTGGTGGCCGGGGTGGCACACGAGATCAACACTCCGATCGGCATCAGCGTGACCGCCTCCTCCTACCTGCAGGAGCGGGTCGCCGACTTCAAGTCCCATATCGACTCCAAGCAGCTGTCGCGCTCCTATCTCAACGAGTTCACCGTCAACCTCGACGAATCGATGCAACTGCTGCAGAGCAACCTGCGGCGCGCCTCCGAGCTGATTGCCAGCTTCAAGCAGGTGGCTGTCGATCAGTCATCGGAAGCGCGCTACAACTTCAGTCTCGCCGACAACCTCCATCAGGTGGTGGTCTCGCTTGGCCACAAACTGAAGAAGAGCCAGTGCGAAGTGGATATCCAGTGCGATCCCAAGCTGTCGATCTTCTCCTTCCCGGGCAGTTTTACCCAGATCTACTCGAACCTGATCCTCAACTCCATCAACCACGGGTTCGACAGCTGGGACAAACCGAAGAAGATCACCATCAAGGTGGAACAGCAGGGAGAAGAGCTGTTGATCGACTACTCGGACAACGGCCGCGGCATCCCGCCCGAAATCTTGCCGCGCATCTTCGATCCCTTCGTCACCTCCAAGCGGGGTCAGGGCGGCAGCGGTCTGGGCACCCACATCATCTACAACCTGGTGGTGCAACTGCTGAAAGGCCGTATCAGCTGTGCCAGCGAACCGGGCCAGGGCGCCCAGTTCCATATTCGCCTGCCGATCCAACATAACTGAGCGCTGGCTCTTGTGAGCCAGCCGCTTTATCCCCATCATGCTGTGATTGCATTCTTAATGAGCGGAGAACCTCGCAATGGCACAGCATTTTGACTATATCGCCATCGGCGGCGGCAGCGGCGGTATTGCTTCTGCCAACCGGGCTGCCATGTACGGTAAGAAAGTTGCCCTGATTGAAGCCAAAGAGTTGGGTGGAACCTGCGTCAACGTAGGCTGCGTACCGAAGAAGGCCATGTGGTATGCCGGCCAGATCGCCGATGCCCTGAAATATGGCGCCGACTACGGCTTTGACACCACCCTCAATCACTTCAACTGGGCCAAGCTGGTCGAGTCCCGCCAGGCCTACATAGGCCGCATTCACCAGTCCTATCAGAACGTGCTGGGCAAGAACCAGATCACCGTCATCAAGGGCTTCGCCCGCTTCGTCAGCAGCAACACCATCGAGGTTAATGGCGAGCACTACACGGCCGATCATATCCTGATCGCTACCGGTGGCCGCCCGGAAATTCCGGCGATCCCGGGTGCCGAGCTGGGTATCGACTCCGACGGTTTCTTCGATCTGCAAAGCCAACCCAAGCGGGTTGCCGTGGTTGGAGCTGGCTACATCGCAGTCGAGATCGCCGGGGTGATGCAGGCGCTCGGCTCAGAGACCCATCTGGTGGTGCGCAAGCACGCGCCGCTGCGCAACTTCGACCCCATGATCCACGAGACACTGGTCGAAATCATGGCGCAGGAAGGGCCCAAGCTGCACACCCACGCCATTCCCAAAGCCGTGCTCAAGAACGCTGACAACAGCCTGACCCTGCAACTGGAAGATGGCCGCCATCTCACCGTCGACTGCCTGATCTGGGCCATCGGCCGGGTACCGGCTACCGACAACCTCAATCTGGCTGCCGCTGGCATCACGCTGGACGAGAAGGGCTTTATCCCGACCGACAAGTTCCAGAACACCGCCGTCGCCAACATCTATGCAGTGGGTGACAACACGGGTCGCATCCAGCTCACGCCGGTAGCCGTCGCGGCGGGCCGTCGCCTCTCCGAACGGCTGTTCAACAACAAGCCGAACGAGCACCTCAACTACGATCTGGTACCGACCGTGGTGTTCAGCCACCCGCCCATCGGCACCATAGGCATGACCGAACCGGAAGCCATCGCCGAATACGGCGAGGACCAGGTGAAGGTCTACCGCAGCCAGTTCACCGCCATGTACTCGGCACTGACCCAGCATCGCCAGCCCACTCGGATGAAGCTGGTCTGTGTCGGCCCGGAAGAGAAGGTGGTCGGTCTGCACGGTATCGGCTTTGCGATGGACGAGATCCTGCAAGGCTTCGGCGTCGCCATGAAGATGGGTGCCACCAAGGCGGACTTCGACAACTGCGTGGCTATCCATCCGACCAGCGCTGAAGAGTTCGTGACAATGCGATAGGTACGTTTGAAGTTGGCCTGTCACGAGCAGCCTGCTTCTACAGCCATGTAACCCCTTCCCCCAAACCCGGCTCAGGCCGGGTTTTTTGATCCCTCCTCGCTATTTCTCTCGCAAATCCGTCGTTCTTTACGCCGATTTTACGCCTGCCACATGGCGCTTTATGGCGCCTTTACGCCTGTTTTACATACCCTTTCCAGCGTCAATGACACCAACAGAGTCGATATGGTCTTACATCGGCTCTCGCAGCTAATTATCTCAATGGAGTCGATATGAATTGGCTATATCTGCTGCTCGTCCTCGCCTTGATGGCCTATCTGATGCGCGCACTCACGCGCAGTCACGAGTGAGGAACTAGAACATGTGGCAAGAAATAATCTATCCGGTGGCCTTCGTGCTGCTGGTTCTGCTGCCGGCACCGCTGCTGGGCAACTACATCTACCGGGTATTTGAAGGCAAAATCCGCTGGTTGGCACCGGTCGAGCGCGCCACACTGGCTTGCTGTGGCACCGATGGGCGGGAGCAGGACTGGAAGTCCTACGCCCTCAGCCTGCTGGCCTTCAACGGCGCCGGTTTCGGTCTGCTGTTCCTGATCCTGATGGCGCAGGGGTTGCTGCCCCTCAACCCGCAACAACTGCCGGGTCTGAGCTGGCAACTCGCCTTCAACACCGCAGTCAGCTTTATGACCAACACCAACTGGCAAGCCTATTCCGGTGAGGCCAGCCTCTCCTACTTCAGCCAGATGGTGGGCCTGACCACCCAGAACTTCGTCTCCGCAGGGACGGGCGCCGCCGTCGCCATTGCCCTGTTCCGCGGTATCGCCCGTCAGCAGACCATCAACCTTGGCAACTTCTGGCAGGATCTGGTTCGTTTCTGCCTCTATGTGCTGCTACCCATCGCGCTGATCATGGCGCTGGTGCTGGTATGGCAAGGTGTTCCGCAAAGCCTCTCCGCCTATCTGCCGTTCCACGGTGTGGAGGGTCAGGAGCAACTGCTGCCCCTCGGCCCGGCAGCCTCGCAGATCGCCATCAAGCAGCTTGGCTCCAACGGCGGCGGCTTCTTCGGCATCAACTCGGCACATCCGTTCGAGAATCCGACCGCCCTCTCCAACTGGCTGGAGATGGTCGCCCTGCTCACCATCGCCGCCGCCATGGTCTTTACTTTGGGCCGCTATGTTAAAGACATGGCCCACAGCCGCGCCATTCTCGGCGCCATGACCCTCATGCTGGTGCTGGGGCTCTTCGTCTCCCTCTCCCAGGAGCTGAAACCGGATCCCGCCCTCGCCCAGCTCACCACTGACGCCAGCAACATGGCTGGCAACTGGGAAGGCAAGGAGAGCCGCTTCGGCCCTGTGCTCTCCAGCATCTGGGAAGTGGCGACCACCGCCGCCTCCAACGGTGCCGTCAACGCTATGCACGACAGCTTTACTCCGCTCGGCGGCATGGTGGGCATGATCAACATGCTGCTGGGTGAGGTCATCTTCGGCGGGGTCGGCTCCGGTATCTACGGCATGATGCTGTTCGTACTGCTGACCGTGTTCCTGTGCGGCCTGATGGTGGGACGCACCCCGACCTATCTGGGCAAACGCCTCGGCATCACCGAAATGAAGTGGGTCGTCGCCAGCATGCTGGTCATGCCGGTGGGGGTTTTGGTGATCGGTGGTGTCACCCTGCTGATGCCGGATGCGAGCACCATCATCGGCCATGATGGCCCGCACGGTCTGTCACGCCTTATCTATGCCTACGCCTCGGCTGCCGGCAACAACGGCTCCGCCTTCGCCGGTTTTGCCGCCGGTGACAACTGGCAGTGCATCGCCATCGGTCTGGCCATGCTGCTCGGTCGCTTCGGCTACATCATTCCGGTACTGGCCATCGCCGGTCAGCTGGCCCGCGCGCCCCGTCAGGAGACGAGCGAAGGGGACTTCCCCATCAGCGGCCCGCTGTTCGTTACCCTGCTGATCATCACCGTCCTGCTGATAGGTGGCCTCTCCTTCCTGCCGGTGCTGGCACTGGGCCCGGTGGCCGAACATCTGAGCCTGATCGGAGGGGCACTCTGATGAACCTGACCCTGTCGATCACCATCCAGATGCCAATGGCCAACAATCTGATGCTGGGAGCTTTCCAATGAGCAAGTCCACTGCAATGAGCACCGACACCATGTTGGTGAAGGGCAAAAAACAGAAATCACAGATCATCCAGGCAATGGTTGAGGCCCTTTATCGCTTCAATCCCAAGGCGCTGTTTGGCAGTCCCATCCTGTTCACCCTCTGGCTGGCCGCAGTCATGGCGACCGTGGAGTCCCTGCTGGGGCAGCCTTTCTCCGGCGTCGCCCCCTCGCTTGCCTGGCAGCTGACCGCCTGGCTCTGGCTGACCCTCTGGTTTGCCAACTTCGCGGAAACCCTGGCCGAGGGGCGCGGCAAGGCCCGCGCCGATAGCCTGAAAGCGGGCATGAGCCAGCTCAAGGCCCGCCGGGTGGCTAATGCCAAAGATGGTCAGGGCGAATGGGTCCCCGCCACCAGCCTGATGAAGGGGGATCTGGTGCTGGTACGCAGCGGTGAGATGATCCCGGCCGACGGCGAAGTGATCGCCGGTATCGCCTCGGTCAACGAGGCCGCCATCACCGGCGAATCCGCCCCCGTCATCCGCGAGTCGGGCACCGACCGCAGCGGCGTGACCGGCAATACGACGGTCGTCTCCGACGAGATCTGGGTGCGCGTCAGCAACAATCCGGGCGAGAGCACGCTGGATCGAATGATTGCACTGGTGGAAGGGGCCAAGCGCCAGAAGACTCCCAACGAGATGGCGCTCGACGCCCTGCTGGTCGGGCTGACCCTCATCTTCCTGTTGGTGGTCGCGACCCTGCCCTGGTTCCTCGACTACAACGGCACCCAGGTACCGCGCCTCTACCTGATCGCCCTCTTCATCACCCTGATCCCGACCACCATCGGCGGCCTGCTCTCCGCCATCGGCATTGCCGGCATGGATCGACTGGTGAAGCTGAACGTCATCGCCAAGTCTGGCCGTGCCGTGGAAGCGGCCGGTGACGTGCGCACCTTGCTGTTGGACAAGACCGGCACCATCACCTTCGGCAACCGGATGGCCGACGAGTTGATCCCGGCACCGGGTGTCGACCCCGCCCTGCTGGCACAAGCCGCCATGCTGGCCTCGCTGGGTGACAATACCCCGGAGGGTAAATCCATCCTGACTCTGGCCAGCAAGAGCATGGCCAAGCCGAGCCAGCTGGAGAGCGACAAGGTGATCCCCTTCAGCGCCGAGACCCGGCTGAGCGGGCTGGATCGCAACGGTCATCAATATCGCAAGGGTGCGGTGGATGCCGTGTTGAACTACCTCAGCCTCGACCGCAAGGCGGTGCCTGAGCTGGTGCTCAAGTCAGTCGACAGCATCGCCCGTCAGGGTGGGACTCCGCTGCTGGTCTGCACTCAGGAGAAACTGTTGGGGGTGGTCTACCTCAAGGACATCATCAAGCCCGG
The DNA here is from genome assembly GCF_027705905.1 of Aeromonas sp. Y293-4. NCBI lineage: Bacteria > Pseudomonadati > Pseudomonadota > Gammaproteobacteria > Aeromonadales > Aeromonadaceae > Aeromonas > Aeromonas sp. Y293-4. The sequence continues at coordinate 90,601 of NZ_JAPDCI010000014.1, read as the reverse complement.
TATCAAGGCTCGCTTCCAGATCCTGCGCCACATGGGGATCCGCACCGTGATGATCACCGGTGACAACCCGAAAACAGCCGCCGCCATCGCCGCCGAAGCCGGGGTGGATGACTTCATCGCCGAAGCGACGCCGGAGAAGAAGCTCGCCTATATCCGGCAGGAGCAGGCCGATGGCCGTCTGGTCGCCATGTGCGGTGATGGCGCCAACGATGCGCCCGCACTGGCGCAGGCTGACGTGGGGCTGGCCATGAACGAGGGTACCCAGGCCGCCAAGGAGGCGGGCAATCTGGTGGATCTCGACTCCAACCCCACCAAGCTGCTGGATGTGGTGCTGGTCGGCAAACAGCTGCTGGTGACCCGTGGCGCCCTGACCACCTTCTCCATCGCCAACGACGTGGCCAAGTACTTTGCCATCCTGCCAGCCCTGTTCATCGCTGCCTACCCGCAACTGGGGGCACTGAACCTGATGCAGCTGGGCAGCCCGCAGAGCGCCATCCTGTCGGCCATCATCTTCAACGCCCTGATCATTGTGGCGCTGGTGCCACTGGCTCTGCGCGGTGTCGACCTGAAAGGCTCGGCCGCCAGCCTGCTGCGCCGCAACCTGCTGATCTACGGTGTCGGCGGCCTGCTGGTGCCGTTTATCGGCATCAAGCTGATTGACCTGGTCATTACCGGCCTGGGTCTGGTGTAACGACGTAACCGGGATGCGGGTCAGACCCGCATCCCCAGCCATCCTTTTGGAGCAAGCGAATCATGATAGCAATCAGAACCCTGTTGACCCTCACCCTGCTGCTGGGAGTGGGTTATCCGCTGGCGGTCACCGGGCTGGCCCAACTGCTGTTCCCCTGGCAGGCCAACGGCAGCCAGCTGACCGACAGCAAGCAGCAACTGATCGGTAGCGCCCTGCTGGGGCAGAAATTCGAGCGGGCTGACTACTTCCATCCCCGCCCCTCCGCCAGCGACTTCAACACCATTGGCGGCAGCGCCAGCAATCTGGGGATGAGTTCACCACTGCGGGCAGAGTTTGCCGAACAGGCAGCCAAGGCACAGCCTGAAACCAGCTCCCCCGCCATGCTGACCCGCTCCGCCTCCGGCCTCGATCCCCACTTGCCGCTGGATGCGGTGCTGGCTCAGGTCGACCGCGTCGCCAAAGAACGTGGACTGGATCCCGCCCAACTGACGGAGCAGGTCAAGTCGGCCACACAAGCTGGTATCCTTGGCCCGCAGGTGGTCAACATTCTCCAGCTGAATCTGCAACTGGATCATCAAAAGGGCGCCTGATGGCGCCCATTCCGGTTTGGTGATGACCTCGATTTTCGATACGGGCGGTTGGCTCGATAGGGATAACAATGGCTGATGTAGCAAGCGCTGACGCCCTGCTGGCGAGTCTGATGCAGGAGCATGGGGATGCGTGATGAGGTAAGGGCCGACGCCCTGCTGGCGAGCCTGGAACAGGAGCACAAGGGCAAGCTGAAGGTGTTTCTCGGCGCCGCTCCCGGCGTCGGCAAGACCTACGCCATGCTGCAGGCGGTGCGGGAGCAGGCCAAAGAGGGGGTCGACATCCTGATCGGCGTGGTGGAGACCCACGGCCGGCAGGAGACCCTGGCTCTGCTCGACAAGCTCGCCATCATGCCGCGCAAGATCCACATGCACCGCCAGCAGCGACTGGAGGAGATGGATCTCGACGGCCTGCTCGCCCGCAAACCGGCCATCGCCGTGGTGGACGAGCTGGCACACAGCAACGCCCCCGGCAGCCGCCACGAGAAGCGCTGGCAGGATGTGGAGGAGCTGCTCAACGCCGGGATCGACGTCTACACCACCCTCAACGTGCAGCATCTGGAGAGCCTCAACGATCTGGTGTGGCAGCTGACCGGGGTCAGGGTGAAAGAGACTCTGCCCGATCAGGTGCTGCTGGAAGCCGACAGTCTGGTGCTGATCGACCTGCCCCCCAAGGAGCTGCTTGGCCGACTCAAGGAGGGCAAGGTCTATGTGCCCCATCAGGCCAAGGCGGCGCTGCAATCCTTCTTCTCCCTCAACAACCTCACCGCATTGCGGGAGCTGGCGATGCAGACCGCCGCCAGCCATGTGGAGGGCGATCTGCAACTGCAGTGGCAGGCAGCAGGCAAGAGCACCTTGCCGCTGCGGGGCAAGCTGATGGTTTGCCTCGGTGACCTGCACGGCTCGGCGCTGGTGCGCTACGGCCACCGCTTTGCCCAGCGCCGTCAGCTCCCGTGGCTGGTGGTGCATGTCGACAGCAATGGCCGCCGCTCGGCCGATGTGGAGCAGGCGCTGGCGCTCGCCTCCCACCTCGGTGCCAAGGTGCTGACGCTATCCAGCCCGGCGGTCGCCAACACCCTGCTGGAGACCGCCGAACAGCAGCAGGTCTCCCAGCTGCTGCTCGGCAAACCCCACAAGGCGCCGTGGCGTCGCTCGCTGGTGCAACACCTGCTCAAGCAGGCTCAGGGGCTCGAAATCACGCTGGTCGATACCGAGAAGCAGAAGCCCGAAGTGGGGATGCGCGTCCCGACCCCGAAGGATATTCACCACAGCCTGCTGGCGGTGACCATCATGGGGATCACCTCGGCCGCCGCCTGGGGGCTCTCCTACTGGCTGCCGCCCGCGGCGTTGCCGCTCATCTTTGTACTGGGGGTGCTGGCGACTGCCCTCACCACCAGTCTGGTACCCGCCACGCTGGCGGCGGTACTGGGCTTTATCGCCCACAATCTGCTGTTCACCGCCCCCTACTTCTCCCTGAGCGTCGCCAACCACAGCGATCTGCTCACCCTGTTTGTGCTGCTTATCGTCGGCATGACCGCGGGGCGGCTCGCCTCCCGCCAGCGGCAACAGCTGATCGGTCTGCGCGAGACCCAGCAGTTGGGCAATGCTCTGCTCTCCCTCAGTCAGGGGCTGGCCACCGCCAGCAGCCCGGAGGAGGTTTTGAGACAAGGAGCCCAGGCCATTTCACTGGCGCTAGGCCAGCCAACCGTGGTGATCGACAAGGAGTTCAACGACAGGCTCGGCAACGAGAAGCACAGGCCCGGGCAGACCGACAAGGCGGCCATCGACTGGTGTCTGGCCCAGAAGCAGAGCGCCGGAGCCCACACCGCCACCCTCAATGCTGCCGAGGCCCAGTATCACCATCTCAGCGACGATCTGGTGATCGGCATAACGCTGGCCAATCCGCTCTCCTCCTCTGCCGAACATCAGCTGCAGGCGCTGCTCACCGACATTCGCGCCGCACTGGCGCGGATCGACCTCAACGAGCGGCTGGCCGACAGCCAGTTGCAGGCGGAGACCGACCGGATGCGCGCGGCCCTGCTCTCCTCGGTCTCCCACGATTTGAAAACGCCGCTGGCGACCATCATGGGCGCCGGCAGCACCCTGCTGGAATATGGTGACCGGATCCCCGCCGAAGACCGCGACGAACTGCTCCACTCGGTGCAGGAGGAGGCTCGCCGCCTGCACAGCTATGTACAGAATCTGCTGGATATGACCCGCATCGGCTCCCCCGACTTCCAGCTGAAACGGGACTGGGTCGATCTGGCTGATCTGGTGGAGAGCGCCCGCAAGCGGCTCGACTCCTCCTGGCGCCAGCACAAGCTGCTGGTCCATTTCGATCAGCATGTGCCCCAACTCTATGTCCATGGCGCCCTGATCGAGCAGGTGCTGGTCAATATCCTCGACAACGCCTCCCGCTACTCACCAGCTGGCACCCCTATCGAGTTCAAGGTGATGGTGGCCGAACCCGACCTCATCATCGACATCATCGATATCGGGGTCGGTATCGCCGAGTCGGATCGGGAGAAGATCTTCAACCTCTTCTACACCCAGCCGGTTGGCGATTGCGGTAGCCGTGGCACCGGGCTTGGCCTCGCCATTTCCCGCGCTATGATAGAGGCCCACGGCGGCAAGATTTGGGCCTTCTCCGGCCCCAATGGCAACGGCACCTGCATGCGCATCTCCCTGCCGCTCGCACTCAATTCACCGGAGGTCTGATGGTTGACCGCCAGATCGGGTCACTCAGCCCCTCCCACCATTCGCCTCTGGAGGTTCGATGGCGCACATTCTGGTCATAGATGATGAAGCGGCGATCCGTCGCTTTCTGCGGATCAGCCTGATTGCCGAGGGCCATCAGGTGAGTGAGGCGGTGGGGGTCAATGAAGGGCTGGAGCAATACCGCCACCTCAACCCCGATCTGGTGATCCTCGATCTCGGCCTGCCTGACGGCGATGGCATTCAGGTGTTGCAGGCCATTCGCGAACACCACCCCAATCCTGTGCTGGTGCTGTCGGCCCGTGATTCGGAGCAAGAGAAGGTGCGGCTGCTGGATACCGGGGCCAACGACTACATGAGCAAGCCGTTCGGCATTGGCGAGATGATGGCTCGCATTCGCGTGCTGTTGCGCCAACGGGCGGGCGTCAGCAGCGGCGAGCGGCGCCACTTCCCCCAATGCGGCCTGACGCTTGATGTCAGCAGCCACAAGGTGACCATGAAAGACGAGGAGATCCCCCTCTCCCGCAAGGAGTTTGCCCTGCTGCAGGCGCTGGTGTGCCACCCCGGCAAGCTGGTGATGCAGACCCAGCTGCTCAACGACATCTGGGGGCCGAGCCACAAGGAGGACACCCACTACCTGCGCATCGTCATCGCCAGTCTGCGCAAAAAGCTGGGGGATAACCCCCAGCAACCGACGCTTATCGAGACCGAATCCGGTATCGGCTACCGCTTTATCGGCAACTGACGTTTCACGTGGAACGACGCCCACTGCAAATCAGCGCCAGCAGACCGCAGCCACTCAGCAACAGGCCGAGATCCTGCAATCCGGCCGCCACCGCCAACCCCAGACTGAGCAGCAGGTAGTAGCCAAGCCCGAACAGGGCGCCAGCGCTGCCCGCTACTTCGCGATAGGCCAGCAGCGCCTGACTCAGCACATTGGGGATAGCCAGCCCGAAGGCCACCACCACACCCATCATGAGCAACAGGAACCAGAGGCTGGACTGACTCGCCCAGACCAGCAGCCCGGCGACCAGCGCCAGAGCGCAAGCCAGTCTGACCAGAGAGGACGGCAGCCACCCCCTCCCCAGCAGATGCTTGTTGAGCAGGCTGCCGAGCAGAGTCGCCAGCGCCAGCAAGATCCCCGAATAGCCAAACTCGCCGGTGCTCAATCCCAATCCGGCAAACAGGAATGGGGCCAGACTGTAGTAGCCAAACAGCATGGTGTTGAACAGGGCGACCAGCATGGCACTGCGCCAGAGCCCGCCATCCTTCATCATCCGGCACGCCAGCGGCCAGAGTGCGACTTTCCGGGTGGTGGCCGGGCGGGTTTCCGGCAGCTGCCAGCAGGCAACCAGCAGCAAGCCTACCGCCAGGACCAGCAGACCGCTGAACACCCCGAGATAGCCGAACCAGCTCGCCAGCTGGCCGCCACTGAGCAACCCCAGCACCGGACTGAGTGAGAGCGCAATGCCCATCACCGAGAAGACCCGCGCCAGATCGCTGCCCTGATAGCTATCGCGCAGCATGGTCTGGGTCACCACGGATCCCACCGCGGCGCCAAAGGCCGAGATGACCCGGGCCAGCAGCAGGGTTTCAAACTGGTTGGCCAACAGCGCCAGCAAGGTGCCGACGCCATAGGTGAGCAGACCCGCCAGCATGGCGGGGCGCCGCCCGATCAGATCACAGAGCCGTCCCCAGCAGACCACGCCCACCGCAAACGCCAGAAAATAGACCGACAGGGTTTGGGATGCCTGCCCCTCGCTCACCTGAAACTGGGTGGCGATGTGGGTCAGCACCGGGCTGTAGATGGTCTCCACGATCTGGGGAAACATCATCAATCCCACCACCAGCCAGAGCGGTGGCAACTTGTTGTTCATGACAAACCTCCTTCATAAGAGGTCGCCATTCTAGAGAGATACCGATTGTCCGATTACAATAAGCAGGACTATAAACATCAAAAATCGGACATATGGCCTTTATTCTTCCCGATCACCCTTTTGACCCCGACCAGCTGACGGGCAGCGTGATCGGCATTGCTTCCGCCCTCGGCTGGCACGACTCGGGTCTGCATCAGCATCAGCGCCATCAGCTGCTGTTCGCCCAATCCGGCTGCATGACCATGGAGCTGGAAGGCCGAGTCTGCCTGCTGCCGCCCACCCGCGCCGCCTGGCTGCCAGCGGGCACCGCCCATCGGGTACTGATGCGCGGTGTCGTCGCCTACCGATCCCTCTACTTCCAGCCGCACCCCGAGTTGCCCAGCACGGTGGAGGTGCTGGCGGTCAATCCGCTGCTGCACGAACTGATCGAGCGGATGGCGCTCTGGCCATGGGATAAACCGCAAGAGCAGCAGCAACGGACGGTAGCACTGTTTATGGAGGAGTTGGGGCTGGCACCGCGGGAGTCGTGGCAGTTGCCGCTGCCGACCGATCCCAGACTGGGCGGCTGGCTACAGCAGTTAAAACGGGGAGATGCCCTGCCCGATCGGCTCAACCGGCTGGCCGAACGGGTAGGTGCCAGTGACAAGACCATTGGCCGCATCTTTATGCGGGAGACCGGCATGAGCTACCAGGCGTGGCGTCAGCAGTGGCGGCTGTTGCGCGCCATGGAGCTGCTGGCAGAAAGCGAGCCCATCAGCCGGATTGCCGCTGCGCTGGAGTTCTCCAGCGACAGCGCCTTTATCAGCTTCTTCAAACAACATACGGGGCAGACTCCCCTGCGCTATCTCAGCTCTCGGGGTGAGTCGCCACTGCCTGACTCGCCTCCACCACCAGGGTATCCAGCGCCAGCGGCTTGAGGTTGTGGAGCGCATCCTGCACCACGGCATGGGATGCCTGCTGCAACTCGCTCTGCACATCCCGCTCCAGCTGAGCACTCTCCAGCTCGGGCCGCGGGTTCTCGTTGGCCATCACGTTCAAGCTCATGGCACTCACAATCAGGGTGGCGATCAGGCTTTTCATCTGGTTTGCTCCGGTATGGTTGAGATGACCAGATAGCTATTCCAATTGTTGTGCCAATCCTCACACAATACATAACATGATGATTTTGTTTAAATTCACCCTCTTGCAATACCAAATTGAGTCGCAAAATGCATTCCGCTCGGTCATTTTTAAACCAACAGTTGGTGCTTTTAACCACGCTTGATTTTTGCACCATGTTCCACGTGGAACGTCCCATCTTTTTGATCGACACCCACTTTTAAACTGAGCTATGGTGCTACATCCCCGTAACTCAAATCTGGATCTGTCACTGAATGGAATTTTCCTTGTTCGGCGAGAAGTTCACTCGCCACGCCGGCATTACCCAACTCATGGATGACCTCAATCAGGGGCTGACCAATCCGGACGCCATCATGCTGGGTGGCGGCAATCCGGCCCCCATCCCCGCCATGCTGGAACGCTTTCAGGCCGAGGCCAAGAGCCTGCTCGACAACGGCGAGCTGGTCAAAGCGATGGCCAACTACGATGGCCCCCAGGGCAAAGACAGGTTCACCAAGGCGCTGGCCGCCCTGCTCAGCAAGGAGCTGGGATGGGATATCTCGGCTCGCAATATCGCCCTGACCAACGGCAGCCAGAATGCCTTCTTCTACCTGTTTAACCTGCTGGCCGGTGAATTTGCCGATGGCCGCAAGAAGAAGGTGCTGTTCCCGCTCGCCCCCGAATACATCGGCTATGCCGACTCGGCGCTGGCCGACGACTACTTCGTGGCCTACAAGCCCACCATCGAGAAGCTGCCCGATGGCCAGTTCAAATACCACGTGGATTTCGAGAGCCTGCAGGTGGGCGACGATATCGGGGTGATCTGCGTCTCCCGCCCGACCAATCCCACCGGCAACGTGCTGACCGACGAAGAGATCGAACATCTCGATCAGATCGCCCACGACAAGGGAATCCCATTGCTGATCGACAACGCCTACGGAGTTCCCTTCCCGGGCATCATCTTCAGCGAAGCCAAGCCGTTCTGGAACGCCAACACCATCCTCTGCATGAGCCTCTCCAAGCTGGGTTTGCCGGGCACCCGTTGCGGCATCGTCATTGCCGACGAGAAGATCATCCAGGCCATCACCAACCTCAGCGGCATCATCAATCTGGCACCGGGCAGTCTGGGGCCTGCCATCACCATCCCGATGATCGAGAGCGGCGATATCATTGCCCTCAGCGAACAGGTGGTGAAGCCCTTCTATCAGCAGAAGGCGGAGCTGGCGGTGCAGCTGCTGCGCGAAGCGATCCCCGACCCGCGCTTCCATATCCACAAGCCGGAAGGCGCCCTCTTCCTATGGCTCTGGTTTGAAGGCTTGCCGCTCCACTGTCAGGAGCTCTATGAGCGACTGAAGGCGAAAAACCTGCTGATCGTACCGGGTCACTACTTCTTCCCCGGTATCGATGACCCCGAGTGGCGCCACAGCCAGGAGTGCATCCGCCTCAACTACTCCCAGAGCGAGGAGCAGGTGCGTCGCGGCATCGCCATTCTGGCCGATGAAATCAACGCCCTCTACGCTGGTTAATCCAATCCAGCGATACAAAAACAGAAAGGCCTGCAGATGCAGGCCTTTGTTGTTTATCGCGATCCGGTTTGCTTAGCCGGGCAGCGCCAGCTGCTCGGGTTTGCCGATCCGGATGGCGCGGGGCTTGAGCGCCTCCGGCAGTTCGCGTGCCAGATCGATGGTCAGCAGACCATGCTCCAGCTTGGCGCCCTGCACTTCCACGTGCTGGCTCAGCTTGAAGGCGAGCTCGAAGTCACGCTCGGCAATCCCCTGATGGAGGAACTGACGCTCACCGGCCGCAGCCCCTTTGCGCCCCTTCACCTTGAGGGTGCCGTTTTCGGTCTCCAGCTCCAGCTCTTCGCGCTCGAAGCCAGCCACGGCGACCGTGATGCGATAGCCATCCTGATCGCGCTTCTCAATGTTGTACGGGGGGTAAGCGGCGGTCTTCTGCTCAAACAGACCTTCCAGCTCACGGGCCATCCGCTCGAAGCCGACGGCGTTGGAATAGAGATGAGAAAAATCGAGGTTACGCATAATCCTATCCTTCTAATAAGCAACAGGTTCAACTCTCCACAGGCCCGTCATCGGCACCCGGGAAATTTTAAAATTTCAGTGAATTCAGGCTATCAGCCGTTGATCTCGATCTTGCGCGGCTTCATCGCCTCAGGCACTTCACGTACCAGCTCGATGTGCAGCAAGCCGTTTTTCAGGTCGGCCCCTTTCACCCGCACATAGTCGGCCAGCTGGAAGCGGCGCTCGAAACCACGTTCGGCAATCCCCTGATAGAGATAGTTGCGCCCGGTGTCGGCCTGCTTGTTGCCCTTCACCGTCAGCAGATTTTCCTGGAAGCTCAGCTCCAGCTCTTCCTGGGTAAAGCCCGCCACCGCCATGCTGATGCGGTAGTCGTTGTCACCCAACTGCTCGATGTTGTAGGGGGGATAACCGGCATTGCCATTGCTGGCCGCAGATTCGATGAGATTGGCCAGACGATCGAAACCGATGGCAGAACGATAGAGCGGAGAAAAGTCGATAGAACGCATAGTATTACCCTCTTGTGAGCGATAACGGATTTTTTGCCCTCCTTATGGACGGGCGCCTGGTCGAAACCTCTGTCGAGCGTTCCGGCCTTGTTACCTATATAGGGGCTCACTTTTTCCTTTCAAGGGGATTTTTTCAAATTTTTTAAATGGCCGCACCGACCTGTAGAACATCAACCTGTTGGCCCGATAGTGATGATAATCGACCCGTGGGCCACTGATGGCAATGCGCTCCGTCTCCCATAATTGGTTGCATATCCACCAGCCAACATGGAGCCATCTCATGAAGATTACCCAGGTTCGTAACGCCACCTTGCTGCTCGACTATGCCGGCACCCGCTTTCTGATCGACCCCATGCTCTCGGCCAAGGGAGCCTTCCCCGGCTTTGAGGGCACCGCCAACAGCCAGCTGCGCAATCCGCTGGTCGAGCTGCCGCTACCGATCGATGAGCTGGTCGATGTGGACGCCGTGATCGTCACTCACGATCACCCTGACCACTGGGATGACGCCGCCAGAGCCCTGATCCCCAAACATCTGCCGCTCTTGGTACAACATAAAAAAGATGCCGATGCCATTCGTGCCAGTGGCTTTGAGGATGTGCGGCTGCTGAGCGACCAGCCCGAGTTTGCCGGCATTCGCCTGCAGCAGACCGGTGGCCAGCACGGCAGCGACCCGTTGATGGCGGTACTGGGCGAGCGCATGGGAGAGGTATGCGGCGTGGTTTTCTCCCACCCCGATGAACAGTGCCTCTATCTGGCCGGTGACACCATCTGGCATCCCCGGGTCGAGCAAGCCCTGCAACAGCATCAACCCGAGGTCATCATCCTCAACTGTGGCGATGCACAGGTGCCCGGGCTCGGTTCCATCATCATGGGCAAGGAGGATGTCGCCGCCGTTTATCAGGCCGCACCGCAAGCCACGCTGATCGCCAGCCATATGGAGGCGGTCAACCACGCCGTGCTGTCACGCCTAGAGCTGCGCGACTATCTGGCGGTACGGGGCATGATGGATCGGGTACGGGTGCCAGAAGATGGCGAGGCGATATCGCTGTGACCCGCAGGAGGGCCATGCCAGACATGGCCCTTCGGCTTTCACTACCGAACGCTTATGATGAGTGGTCTGAGCGCAGAGAGGAGCCTACACCATGACCACCCCGATCGTTGCCGTGGTGACCTTCGATCACTTCAGCCCTTTTCACTGCGCCGTCCCCTGCCTCATCTTCGGCGACATCCTGCCGGGCCAGCCGCTGTTCGAGCTCAAGATCTGCTGCGGCGATGGCAACCCTCATTCACACTCGGCGCAAGGCTTCACCATTCAGGCTCCCCATGGGCTGGAGGTGCTGGCCGAGGCGGAGATCATCGTCATCCCCTTCTGGCACGACCCGGCAGCACGGCCACCTGCAGCGCTGCTCGATGCCCTGATTGCCGCCAAAGCCAGAGGTGCCCGACTGGTCGGGCTCTGTCTCGGCACCTATGTGCTCGCCTACGCCGGGCTGCTCAATGGTCGCAAGGCATCGACCCACTGGGAGTACGAGCAGGATTTTTGCCGCCGCTTTCCCTGCGTGCAGCTCGATACCAACGCCCTCTATGTGGATGACGATGGGCTGGTCACCTCGGCAGGCACTGCCGCCGGGCTGGACTGCAGCCTCTATCTGGTGCGCCAGTACCACGGCTCAGCCATCGCCAACAAGGTGGCGCGGCGGCTGGTGATCCCGCCCCACCGGGAAGGGGGTCAGGCCCAGTTTATCGAGCAGCCGGTGCCCGCCTCCACCCGCGATGTCAGGATGAACCAGTTGCTCGATCACCTGCGTGCCCATCTGGCCGAACCCCACACCCTGAATTCTCTGGCGGCCCACACCCTGATGAGCCGCCGCACCTTTACCCGCCGTTTTCATCAGGCTACCGGCCTCTCGGTGGGTGAATGGCTGCTGGCGGAGCGGCTCAGGCGCAGTCAGGAGCTGCTGGAGGTAAGCGGCCATTCCATCGATCGCATTGCCGAGCTGGTTGGCTTCAAGAGTGCCACCTCCCTGCGCAATCACTTTCGAGCCCGCTTTGCCATCTCCCCCAGCGAGTGGCGACGATCTTTTCGTGGCTAAAACCTCTGATACCAAAGCACGATGTTTCACGTGGAACGTGCCACCTACTCCGCCCAAAAACAAAAAGCCGCTCACAGGGAGCGGCTATTTTTATATCGAGCTGACAGTGTCGATTAAACGTCGAGGTTGGCCACGCGCAGAGCGTTGGTCTCGATAAAATCACGACGGGGCTCAACGGCATCACCCATCAAGGTGGAGAAGAGCTGGTCAGCGCCGACGGCGTCGTCGATGGTGACGCGCAGCATGCGGCGGGCTTCCGGATCCATGGTGGTTTCCCACAGCTGGTCCGGGTTCATCTCACCCAGCCCTTTATAGCGCTGGATGTAGATGCCGCGCTTGCCTTCGCCCATCAGCCACTCGACGGCTTCCACGAAGTTGGCAACCGGTTTGACCTTCTCGCCACGCTTGATGAAACCACCTTCCTCGATCAGGTTGGCGATCTCCTTGCCCAGCGAAACCAACTGACGGTACTCACCGGACTGCAGGAAGTCGTAGCTGAGCGGATATTCGCGATCGACACCGTGCTGACGTACCACGGCGTGCGGCACGTACAGGCTGCGCTCTTCGTCACGACGAACCTGGATCTGGTACTGGATACCGTGGTTGCTCTCGTTGAGCACGGCTTCCATCCCCTGACACCAGGCCAGCAGATCGCTCTCGCTGTTCAGCAGCGCTTCGTTCAACTCCGGCTGATAGATCAGCTGGGTCAGCACGGCTTCCGGCGCACGACGAGACATGCGGGTGATCAGGTGAGTCACCGAGCGGTGCTGATTGACCAGACGCTCCAATGCCTCGCCACCGATGGCCGGGGCAGACTCGTTGACGTGCAGGGTCGCTCCGTCCAGCGCCATGGCGGTCTGGTACTGCAGCAGCGCGTCTTCGTCTTTCAGGTACTGCTCCTGCTTGCCCTTTTTCACTTTGTAGAGCGGCGGCTGGGCGATGTAGACGTAGCCACGTTCGATGATTTCCGGCATCTGACGATAGAAGAAGGTCAGCAGCAGGGTTCGGATGTGCGCACCATCGACGTCCGCATCGGTCATGATGATGATGTTGTGATAACGCAGCTTGTCCGGGTTGTACTCGTCGCGACCGATACCGCAACCCAGTGCGGTGATCAGGGTGCCCACCTCTTGCGAGGAGATCATCTTGTCGAAACGGGCCTTCTCCACGTTCAGGATTTTACCCTTGAGCGGCAGGATGGCCTGGTTCTTACGGTTGCGACCCTGCTTGGCGGAACCGCCAGCAGAGTCCCCTTCCACTATGTAGAGTTCGGAGAGAGCCGGGTCTTTTTCCTGACAGTCAGCCAGCTTGCCGGGCAGACCGGCGATATCCAGCGCACCTTTGCGGCGGGTCAGTTCGCGGGCTTTGCGGGCCGCTTCACGGGCACGGGCCGCATCGATGATCTTGTTGACCACGATCTTGGCATCGCCCGGGTTTTCCAGCAGGAAGTCCGCCAACTTCTCACCCATCGCCTGCTCAACTGCGGTCTTCACTTCGGAAGAGACCAGCTTGTCTTTGGTCTGGGAGGAGAACTTGGGATCCGGCACCTTGACGGAGATAACGGCAATCAAACCTTCACGCACGTCGTCGCCACTGGCGGCAGACTTGGCCTTCTTGCTGTAGTCCTCTTTGTCCATATAGGAGTTCAGAGTACGGGTCAGCGCGGTACGGAAGCCAACGAGGTGAGTACCACCATCCCGCTGCGGGATGTTGTTGGTGAAGCAGTAGACCCCTTCCTGATAGGCGTCGTTCCACTGCATCGCCACTTCAACGCCAATACCATCCTGCTCGGTGGTGAAATGGAACACCTTCGGGTGGATCGGGGTCTTGTTCTGGTTCAGGTACTCAACGAATGCCTTGATGCCACCCTCGTAGCAGAAATGCGCCTCGCGGCCATCACGCTCGTCTTGCAGACGGATGGAGACACCGGAGTTGAGGAAGGAGAGCTCGCGCAGGCGCTTGGCCAGGATCTCGTAGTGGAACAGGGTATCGCTGAAAATGGCCGGGCTCGGCCAGAAGCGAACTTCGGTACCGGTACCGGTGCTGTCGCCAATCTGCTTGAGCGGCGCCTGTGGCTCACCCAGATGATAGGTCTGTTCGTAGACGTGGCCGTTACGACGAATAGTCAGCAACAGCTTGTCAGAGAGGGCGTTAACGACGGAGACACCCACGCCATGCAGGCCGCCGGATACCTTGTAGGAGTTGTCATCGAACTTACCGCCAGCGTGCAGCACGGTCATGATGACCTCTGCGGCGGAGCGGCCCTCTTCCGGGTGAATATCGACCGGAATACCACGGCCGTTATCGCGCACGGAGACGGAGCCATCGGAATGGATCTTGACCTGAATATCGGAGCAGTAGCCAGCGAGCGCCTCGTCAATGGAGTTATCGACGACCTCGAACACCATGTGGTGCAGACCCGAGCCATCATCCGTATCGCCGATATACATCCCCGGGCGCTTGCGGACCGCATCCAGGCCCTTCAGCACCTTGATATTCGAGGAGTCGTAAGTATTTTCACTCATAGCTTACTCTCTGCCTTCTCTAACGTTTCGGAGATTTTACCCTGTTCCACGTGGAACAACTTGCAGTCATTCGCATCCATCATGTCTGCGAGCTGACCGGTGTCGATGGCGGTGATAAACACCTGGGACGCACACTGCTTCAGTCTTGCGGCCAGCAAGCGGCGCTTGTCGACATCCAGTTCAGAGGCAAAATCGTCAATTAAAAAAATACAGCCACGGCTGCTATGTTGATTCAAATAGAGCCCTTGGGCCAGTCGCATGGCGCAGACCAGCAACTTCAGCTGACCCCGGGACAAAATATCCTGAGCGGGTACCCCGTTCGCCTTGAGGCGCACATCGGCTTTCTGTGGACCGACACCGGTATAGCCCAGCGCCCGATCCCGCTCAAACCCCGCCTCCAGCAGATCGCCGAGGGGAGTATCTTTCTCCCAGCCCCGGTAAAAGCCGAGACTGATATCGAATTCCGGCAGAAAATCCGCCGTCATCTCCTTGATCAGGGGCGTAATGGCCTGACAATAACTGGCGCGAAACTCGGCCAGCTCACCACCCAGCCGCACCAATTCCTGATCCCAGAACGCCAGCTGGCGGTACTGGGTGCTCTGGCGCAACAGCGCATTGCGCTGTTTCAGCAGCCGCCGCACTCGTCCCCAGAGGGCAAAGAAGGTCGGCTCCTGATGGAAAACACCCCAATCGAGCCAGGCACGGCGAGCCTGAGGCCCGCCCGTCAGCAAGTTGAAACCATCGGGATGGATCAACTGCACCGGCAACAGCTCCGCCAAATCGGCCAGCCGCTGGGCCTGCGCCCCGGCAATCTTGAGCTGGGTCTCGCCACTCTTGTCTTTGGCAAGACCGATCGGTACCTGACGTCCCTCCAGCTCGCACTGGGCAAACAGGGTAAATGCCCTCTCCCCCTGGCGGATGACCCGCCCGGTCAAATGAGTGCGAAAGGAGCGCCCCAGACCAAGGTAGTGAATGGCTTCCAGCACGCTGGTCTTGCCGCTGCCATTGCACCCGACCAGAATGTTGAGGCCGGGCGACAGCTTGAGACTGGCTTGCTGGATATTGCGAAAGTCGCTGAGCTGGAGTTTGACCAGGGACACGACTAGATCCGCATCGGCATCACCACGTACTGAGCATCCTGATGTTCAAAATCCTCAATAATGGCACTGCTGATGGAATCGCTCAGGCTAATCCGAATTTGGTCACATTTTAACGTATTCAGCACGTCGAGCACATAAGAGACGTTAAAGCCGATCTCCATCTCGCCAGCGGCATATTGTACGTCAAGCAGCTCTTCGGCTTCTTCCTGTTCCGGGTTGTTGGCGGTGATGCGCAGCAGGTTTTCCTGCAGATTGAGACGCACCCCACGGAATTTCTCGTTGGAGAGGATGGCGGCGCGGGCAAACGCCTGACGCAGATCCTCACGGCCGGCGATCAGGGCCTTGTCGCTGTTGCGCGGAATGACGCGGCGCCAGTCCGGGAAGCGGCCATCAACCAGCTTGGAGGTGAAGATGAAGCCGTCGAGGGCTGCACGCAGATTGCTGCGACCGATCTGCAGCCGCACCGGCTTGTCTTCCGCCTCCAGCAGACGCACCAGCTCCAGTACCCCTTTGCGCGGTAGGATAACCTGATGATCGGGCAGCGATTCCCCAACTACCTCGCGGCGGCAGGTAGCCAGACGGTGGCCGTCGGTCGCCACGGTGCGCAGACCGTGACCTTCGCTCTCGAACAGCATGCCGTTCAGGTAGTAACGCACGTCCTGGCTGGCCATGGAGAACTGGGTCGCATCGATCAGCTTCTTCAGCTCCAGCTGGCTGATATCGAACTCGAGCACGGATTCCCAATCCTCGATGTTCGGATACTCGGTCGCCGGCAGGGTCGAGAGGTTGAAGCGGGAGCGACCGGAGCGGATGATCAGGCGCTCGCCTTCGGTATTGAGACGGATCTCGGCGCCTTCCGGCAGACCACGGCAGATATCCAGCAGCTTGCGCGCCGGTACTGTGGTGCGGCCATCTTCGCTGGCCCCGTTCAGATAGACCTGACCGATCATCTCTACTTCGAGATCGGTACCGGTCAGTGACAGCAGACCGTTGCTGACATCAAGCAGCACGTTGCCGAGGATCGGCAGGGTCGGTCGGCCGCCGAGGGCGCCGGACACCAGTTGCAGAGGACGTAACAGGGCCTCACGGCTAATTTCGAGCTGCATCTGTGCTCTCCGTTGTGATTAGGAGGAAAAGATTCGGATCAGGTTGGAATATTCGCGCTGCATCTGTCCACTCGATTCCGTTATCAGGAAGAAAGGGTACGGATCAGGTTGGAATAGTCCTCCTTGATGTCGTGACTCTCCTCCTTCAGCTGCTCGATCTTGCGGCAGGCATGAAGAACGGTAGTGTGGTCACGGCCACCAAAGGCATCACCTATCTCCGGCAAACTGTGGTTGGTCAGCTCCTTGGCCAGTGCCATCGCCAGCTGGCGCGGACGGGCAACGGAGCGGGAACGACGCTTGGAGAGCAGATCCGCCAGCTTGATCTTGTAGTACTCCGCCACCGTCTTCTGGATATTGTCGATGGTGACCAGCTTCTCCTGCAGTGCCAACAGGTCGCGCAGCGCTTCGCGCACGAAATCGATGTTGATGGCACGGCCGGTGAAGTTGGCGTTGGCGATCACCCGGTTGAGGGCGCCTTCCAGTTCACGGACGTTGGATCGCAGACGTTTGGCAATGAAGAAGGCCACTTCGTCCGGCAGATGGATCTGGTTCTCGTCTGCCTTGCGCATCAGGATCGCGACGCGGGTCTCCAGCTCCGGCGGTTCGATCGCCACGGTCAGGCCCCAGCCGAAGCGGGACTTGAGGCGATCCTCGACACCGTTGATCTCCTTCGGATAGCGATCCGAGGTCAGGATGATCTGCTGGTTACCTTCCAGCAAGGCATTGAAGGTATGGAAGAACTCCTCCTGGGAGCGCTCCTTGTTGGCGAAAAACTGGATGTCATCGATGAGCAGGGCATCGACACTGCGGTAGTAACGCTTGAACTCTTCAATGGCGTTATTTTGCAGCGCTTTCACCATGTCCTGAACAAACCGCTCGGAGTGCATATAGATGACTTTGGCATCTTTTTTACTCTCCTTGATGGCATTGCCAACGGCGTGCAACAGGTGGGTTTTACCAAGGCCAGTGCCGCCATAGAGGAACAGCGGGTTGTAAGCACCACCCGGATTGTCCGCTACCTGACGGGCAGCAGCACGCGCCAACTGGTTGGACTTACCCTCGACGAAATTCTCGAAGGTATAGTTCACGTTGGTGTTGCTCTTGTGGTTCGGCTCGGGCTTGGCTTCAGCCTTGCTTTCCCAGCTCTTCTGCAAGTTATTCACAGGCGCGGCACCCTGTACCGGCGCTCTGCTTGCAGCGACGGTGACGGGGTGGGGACGATTGCCAATATCAAAACGCAGGGCGGGGCCATCGACCCCGCAAAGTTCGTTAATGATGCCGTTCACCCGGATGAGGTACTTGTCTCGTACCCAGTCCAGAACGAAGCGATTCGGTGCATACAGGGTCAGAGTATTGTCACTCAACTCCGCTTGAAGCGGCCGGATCCACATGCTGAATTCTGCCGAGGGCAACTCATCTTGCAGCCGGTTAAGGCACTGCTGCCATAGCGAAGCAGTCACTCTAAACTCCTGTCGATTGATTAACTAAAGACCGGCTATTCTACGTTTTTAGCCGCCGGATCTCCAGCCGTGACCCCGCGGATCCAGCAAATAAGATCCTTGACTTTCAAGGATCCAGCGCCTCCGGATCATCTTTCATCCCCAAAGTTACCCACAGCTTGATCCACTGCTGCAACTGGCGGATCTCGTGCTGCACTCCTGTTATTTCATATAACCAAATGTCATTTATTTTTTAAATTTTATTCCAATAACATCAGCGCCAAAGCAGTTATTACAACTACAAATACAAGACATTGAGAGAGAGAAACCCCATGAAAACTTCCATCAAGCTTATTTCCGGCGCAGCCATCCTGCTCGCCACCCTGTCCGGTCAGGCCATCGCCCAGGAGACCATCAAGGTCGGCATGTCTGGCAAATATTTCCCGTTCACCTTCGTCAAGCAGGACAAGCTGCAAGGGTTTGAAGTGGATATGTGGAACCAGATCGGCGAGCGCACCGGCTACAAGGTCGAATTCGTGACCGCCAGCTTCTCCGGCCTGTTCGGCATGCTGGAAACCGGCCGCATCGACACCATCTCCAACCAGATCACCATCACCGACGAGCGCAAGGCGAAGTACGACTTCTCCCAGCCTTACGTCTATGACGGCGCCCAGATCGTGGTACGCAAGGGCAACAGCACCATCCACGGTATCAAGGATCTGGAAGGCAAGAAGGTGGCCGTGAACCTGGGTTCCAACTTCGAAGAGCTGCTGCGCAAGAACGACCCGAACAAGAAGATCGATATCCGCACCTATGACTCCGCCTTCGAGCAGGATGTTGCCTTGGGTCGCATCGATGCCTTCGTGATGGACCGCGTCTCCACCGCCCAACTGATCAAAGAGTCCAAGCTGCCGCTGCAACAGGCTGGCGCACCGTTCGAGACTATCGAGAACGCCCTGCCCTTCCTGAAGACCCCGGAGAAACAGGCGCTGCTGAAGAAGGTCGACGAGGCCCTGACCGCCATGCGCAAGGATGGCTCCCTGCGTCAGATCTCCGAGAAATGGTTCGCTTCCGACATCACCGACAAATAAATGATGGAATTTGACCTCGAATACACGCTGGGGCTGTTTCCCATCCTGCTCAAATACCTGGGCACCACGATGGAAATGGCCCTGTGGGGATTCGTGCTGGCACTCGTACTCTCGCTGGCCCTGGCGATAGTACGGGTGTTTCGCGTCCCTGCGATTCACTGGCTGGCGATGCTCTATATCTCGTTCTTTCGGGGTACACCGCTACTCGTTCAGCTGTTCCTGCTCTACTACGGACTGCCGCAGCTGTTCCCGATCTTCGTGGGGATGGATGCCTTTACCGCCGCCATCGTCGGTCTGACCCTGCACTTCGCCGCCTACATGGCCGAGTCGATCCGCGCAGCCATCCTCGGCATTCACAAAAGCCAGATGGAAGCGGCGCTCAGTATCGGCATGAGCCGTTATCAGGCGATGCAGCGGATCATCCTGCCGCAGGCGGCCCGTATCGCCACCCCGTCGCTGATGAACTACTTCATCGACATGATCAAGAGTACCTCGCTGGCATTCACGCTGGGGGTGGCCGAGATCATGGGCAAGGCGCAAATGGAAGCCTCCTCCTCCTTCAAGTTCTTCGAGAGCTTTATGGCGGTGGCGCTGATCTACTGGGTAGTGGTGATCTTCTTTACCCGCTTGCAGCATCTGCTGGAAATTCGTCTCAACCGTGCCTATTAAAGGAGGGCTCTCATGATCAAGCTAACCGGCCTCTCCAAGGCATATCACGGCAATCAGGTGCTCAACGGCATCGATCTGGAGGTCAAAAAGGGGGAAATTGTCGTCATTATCGGTCCCTCCGGCACCGGCAAGTCGACCCTGTTGCGCTGCCTGAACCTGCTGGAGACCCCGGATGCGGGCACCCTGGCCATCGACGATCTTGAGCTGAATCTGGCCAAGGCCAGCGAACAGCAGGCGATCGAGCTGCGCAAACGGGCCTCCTTCGTGTTCCAGAACTACGCCCTGTTTGCCAACAAGACGGCGCTCGACAACATCGCCGAAGGGCTGATCACCGTCTGGAAGCAGCCAAAAGCGGAGGCCCGCGCTACAGCGCTCGGCATCCTCAAGGACATTGGCCTCGCCGACAAGCAGGATGCCTATCCGGCCTCCCTCTCCGGCGGCCAGCAGCAGCGGGTCGGCATTGGTCGCGCCATGGCGGCACACTCCAAGGTGATCCTGTTTGACGAGCCCACCTCGGCTCTCGATCCCGAGTGGGTCGACGAGGTTTTGGGACTGATGAAAGAGTTGGCCCGCCAACACCAAACCATGGTGGTGGTGACCCATGAGATTGAATTTGCTCGTGATGTTGCCGATCGGGTGATCTTCATGGAAGGGGGGCGGATCGTCGAGCAGGGCCCGCCGGATCAGATATTGGTCGATCCCAAGGATCCCCGTACCCGGGAGTTCTTGCGGAAAGTCCTTAAATAGCTCTCTCTTTGGCGGCCTGGCCGCCTTTTTTATTGAGGGATCCCTTGTTTAACCCCGGGTTGCCAGTATAATCCGGAGCCCTTGATCCTCTGGATCCTCACGCTCGGCAGTGGCCTTTTCAAGACCATGGCAGGATGAGAGGGAACGGCGGATTGACTAAAAGCCGAACTCTGTTTAGAATTCGGCCTCTTTTGCTAGTCGTCACACGCTATAGCTGGCGCGTCGGCTAAGTGTGACAATCAAAACTGTACAGAAATACGGAATCGAATCATGAAACGTACTTTTCAACCGTCCAACCTGAAGCGCAAGCGCTCTCACGGTTTCCGCGCCCGCATGGCAACTGCCAACGGTCGTAAAGTTCTGGCCGCTCGTCGTGCCAAGGGTCGTGCCCGCCTGGTAGTCTAATGCCTACCCAGCACACCTTCTCTCGGGAGTTACGTCTGTTAACTCCCGAACACTTCAAACGCGTTTTCGCCGAGCCTGTCCGGGCCGCCTCTCCGCAGATTACCCTTCTCGCTTCTCCCAATTCGCTCGAACACCCTCGTCTTGGTCTCGCTGTGCCCAAAAAAGCACTCAAGCGTGCCGTTTGGCGTAATCGTGTCAAACGGGTGGTTCGGGAAAGTTTCCGCCTCAAACAACATCAGCTGCCCGCTATCGACATCGTGGTGATCGCCAAGGCTGGTGTGAAAGAGATGGATAACGAGGAACTGTTCAAGTTACTGGAAAAGCTATGGCGCACCCTGTCACGCCGTTGCAATGGGTAGCTATCAAACTGATACGCCTGTATCAGCTAATCATTAGCCCTCTGCTCGGGCCGCGCTGCCGTTTTACCCCAACTTGTTCCCAATTTGCGATAGAAGCCATCCGACTTCACGGTTTCATAAAAGGCGTTTGGTTAGCCAGCAAACGTCTATTAAAATGCCATCCCTTATCCGAGGGTGGTTATGACCCGGTTCCGCAACCAAAGCGAAGAAACTGAAAACTATGGAATCACAACGCAATCTACTCCTGATCGGTTTGCTGTTCGTGAGCTTTCTGCTCTGGCAACAGTGGGAGTCCGACAAGGCTCCGAAGCCGGCCCCGACTACCGTGGCCCAAACCGAACATTTCGTACCTGAAGCCGGTCAGACCGGTGATATTCCTCAGGTTTCCGAGCAAGCCAATGCGACTGCCGCACGCAAGCTGATCACCGTCTCCTCTGACGTGCTCAAGCTGACCCTGGATACCCAGGGTGGCGACATCGTGTCTGCCGAACTGCTGTCTCACAAACTGGAAGAGGGCAAGGACCAACCGTTCGTGCTGCTGACCAGCAAGCCTGAGCACCTCTATATCGCCCAGAGCGGTCTGGTGGGTCGCAATGGTCCGGACAGTCAGGCCGAAGGTCGTCCTACCTATGAAGCCGCCCAGACCAGCTATCAGCTGGCCGATGGTCAGGATCAAGTCGTCGTTCCGATGACCTGGACCGACAGCAAGGGCGTGGTCTTCACCAAGGAGTTCATCCTCAAGCGTGGCGACTATGCCGTTGGCATTGATTACAAGATCGACAACAAATCTGCCGAGCCGGTTCAGGTGCAGTTCTATGGTCAGCTGAAGCAGACCGTAGCCACACCGAAGGATCAGGAAGGTCATGCCATGGTAGCCAGCGCTTACCGTGGTGGTGCCTTCTCCACTGAAGATACCCGCTACAAGAAGTACACCTTCGACGAGATGAAGGATGCCGACCTGAACAAGACCACCAAGGGTGGTTGGGTCGCCATGCTGCAACACTACTTCGTCTCTGCCTGGGCACCGAATGCCAACGATACCAACAGCTTCTACAGCCGCGTGATCCCTGGTAAAGGCCAGGCCATCATCGGTTACAAGGCGCCGCTGGTAGACGTGGCAGCCGGCCAACAGGCCGAAGTGACCAGCAAGCTGTGGGTCGGTCCCAAGCTGCAAGACCAGATGGCCAAGGTGGCTAACCACCTCGACCTGACCGTCGACTACGGCTGGCTGTGGTTCATCGCCCAACCGCTGCACTGGCTGCTGACCGTGTTCCACGGTTTCGTCCAGAACTGGGGTCTGGCCATCATCATGCTGACCCTGCTGGTACGCGGCATCATGTTCCCGCTGACCAAGGCCCAGTACACCTCCATGGCCAAGATGCGCATGCTGCAACCCAAGATTGCGGCCCTGCGCGAGCGCTTCGGCGATGACCGCCAGAAGATGTCTCAGGGCATGATGGAGCTGTACAAGAAGGAGAAGGTCAACCCGCTGGGTGGCTGCCTGCCGATCCTGGTACAGATGCCGATCTTCATCGCCCTTTACTGGGCACTGATGGAGTCTGTTGAGCTGCGCCACGCGCCGTTCGCCCTGTGGATCACCGACCTGTCAGTCAAGGACCCCTTCTTCGTGCTGCCAATCCTCATGGGTGCCTCCATGTGGTATCTGCAGAAGATGAGCCCGACCACCGTAACCGACCCGATGCAGCAGAAAGTGATGCAGTTCATGCCGATCATCTTCACTTTCATGTTCCTCTGGTTCCCGGCTGGCCTGACTCTCTACTGGCTGGTGAGCAACGTCATCTCCATCATCCAGCAGACCATCATCTATCGTCAGCTGGAGAAGAAAGGACTGCATTCACGCAGCTAATCTTCCCGTGATGACAAAAGAGGCGGCCTTCGGGCCGCCTTTTTTATTACAATGTCCCCACTACGTTTTCCTATCAGCGAACAAACGAGCCAAGCAAGATGACAACAGATACGATCGTGGCCCAGGCCACCGCGCCAGGCCGTGGTGGCGTCGGCATAGTCCGGGTCTCCGGCCCCGCCGCCGAACAGGTCGCCGGGATAGTGCTCGGCAAGCTCCCGCGGGTGCGCTACGCCGAATATCTGCCGTTCAAGGATGAGCAAGGCCAGGTACTGGATCAGGGCATCGCCCTGCTGTTCAAAGCTCCCAACAGCTTCACCGGCGAGGATGTGCTGGAGCTGCAGGGCCACGGCGGCCCCGTCATCATGGACATGCTGATCCGCCGCATTCTGAAAATCGACGGCATTCGTCCTGCCCGGCCCGGCGAGTTCAGCGAGCGCGCCTTCATCAACGACAAGCTGGATCTGGCCCAGGCCGAAGCTATCGCTGACCTTATTGAAGCCTCCAGCGAACAGGCCGCCCGCAGCGCCATGCACTCCCTGCAGGGGCAGTTCTCCAGCAAAATCCAGCAACTGGTGGAGAGCCTGATCCGGCTGCGCATCTATGTGGAAGCGGCCATCGACTTCCCGGACGAGGAGATCGACTTCCTCTCCGACGGCAAGGTGGCGGGCGACCTCTACAGCATCATGTCCGAGCTGGACGACGTGCGCGGGGAAGCCAAACAGGGCGCCCTGCTGCGGGAAGGGATGAAGGTGGTGATCGCCGGTCGCCCCAACGCCGGCAAATCGAGCCTGCTCAACGCCCTGGCAGGCCGTGAGTCAGCCATCGTCACCGAGATTGCCGGCACCACCCGCGACGTGCTGCGCGAGCACATCCATCTCGATGGCATGCCGCTGCACATCATCGACACTGCCGGTCTGCGCGACACTCAGGACAAGGTGGAGCAGATCGGTATCGAACGCGCCTGGGCCGAGATTGAACAGGCCGATCGGGTGCTGTTTATGGTGGATGGCACCACCACAGACGCGGTTGACCCGCGAGAGATCTGGCCGGAATTTGTTGATCGGTTGCCAAAAAACATCGGCCTCACCGTCATTCGCAACAAGGCCGACCTGACCGGCGAGGATCTGGCGCCGAGCCAGGAGCAGGGCCACGCAGTCTATCGCATCTCCGCCAAGACCGAGCTGGGGCTGCCCGCCCTGCGCGAGCACCTGAAAGCCTGCATGGGCTTCCAGGGCAACACCGAAGGAGGCTTTATGGCCCGCCGCCGCCATCTGGATGCGCTGGAGCGTGCTGCCGAGCGCCTGCTGGTGGCCAAGGAGCAGCTGGAAGTGTTCGTGGCCGGCGAGCTGGTAGCCGAAGAGCTGCGCCTCGCGCAGGAGTCCCTCTCCGAGATCACCGGCGAATTCAGCTCCGACGATCTGCTGGGCCGCATCTTCTCCAGCTTCTGCATCGGCAAGTAATGTGGTGAAAAATCAGCAATAAAAAGCAGCCAGTGAGAATATAAGATATTGTAAATATTGGACTTTGTTTTTTACTGGCTGTTCTTGCCTGATCTTGTTTCGTGAGAATTTACCCCGAGAGTACCCCGAAGTAACCTCTCGGGGTACTTTCGGGGGACAATTATGAAGATCAGCATCGAATTCCGCGAACCGGACGCCGAAGGCAAGCGCGCTCTGCGCTTAACCTATTACGCCGGCTCCTACCTTGACCCAACCACGGGCATCCGCAAGCACAAACGCAGCAGAGAGCCCCTGGATCTCTTCCTGTACGACAAGCCGCGAACCCCAGCACAGCGGCTCCACAACAAAGAAACCCAGCGAGCAGCCGAAGCCATCCGCGCCAAGCGACTCTTCGAGTACGAGACTGGTAAACACCATCTGGATTTCTTGAACGCCTACAAGGCCAGCTTCTTCGAGTACTTCCAAGAGGTTACAGACCAAAAAGCGGCAGGCAGCAAGAGCAACCATTCCATCTGGGTGTCTACCCTCAAGCATTTGCGCCAGTTCCATAAACTGCAGGACCTGACTTTCGAGGAGATCGATCAGCTGTTCCTGGAGAGTTTTCGGCACTACCTGATGCACAAGGCCCGCACCAAAAGCGGCACACCACTGAGCCGCAACACCCAGAGTGCCTATTTCAACAAGTTGAGAGCAGCCTTGAACCAGGCAGAGCAGGATCGGCTGCTGCCGGATAATCCGGTACGACGTGTCAAAGCTATCCAGGGGGAGAAGAACAAACGGGTTTACCTGACCGAAGACGAGGTACGAGCCCTGGCCCAGGCCGAGTGCCGTTACGACGTTCTTAAGCGCGCCTTTCTGTTCTCTTGTTGCACTGGCTTGCGCTGGTCCGACATTCACAAGCTGACCTGGGCAGAGCTGGAGCCCTTCTATGGCCATTACCGTATCGTATTCACCCAGAAAAAGACCAGCGGCCTGCAATACCTGGATTTGAATGACATGGCGATGCAGCTGATGGGGCGCCCAGGCAAGGCAACAGAGCGGATCTTCAAGGGCCTCAAGTACTCGGCTTGGCACAACATGGAGCTCACCCGGTGGGCGTTGCAGGCGGGTATAACCAAGAAGGTAACCTTCCACAGCGCGCGTCATACCTTCGCCGTCATCCAGCTTAACCGCGGCGTCGATATCTATGCCCTTTCCCGCTTGCTGGGGCACAGTGAGCTGAGAACCACCGAGATCTACGCCGACATTCTTGAATCGCGGCGCCGAGATGCCATGCTCGATTTCCCCAATGTCTTGGGGTGATAGAAGCACCCTCGACAAGATCATGGCCAGGAAGAGCCAACAAATAGGCCAGCGCAACCATGCGCTGGCCTAGATTATCTTAGATAATATAGATCGGATTTCAGGATCGCCCTGCAGCCCAAGCGGTAACTGGGTTTCACTGAATTGGCTTGTGACCGTTATCGTGAACTTTGTGACCACTTTCGTGATAGTTTGTGACCGTTATCGTGATAGTGCAGGCCGGCCGATGGTAAACCGCCCCTTGGCATGTTCACTGATTGACCAACCCAGTTCAGCCAGTTCATACAGTGCCTTGCGAACTCGCGATTGCCGCTTTCGGTTGGTGGCCGCGCCGGACTTATCAGGAAAAGCGTAAGAGACCAGTTTATCTAAACCTACTGGCTTGCTGCGGCCACAATCAATCCAGGCACAAAGCCGCTGATGCAATATCCGGGCAGTGCTACTACGCAGTTGCCGTACCTCAGCCAGATCGATATAGGTATATCGGCCATTACCCAATATGGCATTGGTCAGCAATGGATTAAGCGCCACAAAGAGCCTATCGGTCAGGGGATCGCTGGCATAGTTCGCCAGCAGACGAAAACCACTACGCAAGCCTGCTACCTGTGCTATTACCGACACCTTCCACAACCGCTCGACAGTGCGACGCACCGTATTGGTGTCACGAGGGTTTGCGTAACCAATCTCCTTGGCCAGTTTGCGCAAGCTGCTTTTGACTACCAAGACATCCTGCTGGTTGGCAATCCCACGCAGCTGAAGTAGGTCTCGTAATATCTCTCCGGTTTCACCACTCGCAATAGTCCCAATCTTGCCACTTTCTGATTCAAGCCCAGCTAGGGCAACCAACCCTTGAAGTACGCGCAAATCGTCAGCCCCCAAGGGTTCTGGCCCAGAAAACTCAATCTGATTACCGTTATCCAAACGGTAAATCACCTCCAGCTTGTCACGGCGGCGTTGGCCATTCGAGATCGCCCTAAACAACCCGGGAGCAAGGCAGTGCATATGGTCGTGCCGGGCATGAGTCAATTCAAAGCAAGGCACGTTTGCCCCCAGCCCAGTGTATTTCGTCAAAACCAGCGGGGTACAGCACGCCACCTTCCTTCCGCTCCAGCCAGCGCTCCGGTAGTGGCGGCCCATAATTGCTTTTGCTTACCCCAAACCGCACGTAAAGCTGGCTCTTCTCTGCCGATACGCCCAGCTTCTGCGCCTCTTTCTTGGTCATAGTGGCGAGATAGGCCTGCCAGCGGACGTTGTCCACCAGTACAGACGAACCTCTGCTTGCCTGCTGCAGATCGCCAGCCTCTTGGAAAACTGCGGATTTGCTGGTGTGGTGTACAAACAACACAGCGCATCCCTTCAGCATGGCCAGCCGTTCCAGCTGACCCAGCACCAGTGTCATAGCACAGGCTGCATTCTCATCAGCATCGTGAAAGCGTCTCAGTGTATCGATAACCACCAACCTGACCCCCTCAGCCCAAATGGCAATCGCTTCCCACCAGTGGCTATCCAACACATTTGGACTGGATCCCTGCAGTGGTATAAGACGAAGATCTCGTTCAACGTTGGCACGAAGTTCAGCATCAAGATATCCGCCCAAGGTGAACAAACGCTGGTGCAGCACAGGCCAAGGATCCTCGGCAGGCAGGTAGAGCACAGCCCCCCTGCCCAGCTTGCCAAGTCCAATCCAATCCGGCCCACCGGCGATCTGCATTGCCAGTTGCAATGCCAACATCGACTTGCCCACTCCTCCCGGTGACACCAAAGCACCAACGCAGCCCACCGGCAGCCCTGGGAGGACAAAATCGAGGGGTTTCGGAGGTTCAACAAAAGCCGACCGGAGATCCTGAGGCCAGTGAGATGCTATGAGATCTCGCACCATAACAGCCTCACAACCGCCCATGGCTAGCTTGCCGCACACGCTTGGTTACATGCTCAGTGAGTTCGGCGTCCGGTGAAATGCGGTGGGAGAGCAGCCAGTCCAGCAGCTCAACGCGCTTGAAGTAGATCTTTTTGCCTTGTGGCTTGTAATGCGGCAGACGCTTTTCACTGGTCAGCCGGTACACATAGCTGACAGAAACCCCTAGCAACTCGGCGCACTCCTCGGCAGAAAGCACCTCCTTTTGCGTCAGTCCTTGCTGGATTACCAGCTGCTTAAGCTCATAAAGCTCTTTCAGAATTGACCCGTTAGGATCGCTGTAAACTGACGGATTTTGCTCACGCATGCAGATGATCTCCCTGTAACAAACATCAACATGCAAAGCGTACCGAGGACCTAACGAAATCCAGAGCGCTGTAAGTGCCCAAAATGGGCACTTACAGCGTTTTCTGGAAAATTTTCACATGTGAAATTTTGGCGAGAAACCGCCAGTAAAGTCATCAGGCTCCACTAGGTTGGCTATCCCAAGCCAACCACAGGCTCAGCGATGGTTCATTTCTTTGATCCAATCGGCCACGCTATCAGGGTCGGCAAGCAGCTGGGCGAGCGGCAGATGATTGGAGCAGATCTCAAGCTGATGACATTTGTCACTTTGCTGCCAGTCAGGTTGATGAGCAGGCCAGCTAACCTGCTTGAGCAGATCCCAGAGGTGGTTATCACTATCCTGCAGGCAACGGTACAGATTTACTTCAACCACGGCGTTGCCAGACAGTTGCAAAGGATCAGGCTGACCCTTCGTATGTGCACGCAAGGCTGAGTTTTGACGGAAATCATCATCGATATAGAGGCGAAAAATCAGCGTCTTATCACCTTGCAGAGCCTTATCGCCATTCCTGTCCCGGTAGGCGTGATTCGATGCAAACAGTGGCAGATAGTCCCATGCCCAGCTGCTGGAAGGGCGGGTTCCTGAGCGGCAGGGGCGGCTATTTTCGCTGGGCTCCCAATACCAGAACTCGGCGTCCAGCGCCTGACTGGCGATCTGATCGAATAGCGGGAGGATACGCTGGTAGAAACCGGCTGCGAGTCGGTGAGCTTGTTGCAGTTGGGTCACCAGCTGGGTGGTCTGCTCAAGATCGTGTGGCATGACGGCATCCTTAGCCAGAGTCAGTGATTCAAAAAAGAGAAATCGGGGCGAGATAGGTGGAATGTCCCGGCATAATCGAGCAGAGCAGCCCAACCAGTAGGCTCAGCGGGTGGGGTAATTTGCCGCTCTGACATCACCCCGCAATCCAGATCCAGCCGCCCTGCGTAGGCAAACAACGGCGCCCATTCAGGTACCACCGGGGCCATGCCAAACAGCTCAAACGCCTGCAGCCACTCATCGCGGATGGCGCGATCCTGACGGCAGGATTCAAACTCGGAGGCAGTTTGCAGATAGCGGCGCAGTGGCTCCCATTCACGCAAGGTCATCTGGACAAAGCGCTTCGGCAGATCGGGGGGAGACAGCGGAGCGACAGGGATATTGCCAAGTGCCACGTAATAGAGCCGGTCTTCATAGTCATCAAACTCGGCTTCACTGACCACAGCATTGACCTGCGCCAGCCACTGCTCCCGATACTGGTCACCACCGAACGAGGGCTTCACCTCGATAACCACCAGCGCGTCGCCAAAGTGGAGCAGCACATCGGGCTCGACATAACGGCGATCCTGCAGCGATGTCAGTTTTGGCCACAGCTCCAGCCGTTGAAAGGTGGCCGGGTCTAGCGGATTGTCACCGAGTAGAAAGCGCAGCACGGCACCCAAAGCACCGTCCGAGAGGTGGGGCAGACGGCCAAAGAAGGTGGCGGTCAGCAGATCTTCACTGCCTTTAAACAGGTCGCGCCAGCGCAGAGACTCCCCTTCCCGCTCGATGCGGCCAGCTTTGTTACGTAAAATGGCATGCAGCATCGCAACTCCTTGTCATAAAACAAAAAAGTATCAGCACTGATATGCAGAAAAAACCGTTTTATCTGTCCCAGACCATCAGGTTCTCTGTCTCAATTTGAGACAAACAGTTTGACTATCCTGTCGACTGGACATAGTCTTATCCGCAACACGACCCCGGCCTCTTGGTTGCTTTGCAACTTACGCTGGGGTTCTTATTTGGTGGGTTTACCACCACTCCTGCCAGTTCTCTATGTACCCCATGTTTGCCAACCCCAGCTTGCGCACCGACTTTTGTGTGGGGAACGTCAGCAGATGATCCCGCAGGCGCAGATGCCACTGGGTATTCGGGCAAATCACCTTGAGTAGATGCCGTGTGATGGCCAGCAGCACGAATGGCTTGGCCAGCCGCTCATCATCTTTTGCCAGGAAATCGCACCATTGCACCTCTCTTGGCTTGGGCAACCTCACCTGCGTCGTCACGTTGCGGTTCCAAAGGCGGCTATGATGGGCGCAGATATTGCGCAGGTAACTGAGGCCGTAGATCCAGCTGGCAAACACCTGCCAGTCCAGACCGTATTTGTTGGCGATATGCTGCTGATCTGACACCTTCATCATGCCGATCAACTGCGAGATGGCGCCAAAATCAAATACCTCCACCGCCACCCAGATCGGCAGTTCCTCACCATGGCGCTGATGGTAATGGCGCACAAAATCCTCTTTGGAGCGCTTTACCAACCCCCGGTATTTCTCCATCCACGCCTCAAAACGGGTCTGGTGACTCCCCCTGAATGCGTGCTGCCGGATAAAGCTGGGGTGGAAGTAGCTGCGATCGAGGTGAGCAAAGGTATTTCGCTTGCCAAGGAGATAGGCAAGATCGACCCGCAAGGCCACCTCGATCCGCTCCAGCGCATCCACTACCAACAGGCGCAGCTTCTTGTCGAACAGATAGAGCTCCACCGCATCCAGCAGATGGGTGTCGGGGCAAAACTGGTCCGTCGCCCTGGTCTCCCGTTTGCTTTCCCCCTCAGCCGCGGGCTCAAAGCGGCGAAATGGATACCAGTAGCCGCTTAAACGGTAATAGCCGATCCGCTCCAGATAGCTCAGTGCGGCATCCCGGTCTGTGACCGTGATGCCGCGCTCAATCAGCTGATCCAGTTGCTGTTGATAGCTAAGCCAAGGGCGAGCGTAGGGCATCAGGCAAGGGCTCCTTCCGCCAGCGACTCGGCCAGCGCAAGCTGGGTCTGCTGGCTGGTTTGCAGGCGGGATTTAAGTTGATCGCAGAGGGTCATTAACTGATCCACTCTATCCATAATATGGTTTTGCTCCTTTATAGGACCCAACGGAATAGGAGCAAGTTTAAGCTTATCTTGAGATATATTCATTTGGCTTTCAGCCATGCCAGATTTGGAATCATCAATATAGACAGCTGTTGCACCAGCATTTAGGCATAGAGATATAAAACGCTCCGACAAACCAACTTCAACCAAGTGAAATCGAATTATTTTGTCAGAAATCATCAGCTTTGGCCTTGTTTTTTCGACCAAGCATGAAATTCCTACTCTATTTTTAGGGCCAGCACGAGTAATTAGGATGTCGCCAACCATAACTTCATACTCTGGTCTCGGAGTCTTTGTTGTATCAAGAACTTTGTTCTCATATTCTCGATACTCCAAGGTTTGTACTGCTGTTGTCTTCAGGACACCCCAAGTATCAATATCTGGTGAGGATTCAGGAGGACAAGCAGGACTCCAGCCTGCATCCATTATGGTTATGATGTCTTTTAAATGGCACCATTCCCATCCCTGCGGTAGTTCAAACGGTTTTTCGTCTTCACTAATCGCAGGTAGCGGTTTCTCTTTTTTGATTTTCTTCTCTTTGACCAGTTGCGCTTTTTCGGCAGCGATGCGTTCCAGCAGGGCGGAGGCGGGTTCATCGCTTGGGTCTTGCGGCACCAGCTTGCCCATCACCGCCAGTTGCAGGATGGTCTGTTTCAAGGCGTCAATACTGGCCTCAGTGATAAAGAGGGTATCAAAGTGAGTGCCTAGCCGCGCCCAATTTTGCGCCAGCTCATCGGCATCGGTGCTGTTGGTCAGGGTGGCGAGCAGGGTCTCCACCAGCGTCTGATGGGCCGCCAGCTGTGATTCGCTACGCAGCTCCAACTGGTCGCAAAGAGCCATCAGTTCATCAACTTTAGCAACGATACGGTGTTGCTCCTTGAAAGGAGGTAATGGCACGATCATTCGACGTAGATGCGTTGGGCCAAAATGAAGAATTGCAGCGCCCTTTTTATTATTATCAATTTGACGCACAAATTCATGTGCACAGAAGAATCGAATCAAATACTCATCAAATACCCCTTGGAAGGGTTTGAAACGAATAAGCCCAGTATAAGGTATGCTACCCGTAGCCTCATCTCCTACCTTGGCAACCTTCCCTAAAGAGGCACTAGAGGATAAAAGAATATCTCCCTTATCCAGCCTGAAGTGATCCCACTTTTTAGAGACAACGTCCTCATCAAGAAAATTACAACCATCTAAGGAAACTGTCTCTCCGTGTATACCTGATATTCTTATTAATGGAACACCTGTATCTCTAAAATCCTTTGCTAATATTCCTGGTCCCTCTTGGAAAAATGAAATGTTTGATAAACGTTCCCAAATCCATCCCTGTGGCAATTCAAACGGTTTATCTTCCTCGCTAATTTCCGGCAAGGCCTTGGGCTTTTTAATTTTGCCCTCTTTCACCAACCGCGCCTTTTCGGCGGCAATTCGTTCCAACAGCACGGAGGCCGGTTCATCACTGGGGTCTTGTGGCACCAGTTTGCCGCGCACAGCCAGCTCCAGGATCAGCTCTCGCAGCTTTTTGATGCCAATTAGCTCCAGCTTGCTATTGCTGCCGCGCCCGGCGCTACTTTTGGGGCGCACAGCCGAAGTCCAGAGATCCAGATGGTCGGTAATCAGATGTTCTATTTTCTGAGTCACCATTATGCCTGCCCCCCTTGCTTGGCCGCACCTTTGCCCAAGGCGTCGCCCAGAATGGCTTTTAGCTGGTCACGCAGGGTCTGGATTTCCGCCTGCTCTTCGGCATAGCGAACCAGCAACTCGTCAGGATCGTGGCTTATCTGCTCGCCGACATGGGGGTTTTTGATATCGAGGTTAAAGTTGCGCTCGATAATGGTCTCGATACTGACCTTCCAGGCTTGCTCGTTCTCTACCCGGGCGGCAAAGCCGTCCGCCTCATCACCCCACCAAGCGATCTCGGCTTCAAACTCCTCGAACTTCATCGGCTTGGTCTTGCTGTAGTTTTTCACCCCAGCTGGATAAGGATGCTCGTAGAACCAGACATCCTTGGTGGGCTGACCCTTGGTGAAGAAGAGGATATTGGTCTTGATACCGGTATAGGGGGCAAACACGCCGTTGGGCAGCCGCACTATGGTGTGCAGGTTGCACTCAGCAGTGAGCAGTTGCTTTATCTTGGTTTTGACCCCTTCGCCAAACAGGGTGCCATCAGGCAGCACCACGGCGGCGCGACCGCCCTTTTTCAGGACCTCGATAATCAGCTGCAGGAACAGGTCGGCAGTTTCGCGGGTACGGAGATCGGCCGGGAAGTTCTGCTCGATGCCATCCTCTTCGGTGCCACCAAAGGGCGGGTTGGTGAGGATCACATCGATATCGCTGTCCCAACTCGACAGCGGCTTGTCGAGGGTGTTGCCGTGGCGGATCTGCACCGGCACCTCGATGCCGTGCAGCAGCATATTGGTGGTGCAAAGGAGGTGTGGTAGTTGCTTCTTCTCGACCCCCAGGATCTGCTGCTGCAGGGTCTGATGGTCGGCTGAGGTCTCGACATAGTGCTCTTTGACATGGTCGAAGGCGCAGGCGAGAAAGCCGCCGGTGCCGCAGGCCGGGTCCATGATCCGCTCGCCGAGTTTGGGATCGATGCGGTTGACCATAAAGCGGGTGACGGCACGGGGAGTGTAGAACTCGCCCGCGTTACCGGCGCTTTGCAGGTCGCGCAGGATCTGCTCGTAGATGTCGCCAAACAGGTGGCGCTCACTGCTGTCGGTAAAGTCGATCTCGTTGAGCTTGTTGATCACCTGCTTGAGCAGGGTGCCATTTTTCATGTAGTTGAAGGCATCGCTGAACGCCTCTTTCACCACATAGCCACGGGGGTTGTATTCGATGTTGGCAGGCAGGTTTTTCAGGCTATCGAACAGATCGTTGTTAACGAAATCGAGCAGGGCATCGCCGGTCAGCCCTTCGCTATCGGCCGCCCAATGGCGCCACAGGAAGCGTTCGGGGATGGGGCAGCGGTAGTTATCCTGCTCAAACTCCAGCTCCTCTTCCTGGGCGTCGAACACTTTCAAAAACAGCAGCCAGGAGAGCTGGCCGAGGCGTTGGGCATCACCGTCGATACCGGCGTCCTTGCGCATGATGTCCTGAATGGATTTGATAACTGAGCTGATGGATGACATGGGATTCTCTGCTTTTTACAAAAATGGTGACGAAAACAGGGGCGAATGCGTCAGGAATATCGATAAAACAAGCGACCATGATTGCCATGGCCGTACTGTTGTTCTGTTGCAGCCCCGGCGTCAGGCGCTCTGCTGCTCACGGTAAATTTCTTGCTCCAGCTCGGTGATAGCCTGCTCGAACTGTTTGGGACCACCAAACCCCTTCTTGGCCAACTCCAGCGGACGACCCAACTCGGTAAAAGGGGCGACTTTTAGCGCATCCTTGGTCTCAATCTCGGTCACGCCCTGATCGGCATACTTGTCGAGCAGGCTGGTAAGCACCTGCTGGGCGGTGTCGTTGTACTTGGTGAAGTAGTTGCGCTTTTTGACGTTGTTGGCCCGCTCGCGGCGGGTCAGTGGCGGCTGATCGTATACCACGTGGCAGATAAGGTCGAACGGGTCGAGCTCCTTACCAACTTCCTGCTCCAACACCTCCCACAGCACGCCCGCCTGAGCCAATTCATCCATAATGGCTTGCTTGCGTTCGGCGGCTTGCCAGCGTTTGGTGAACGCATCGAGGGTGGCAAACTCTTTGAGCAGGGTCTTCTTGGTGTAGTCCTTGAAGGATTCGGTCACCAACTTGCCATCGGCATCGTAATACTGCACCCGCTCGGCGATGACGCTGACCGCCACGCCGTTGACATAATACTTGCTGACTCCGGGCATTGGACCACCCTGCGGGCCCGCGCCCTGCCCCCCTGCGCCACTCTGGCCACCATCACTACCGGTTGTGTAGCTGCCGGGTTGTTCATCGACCCCGGGGGCAAACGGATCGCCATGGTCGCCGGGTTCATCAGCAGGCAGTGGATCGGCGCCATCGATGATATCGCCCAAGCCATCATCTGGATTGTTGATGTCTGCCGGTTTGACCACCATGACGCGCTCCGGCTCACCGTCGAAACGGGGATCGGCAAACAGCTCGGTGGCCTTCTTGAAGTCGAGAATGGTGAACCAGAGCTTGCCGTACTTGTCGTCGATACGGGTGCCACGGCCGATGATCTGTTTGAACTTGGTCATGGACTGGATGTTTTGGTCCAGCACCACCAACTTGCAGGTTTTGGCATCGACGCCGGTGGTCATCAGCTCGGAGGTGGTGGCAATGACCGGATAGGGCTTTTTCGGGTTGATGAAGTTGTCGAGCTGGGCTTTGCCAAGGTCATCATCGCCGGTGATTTTCATCACATACCGATCATCTTTCAGCATCTGCTCGGGGTTAAGGTTCGCCAGCGCCCGTCGCATCCGATCGGCATGATCGATGTCGTTGCAGAACACAATGGTCTTGGCCATCGGGTCGGTTTTCTTGAGGTAGTTGGTGATGGTCTCGGCCACCAGCTGGGTACGCTCGTCAATCACCAGAGTGCGGTCAAAATCCTTCTGGTTATAGATACGGTCTTCAATCAGGTTGCCCTGTTTGTCCATCTGCCCTTTGGTGGGACGCCACCCCTGCAGATCGACATCGATATCGACCCGCACCACCTTGTAGGGGGCAAGAAAACCATCTTCGATCCCCTCTTTGAGGGAGTAGGTATAAACAGGGTCACCGAAGTAATCGGTGCTGGAGACGGTTTCGGTCTCTTTGGGCGTGGCGGTGAGACCAATCTGGGTGGCCGATGAGAAGTATTCGAGGATCTCGCGCCAGGCGCTGTCTTCGGCGGCGCTGCCCCGATGGCACTCATCCACCACGATCAGGTCGAAGAAGTCGGGTGAGACCTGCTTGAAGGCTTTCTGCGACTCTTCCGGCCCGGTGAGCGCCTGATAGAGGGCAAGGTGGATCTCATAGGCGGGGTCGATCGTGCGCCCGGTGACCTTGGTCATGGCCGAGCCAAAGGGCTGAAAATCATTGATCTTGGTTTGATCTACCAGAATGTTGCGATCGGCCAGAAACAGGATGCGCTTCTTGGCGCCCGCCTTCCACAAACGCCAGATGATCTGAAATGCGGTGTAGGTCTTGCCGGTGCCGGTGGCCATCACCAGCAATACCCGATCCTCACCTTTCGATATGGCTTCTACGGTCTTGTTGATGGCCTGCAGCTGGTAATAGCGGGGAGATTTGCCGCTGCCATCCGAGTAATAGTCCTGACTGATGACAGGCAACTGTGCCTGGGTGTAACCCTTCCAGGTGCAGAGTTTGTCCCAAAGCTGGCCGGGGCTGGGGAAGTCCTCCAGCGCGATCTCGGATTCCAGCTTGGCCGGATTGGTCTTGTCATGAAATACAAAGCCATCGCCATTGCTGGCAAACGTGAACGGCACATCCAGCAGACGGGCATAATCGAGCCCCTGTTGCATCCCCTTGCCAATCTCATGCTTGTTGGCTTTGGCCTCGATCACCGCCAGTGGCAAGCCCATCTTGTGATAGAGCACGATATCGGCCGATTTGACCTTCTTGCGTGCCGCCATCTGGCCGCGCACCACCACCTTGCCATCCCGCAACGGTACTTCTTGGCGGATCTGGGTCAGATCATCCCACCCAGCAGCCTTGATAGCAGGCAGCAGGTATTTGGAGATGATGTCGGCTTCGGTGAGGGTTGCTTTGTTGATCTCGGCCATGAGCACTCTTCCGGTCGGGGGACAATATTGCTCAATATTCTCTCATAAATTCAGCCGGGTTTTATTGATTTCAGACTCATAAAGCAACATGGGGTGCTGCTCTTGATGGCATGCCCTCGGGTCAAGGAAACGTCTGGCAATGGCGTAACTAGGTCGTAGTGAATGATTGTTGAAGGGCATAGCTTGAGTTAGTCCCATCGCCAGTTAGCCGGCTTGGCTCCCGCTGAATGCAGAGGCCAAGATTCCAGATAGATAGGAATCTGCCCCCATCAATTCCGGCACACAGGGTTTTCCCACTCACCTCAGACAGAGTGGTCAACATTCCAGAGCGAAAAACAGCGCGAACATTCCAGATAGATGGGAAGGCCCCTATCAATGTTCCAGGTGCTCGTTCTGAAGCGACATTCCACTATCTGGAATATCCGCACCAAGATTCCAGATAGATAGTTATGTGGAAAGGAATTGGACAGGGATTGGCCGGGGATGAGGGCGCTGATTCCACTGGCCAATAAGCCACTGGATTCCAGTAATCCAACTTTGTTACGAACGAACAAACTCAACATTTTCAATAAGTTGATTGAACACCAAGGCCTTCGGTGCCATGCTGAAATCATGTTCAGTGGTGGAGTAACACGATGGATTCGTTCAGTTGGGGGATGGTTGGCTTGCTGGCCTTCTTCACGCTTGTCTTCGTGTGGAGTCTGTATAGCTACAAGGCGCATGCAAAAGAGAGACACCATGAAACCGATCGCTGATATCGCCCTCATGGCGGTGGTTGCGCTGGGCTTGATGGCACTTGGCGACACGCTGTTTGCATGGCTGCTGATCTGCCTGCCACCGGTTTACTGGTGCTGGCCAATACTGGCCTGGGCCACCAGGCGCCCCATCACGGCCAGGTTGCAGTTAATGGCTCTTGCCGCACTCACCTGCTGGCACTGGCCCGCCGGGCTGTTCACTGCGCTGAGCATCGCACTCATCTGGACAGCGAAAACCCTCAAGACAACCCCACGCCCACAGCGCAAGGGTGGGCCGGTCATCAAAAATTACTACTTCTGGAGCTAACGGCGTGTCTCCTTGGCCACACTGGCGATAAGGTACCTTGAGCAACCAAGCATCTCCTGAATCACGGAATAACTGTGGCCTGTCACCAACAGCCTAGCGATGTGCTGACGCTTCTTCTCATCCTTCTGCCTACCACGGTATTTCCCTTCATCCCTAGCCTTGGCAATACCCTGCTGCTGCCTGCGACGGCGATCTTCATAGTCTTTACGAGCGACGGCTGCGAGCATATCCAACAGCATGCCATTTACAGCCTGCAAGATGGCGCTGGTGAACTCGGAGCGGCTGTCCCCCTGTAATGCCACCCAGGAAGTCGGAAGCTCAGGAGAAACGATGGAGAGCTGTTTCTGTGCCAAAAGCTGCTTCAGTGTTTGCCAATCCGTCTGATTGAGGCGAGCCAGACGATCAATCTGCTCTACCAGCACAATGTCACGATCTGCAGCGTCGCGGATCAGCCGCATAAGCTCAGGCCTGTCCAGCGTCGCACCAGACTCATTCTCTACATAGAAACTGGCAATCTGATGGCCATGCTCAGCAGCAAAACCAATCAGCAGCTCTCGTGCCCGCTCAGCATCCTGTTCCACAGTCGATGCACGTAAATACGCCCGTATGAACATTGACCCCCCATCAGTCTGTTTAAAGTGGTTCCTACTTATTGGTTCAATATAAGTGGTTTCAATATGATTTTCGAGAGGGTCTTAAGTGGTTTTAATGGGGTATACCTTTTTAGAACCACCACATGACGATCGAAACACAACCTTTCGATAGCCTTTTGATCTGACAGCACAAACTTTAAGTGTGATCCGTCATCACAAAGTCGCTTTTGAGTTGTATTTGAGTATTTAAGCGACGTTGCTCACCATTCCTGATCTGCTGAATGGGATGCCAAAGGAGGAAATCTACAGAAGCTGGGCTTTGAGGTGAGTCATCTTTTCGACTCACCGAACAAGCCAGCAGCCAAGCGTAGCGCGGCAGGCTACTGGAAGTTACGTACAAAAGCCCAACCATGTGGCACCATACTAACCAGAACTCTGTCTCAAACGACCAAATGGCCGTACCAATATGAAACCCGACAGCGATGTTATTCACCAGCTGATTACCCTCGCCAACAGCAACCCCCAAGTGCAGGTGCTTTGGCTTTACGGCTCCCGTGCCAAGGGAACTGCAGGTCCTGCCAGCGACTGGGATCTGGCGGTGGCCTTTGATCCAATCAAACAGAGTGGACCACTGGGTACTGCACTGGAAAACCGCTTGCGCCCTGAACTGCTCGCGCTGGAGTGGCAACGTGCCCTGGGATTGGCAGAGGGGAAACTTTCGGTCGTCGATATCAATCAGGCCCCGATTCCGTTGGCTTTTGCGGTAGTAGATGCAAATCGTCCTCTCTATAGCCGTGATGAGGGGCGGCGTTTGCAAGAGGAGGCGCGGATAATGTCGCAGATGGAACTTGGTTATCCCCATCGCCAAGCCTATATCAGCAAACATCATTCTGAGGAGTGGAGTAAAGATGAGTGATAACGCCTATATAGGAGCTTTACGTATCAGCCTGTCGCGCTATAAGGCCGAGCTGTCAGAGATACGGGCTATTCTGGCGCTGCGGGCGCTTTCCAATCTGGAGTACCGCGCAGCTGAGCGAACTCTACAAGTGTCTATCGAAGCGTGTATTGGCGTGGCAAAGCACTGGGCTAAAGCATTGGCAAGTCATACCCCACAGGATGCCTATCAGGCATTCGAAATCCTGGCCCAGCGTGGTGAGCTATCCCCCGACACCTTAATCGGCTGGCGCAAGATCATTGGCCTTCGCAATGCGCTAGTGCACGACTATCTGAATATCGACCCCGAGATCATCCGTAGCGTCATTGCTCAAGGCTATAGCGACCAGCTGTTCACGTTTGCAGAGCAAGGTCTCGACTGGTTGGCTGCCCATATTGATTGAAACTTCGACGTCATATCTCCGTTTACCGTTCTCTTACCCGCTATAGAGGATAAGTGTTAAATACCGCCTATAGCGTGTAAGTTATATTTACCTCCTACAACAGGTAAACATTGATATACCTGCCATAGCGTGTAAATTAGAAGAAGGCACGCTACCAGGTTGTCGAATCATGAAAGTAACCAGCGCCAAGCAGCTGAGCGCCTGTATCAAGGATGCCAGGCTTTCGCAAAAGCTCTCTCAAGGCAAAGTGGCCGAGAAAGTGGGGATTAGGCAAGACACAGTCTCCAGCTTCGAGCTCAATCCTGAGTCCACCAAGCTGGAGACCCTGTTCAAAATCCTCGCAGCACTCGAATTGTCACTGGACATCAAACCCCGCAATGAGTCATCCGACAGTCCGGCATCGGGCTGGAAGGAGGAGTGGTAATGGCCAATCTGGCTGTCTACATGAACGGCTATCGGGTAGGCACATTCACCAAAACTACCAGCGGCGCCCATCAGTTTCAGTACCATGAGTCATGGCTGGCACAATCGGGCAGCCGTCCGATCTCACTCTCCATGCCATTGCGCCATCAGGCCTACCGGGGTGATGAAGCCTATAACTTCTTCGACAACCTGCTGCCAGATAATACAGAGGTGAGGAACAGGGTTGTAGCACGCTATCAAGCGGCATCAACCCAGCCCTTCGATCTGCTCAGTTGCATTGGCCAGGATAGCGTAGGGGCATTACAGCTGGTTACCGAAGGGCACGACGTTCCAGATGTCAGGCGAATCGACTACAAGGCACTTTCCGATGACGAGCTCGAGCAGATCCTGACCAGCTACAAATCAGGAATCCCTTTGGGGATGGTCAGGGAGCAAGAGGAGTTCAGGATCTCTATCGCCGGGGCGCAAGAAAAGACTGCGCTGCTCTATCTCGATGGCCGTTGGTACTTGCCACTCAACGCAACGCCGACAACCCACATAATCAAACTCCCTATCGGCAAGATTGAAAGCCACTCCTACTCGATAGACCTCTCCCAGAGCGTAGAAAACGAATATCTCTGCACTCTGATTGCCAAGGAGTTTGGTCTACCCGTACCTCACTGCTTCATGATGCAGGTTGGCCAGGTCAAAGCACTGGCTGTGGAACGCTTCGACAGACGTTACGCTGCCGATCGCAGTTGGATCATGCGCCTTCCCCAAGAAGATTTCTGTCAGGTATTGAATGTTCCGTCAGCACGGAAATACGAGAGCCATGGAGGACCAGGGATCACTGACATCATGAAAACCTTGCTGGGCTCTGCGACACCAGAACAGGATCGCTACCTGTTCATGAAATCTCAGGTCCTGTTCTGGCTGCTGGCGGCCACCGATGGCCATGCAAAGAACTTCTCGGTCTTTATTGAACCGGAAGGGCGTTTTCGCCTGACCCCTTTTTACGACATCCTATCTGTCTATCCAGTGTTTGGCGGCCGAGGCCTCAACCGAAGGGACGCCAAGCTCGCTATGGGCCTAGCAAGCAGCAAGGGAAAGAAATACGCCATTGAGCAGATATTCCCGCGTCATTTCTTCCAAACGGCGAAAGCTGTGGGATTTGAGCGTTCTGCTATGGAAGAGATCCTGACAGAGCTGGCCAACTCCGTTGATGATGTTATTGAGCGTGTTACCCAGCAATTGCCAGCGGGCTTCCCCGATGCCATCAGCAGCACCATTCTAAAGGGCCTAAAAGCCCGCTCAGCCAGGCTGATAAAGGGCTGGGATTAAATTGGCGGTATGTGGGATGATTGCACGGTTAGCCAAACCACCTATGGGAAGTTTGCACGGTTTGAAGAGTAAAAGCGGCTTTCCAGGCACCAAGCGATGCTATAGTCGGTGCAAAATATGTTCAAAACTCACCTAAAAAGCGGTTTTGAATGCGTGTAGTAGCATCGCGTTGATTCATATGGGAAGGCTGCACGATCGAGAATGGACTATATGGGAACGCTGCACGATAGCAGAAACCCGTGAGCGGCCTCTCAATATGCTGTTTTAGTTACTTTTACCCCAAGCGGCCCCCAAAACATCACTAACATATTGAAGATAATAGATTATTTACATTCTGCATCGGCAAGTAACGCCGCACGACAGACAATAAAAAGCCCGGGATGAACCCGGGCTTTTTATTGTGCGTTTTTTGTCCGCAAACCTAGAGGCGACGCAGGCACCACATGAAGTAAGCGCCCCCTAACAGGGTGGAGACCAGCCCAACCGGCACCTCCTGCGGGAAGAGGATTTGCTGACCGACCCAGTCCGCCGATACCATCAACAAGGCGCCGGAAGCGGCGGCCCCAAGCAGGTGCCAGCGTGCCCGCACCAGCCCCATCAGCTTGGCCATATGCGGCGCCAACAGACCGACGAAGGAGAGCGGCCCGACCACCAGGGTGGCACTGGCGGTGAGCACGGCCACCAGCAGCAGGATGGCAAGCTGGGCACGGTTGAGGCGAATGCCCAGCGCGGTCGCTACAGCACTCCCCATCGGCATCAGATCGAGCCAGCGGCTGACAAGCAGGCAGGCGGCCAGCATCAACAGCGCCAGCCCCACCAACCCATAGGCCACCGGCAGGGTGACGTAGTAGGTGGAGCCGGACATCCAGGAGAGCAGTTGCTGCACCCGCAGGTCACCGTTGGCCAGCGCGATGGCCTGCAGCGGTTCAAACAGTGCCGTGATGGCAATACCTGAGAGCAGGATCCGCTCCGGCTGGAAGCCGTGCTTGCGATTGACCACCACCAGCAGCAACAGGCAGCCGAAGGCACCGAGCAGGCCACCGGCCAGCATCAGCGGCAAAGGCAACGCGGGCAGCAGCAGCGCCGTGGCAATCACCCCCATAAAGGTGCCACCGCTCACCCCCAGCAACTCCGGGCTCGCCATCGGGTTGTTGCTGACCCGCTGCAACAGGGTGCCCGCCAGCGCCAACAGCACGCCTGCCGCCCCCGCAGCCAGAGTGCGCGGCAGTCGCCACTCCAGCTGGGCCTGCCAGCGGAGCCAGCTTGGCCAGCTCCAGCCCGCCATTCCCTGCCCAACCAGCAGGGAGGCGACCACGGCCAACAGCAGCCCGACCAGCAACAGGCCGATAAGGCGAGCCGGTGCCGAATGGCGAGCCACCAGCAGGCCGGCGTTTGCCTTAGGCGCCCCCGACTTGATGCCAAGGCGCGGGATCAGCCAAAGCAGCAGCGGCGCGCCCAGCAGGGCGGTCATGGCGCCGGTGGGGATCAAGACCGGCCAGAAGCGACTCAGACTCTGCAGCAGCAGATCGGTCGCCGCCAGCAGCAGGGCGCCGAGGATCGGTGCCCACAGCAGCCGCTGGCCAAGCTGGCGGATCCCGAGCAGCCGCACCATGGCGGGCGCTGCCAACCCGATAAAGCCGATCAGCCCAACCACGCTCACCACGCAAGCGGTGACAAATACCGCCAAGCCAAGCCCTGCCAGTCGCAAGTGTTGGAGGGAGACCCCCAGACTGCGGGCGCTGGCATCATCCAGTTCCAGCACCGCCAGCGGGCGCACCAGTACCGCGGCCAGCGCAGCGGCTGCCAGCAGGCGGGGCAACAGGTAACTCACCCCGCTCCAGCTGTTCTGCACTAGCGAGCCACTGCCCCACACCAGCAAACCTTTCAGCTCCTCCTGAAAGAACAGCAAGAGTCCCATGCTGATGGCCGCCAGATAGAGGTTGATCACCAGTCCGGCAAAGACGATGACCACCGGATTGAGCTGGCGACGCCAGGCCAGGGCAAACACCAGTGCCATCGCGAGGCTGCCACCGGCCATGGCGATCCACTCCCGCCCCAACAGCAACCAGGAGGGGGCAAACAGGGTCACCATCATCAACGCCAGTTGGGCACCGGAGGCCACCCCCAAGGTGGTTGGTGACGCGAGCGGGTTGCGCAGCACCTGCTGCATCAGGGTGCCCGCCAGCCCGAGCGCCGCCCCGGCCAGCAGGGTGACAGCCAAGCGGGGTAGCCAGCTGAAATGCACCACCGCTTGGCTGACATCATCCAGATTGGGGGCGAACAGGCTCTGCCACCAGAGCGCACCGGGCAGCTGGCGAGCCAGCTCCCAATACGCGAGCAAGAGGATCAACCCCAGCAGGCTCGAGACCGGCCGCAGCAGCGGCGATGTGAGCAGTCGCTTCATCGGCTAGCCTCCATACGCTCGGCATCTTGCAGCAATGCATCGCTGAGCAGACCGGCGAAACGGCGGGCGGCCAATACGCCGCCAAAACTCCAGACCGCAGGCAGATGCAGCACGGGGGCTTGGCGTACCAGCGGCAGATGCTGCCACAGCCCAGGCTCCTGCAGCCGTTCACTCACCCCGACCGGAATGGGATCGACCACCACCAGCCGCGCGGTTGGCAAGGTCATGAACTGCTCGATGCTGACCACCGAGAAACCCCAGTCATTGGTCTGCTCCTGCCAGCCATTACGCAGCCCGAGGCGCGTCATCACCGCATCGAACAGGCTGTGGCGACCAAACACCCGCACATGGCGCTCATCGATAAACTGCACCACCAGCAGGGGTGGCAAATCCGCAGGCAATCTGGCCTGCATACTGGCGAGATCCCGATCCAGCCCGGCCAGCAGCCGTTCGCCCTCGGCGGTTTTGCCCACTATACGGGCGAGGGTCAGGGTCACCTCGTGCAGTCTCTGCCACAGATCGGTTTGCCCATCATAGAGGGCGATGGTGCTCACCGGT
Source organism: Aeromonas sp. Y293-4 (assembly GCF_027705905.1). Lineage (NCBI taxonomy): Bacteria > Pseudomonadati > Pseudomonadota > Gammaproteobacteria > Aeromonadales > Aeromonadaceae > Aeromonas > Aeromonas sp. Y293-4. The sequence continues at coordinate 46,369 of NZ_JAPDCI010000014.1, read as the reverse complement.
GCAATGCGGGAAAGAGTTGGCGCCAGCGGGGCCGCCAGCGGCGAGATGAGGATGCGATCGGGTTTGAGCTCCGCCAGCAGCTCGCGGTTGGGCTGGGTGCGCAGGCCGATATCTACCACCCCGGCGGGTAACCGTGGCTCGCCGACCCATGCCTGATAGGGGCCTGCATCCCCCACCGCCAGCGGCGTCACCCCGAGCGCCAGCAAGGTTTCGGCAATGGTCCAGTCGACAGTAGCGATACGGGGTAGCGGTGCAGAGGCGATCGGGGATGTGTCGGCCTGTGCCGCTAGTGGCAGCAGCAGCAGGCTGATAAGGCAGGGTGCCATCTTCTTCAATAAACGGTTCAAGAGAGCCCCCCGGTCAAACGATGGCGATGGGATGAGCATGAGCCGGGTGGCGAATGACCTCCATCGGAATGCCATAGATGGCGTGTAGGGTCTCGCTGGTCATGAGCCCCTCCGGTTCACCGTGGGTAAGCAGGCGGCCGGAGTGGAGCGCCACCAGCCGATCACAGAAGCGGGAGGCCATATTGATGTCGTGAATGACAATGATGACCCCGAGGTTTAGCTGACGGCTCAACTGCTTGACGAGCGTCAGCACCTCCACCTGGTGGGCCACATCCAGCGCGGCCAGCGGCTCGTCCAGCAGGATGAAGCGGCTCTCCTGGGCCAGCAGCATCGCCAGCCAGACCCTACCCCGCTCGCCGCCGGAGAGGGTATCAACCAGCCGATCGGCAAAGCGTTCGGTATGGGTAAGGGCGATGGCCCGATCGACCTGACGGAGATCCTCCGCCCCCATCCGGCCCAGCAGGCCGCGCCAGGGATAGCGGCCCATCTCCACCAGCTCCCGCCCGAGCAGATTCTCGGCGCTCGGCAGATGCTGGGGCAGATAGGCCACCTGACGGGCAAACTCCCGGTTACCCCAGTCGGGTAGCGGCTTGCCATCAAACAGGATCTCGCCGTCGCTGAGGGGTTGCTGGCGTGCCAGCAGCTTGAGCAGGGTCGATTTACCCGAACCATTGTGGCCGATGAGGCCATAGACCTGTCCCTGCTCGAAACACAGGTCGGTGGGGTGCAGCAGCGTGCGGTCATTGACCGTGAAGCTGGCTGATTTCATCTCGAACATAAGCAATTCCTGTGCTGGCTTGCCGCCAGTCTCATCGGTGCCGGTATCAAGCCGGCACCTCGCAATCCAGATGGGCGATCGCATCGCGGCTCACTGCGGCACGGCGCGTCCCGGTCAGCTCAGTGAGTTTTCCCTGCCGCATCTCCAGCAGGCGATCGGCCAGCGGGAAATAGTGATCATCGTGACTGATGGCAATCACCGTCTTGCCCATCTCCTTGAGGCGCGGCAACAGCACCTGATAGAAGATGCGGCGGAACTGGGGATCCTGATCCGCGGCCCACTCATCAAACAGCATCACCTCGCGCTGCTCGGCCAGCGCCAGCAGCAGGGCGACCCGCTTGCGCTGCCCTTGGGAGAGATCGATATCGGCGATAAATCCATCCTCGATGGTGAGCTTGCTGCCCATCTGCAACCGCTCCAGCCACTCGGCCACCAGCTCATCCTTGGGTTCCGGCCCCAGCAGGTGCTGGAACAGGTGATAGTCGGTGAAGATGGCGGAGAAGAGCGCCAGATAGCCGTTGCGATCGGTGATCGGCTCACCATCCAGCAGGATCCGGCCCGATACCGGCTGGTAAAGGCCAGTCAGCAGCATGGCCAGCGTCGACTTACCGGAGCCATTGCCACCGATGATGAAGATCTGCTCCCCCTTTTCGATGACCAGATCGATGGGGCCAACGGCAAAGCCGCCCTCTCCCTGATAGTGAAAGCTCACCTGCTCCAGCTCGATACGCTGCCAGGGGCGGATGGCGGGCGGCAGTGGGAAGTCCGCATCCGGCTCGGCCAGATTGAGGGCGGCGATCTTGTCGAACGCCACCTGAGCGGCAAGCAGGGTCGGCAGGGCGCCAATCCCCTGCAACAGCGGGGTGCGCAGGAACAGCAGGGTCAGCGCGAAGGTGGCGGCCACATTGGTGTTGGCCCAGCCAAGGCCGTTGGCCAGAAAGAAGACCAGACCGATCGCCCCCAGCATCATGATATTCGACCAGTTCACCGCGCTCAGGTGATAGGTGTCGGCGCGAATGATCTGCTGGCGGTAGTCACGGGCATCTTGCTCATAGAGCTGGTGGTAAACGAAGTGAGCCCGCTCGCGGTTGAGCGCCAGCTCCTTGCTGCCGGCGATGATGGCCTGATAGTTCTGATAGAGCCGATCTTCGGCCTGACGCATGTGGGAGAGATGGCGATAAACACGGTTCACCAGCAACCAGCCCACCACCATGGTGACGGTGACCCAGAGCGCAGTCACCCCGAGCAATGCAGGAGAGAGCCAGCCAAGGTAAAGGGCAGAACCCAGCGTGAGCACCAGCCCCTGCACCAGCTCAGGCAGGCGCACGAAGGCGATGGTGATCTGGCCGATATCGCTGGAGAGGGAGGCCAGCAGTGGCCCCTGACCAATCTGGCGGATACGGGCGACATCGGTATCCAACAGTTGCTTGAGCAGACGGCCACGCAACCGGTAGACAAAATGGTGACCGAGAGTGGTCAGGGCCAGCTGAGATCCGAGCGTGATCACCAGCAGCAACACAATCAGGCCGACCAGCTGACCGAGGATCGGCAGCGGATCACCTATAGATTCGATAAGAGACTGATTGATAAAAGCAATGACGCCAATCCCGCTGACGGCACTGAGCAGACTGAGCAGGGTGATGGCGATAAAGGGCCAACGATATTGGCGATAAACCAGAGACAAGAGTTCCATAACGGACCGGTATTCCAGAGAGATCAGAACAACTGCGGGTGAAAAGAAGGGCGGGAATCCGGTTCCCGCCCGACTTCGATTACCAGCGGTAGTTGATGCTGCCCACTACGCTGCGCGGCTCGCCGTAGTAGCAGTAGTAGTCACAACTGGCCACGTAGGTTTCACCCAGCAGGTTGTTGACGTTGAGCTGGGCACGCCAGTTCTTGGCAAAGTCATACCCGATCATCGCATCCCAGACGGTATGGGCCGGCACCTCGGCAGAGCCGTAGATGGGGGTGTAGTCCGCATTCACGGCGCCAATACCCACGCTGGAACCGATATAACGCACACCGGTACCCAGCTCCAGACCCGAAGCCACCCCTTGCTGCACCTTGTAGTTACCCCAGAAGGAGGCCTGGTGGCGCGGGATCAGGCTGGCACGGCGATCGCTACTGCCTGTGTCGTTGGTTTTGGCATCTGTGTAGGTATAAGCAGCGGTCAGACGCAGCGCATCGGTCACCTGCACGCTCCCTTCCAGCTCAACCCCCTGAGAGGTCACTTCACCCGCCTGGGTCTGCTGGCCGGAACCGGTAGAGACCAGCGAGTTGGTCTGGGCCAGATCGAACAGCGCCAGATTGATGTAACCGTCGAAGAAGGCAGGCGCATACTTCACGCCGGTCTCGTAGAGCTTGCCCTTGAGCGGCTTGTAGGAGTTTCGGGTGTTAGGATCGATCCCCGGCAGCACCTCGAACGACTCGGCATAGGCAAAGTAGGGAGAGAGGCCGTTGTCAGCCAGATACATCAGGCTGCCCGAGAGGGATAGCTCGTGATCGTACTGGCGCTCGTCCTTGCTGGTATTGGTGTTGTGGGTCTCCACATAGTCAAAACGGCCACCGGCAGTCAGCAACCAGCGATCGTCCCAGCGGATCTGGTGCTGGGCATAGAGGCCGCTCTGGCCCTTGCTGCTCTTCTGGTGAGTGGCGGTCGACTCGTCAAAACCGGGGAAGCCGCTGTAATCCGGGTTCATGGTATTGATGGTGCCCATACCGTAGTTGTCGGCCTCGACCCCTTCATTGACGTGACGCTGCAGATCTACCCCCAGCAGCAAGGTCTGCTCGGTGCTGTCGGTGTTCCAGTAGCCCACCATCTGGTTATCCATGGTGGCACTCTTGGTATTGCCATCACGGTAAACCAGGCCACGACTGGCAGTTGTGCCTTCATAGGTCGGGAAGATATAGGTCTGGCGCAGCAGCAGATCGTTATAGTTGAAACGGACGTTCTGCTTGAACTCCCAGGTCTGGTTGAGCTGGTGGGCCAGCTCGTAACCGGTGGAGATCTGGGTATTGCGGTTGCGATCGTAATCCGGTTGGCTCAGGTTGGTGGAGGGATCAATCTGGCCACCTGACGTATTCAGGGTGCCATAGACCGGGAAGAAGCCGTTGGTCGGGACCCCTTCGTCGTGCAGGAAACTGGCCAGCAGGGTCAGGCTGGTACGATCCGAAAGATCGAAGGTGACGCTGGGCGCCAGATAAACCCGATCGTTATAGGTGCCAGTGAGCACGCCATCACGCTCTTTATAAAGAGCAACCATGCGGTAGCGGCTGTTGTCGGAGAGCGCATCAGAGACATCCACCCCGACCTGACGGTGATCCCGGCTGCCAAGCTGCAGATCTACCTGCCCTTGCGGCGTGGCGGTCGGTCGCTTGCTGATGGCATTGATCACCCCGCCCGGAGGCGCCTCACCGTAAAGGATCGAGGCTGGCCCCTTCAGCACTTCCACACTCTCCAGACCGAACGGTTCCGGCGTCCAGACGTAGTAGCCGGTGCCAAACAAGCGGTTGCCATCCAGATAAGAGGCGGCATCGAAGCCACGCACCTTGAACCAGTCGGTGTTGTTGTCTGAGCCATAGAGGCCGGTCAATACGCCGGAACGGTAGCGAATCGCTTCATCCAGCTGCAACACGGCGTGCTGATCCAGCTCCTCGCGATTAACCACTGAGACGGCGCGAGGGGTCTCGGCCATCGGCACTTCCACCTTCATGGCCGTACCGGTCACCACCATGGTTTCGCTGGCTTTGGGCAGCTCAGCGGTGGTTTGTTCGGCCATCAGTGGCAGGGAGACGAGCAAACCGGAGAGCGAAAGCACGCCGAAGGCGCCCTTCTTGCCGGGTCCTGTAGTGTATTTTTGCGCAATCATATTAAAGTCTCGTTTATCAATGAGTTATGTTGTTTTAATTGTTATTTGTGGTCATTTGTCACGACATCACCCTGTTCCATGGGCGAATAAAGCAGCGCAATCCTACTACAGGAGCCGTGATCGAATCGATTCAATAATTGCTAATCATTTGCATCTACATTGTTATCTAGCTGCATCGTTGGCAGGATTTCGCGGGAGATGGGAGCCATCAGGAGAGCTATGAGCGGAGAAGAAAATGGAGAGGAATATAAAGAAGCAGAAAAAAGATCGGCAGGATGGATCCGGTGGCATTATCTGACTGGATCCATTATCCCCAAGCTTTATCCATATTTATCCACACCCTTTGGCGGTAGAATCCGGCTTTCCGTTTCTTTGTCTGAAATCAGGATCCATTCCATGGCCAAACTCAATCTCGTCGTCGGCTCCATGCTGGGCGCCGCCGAATATGTCGCAGACCACGTCGCCAACCTGCTGGAACAGGCTGGCCACCAGACCCGGATCCACAACCCGGCCAAGCTGGCAGAGGTACTGGATGATGCGGGATCCATCCTGCTGGTGGTCACCTCGACCCACGGTGCCGGTGATGTACCCGACAACCTGCAACCCTTCGCCAAGGATCTTGCCGAGCAGCATCCGGATCTTAATTCATTGAAATATGGCGTGATCGCCCTTGGTGACAGCAGTTATGACACCTTTTGCCAGGGCGGCAAGACGCTGGATCGGCTGCTGGCCGAGTGCGGTGCCAGCCGGATCGGCGAGCGGCTCGACATCGATGTGACCCAACACGAGATCCCCGAAGATGCCGCAGAAGTGTGGATCCGCGACTGGATGACGATGATCGCCTGATCAGCGTGCGGGAGATCCTGAAAAAAAGCTTGATCTCCCCACTTATCCCCAGATCGACTATCCACCATGTTATTAACAGATTGATCCGGGGGAGTTGTTCTACAAGGTTACCCACAACGCCCAGGGGTAATGTGCATAACTACGGTGTAAAGCTCTGCAAAACCTATAGTTATCCATGTATTAGATCCAGACCGACAGACCTCTGTGTATAAAAGTCCTGGTTATCCCCTCGTTCACCGGGCCAGGATCCAAGCTTTTCCACAAGCTAGGATCGTCCTTAAATTAATGATCTTTATGATCAAAAAGTGCTTATCAACAGAAAGGGCGGATCCTAATAAGAGATCCAGTAAAAGATCGATCTAAAGATCCTTAAGATCTAATTAGTGGATCCTCCCTTCAGACTGAACGTTAAGTAGACGTTCCCCTCAGGACGCGAAACAGATAGAATGTTCCGCCCTTTAGCCCAGGCAAATAAAGATCTTCAGGCGTGCAGATCAAGGTGATCCCAATGCAATACCATGAACAATTTGATGTGATCGTCGTCGGTGGCGGTCATGCCGGAACAGAAGCAGCAACAGCGGCAGCCCGCATGGGCATGAACACCCTGTTGCTGACCCACAATATCGATACGCTGGGACACATGTCCTGTAATCCGGCGATCGGCGGGATCGGCAAGGGACACCTGGTCAAGGAAGTTGACGCACTCGGCGGGATCATGGCGCGTGCAATCGATCTTGGCGGGATCCAGTTCCGCACCCTCAACTCCTCCAAGGGCCCGGCGGTGCGAGCTACTCGTGCCCAGGCGGATCGCCTGCTCTACAAGGCCGTCGTTCGCCAGATGCTGGAGAATTACCCGAACCTGAAGATCTTCCAGCAGGCCTGTGACGATCTGATCATGGACGGGGATCGTGTTGCCGGTGTGGTCACTCAGAGCGGGATCCGCATCAGCGGCAAGACTGTGGTGCTTACGGTCGGTACCTTCCTGAATGGTTTGATCCACATAGGGATGGAAAACTACAAGGGCGGCCGTGCCGGGGATCCTCCCTCGATCGCCCTGGCCCAGCGCCTGCGCGAACTGCCGCTGCGCATCGATCGCCTCAAGACCGGCACCCCGCCGCGCATCGATGCCCGCAGCGTCGATTTCTCCGTCATGCAGGAGCAGCACGGTGACGATCCGCGTCCGGTCTTCTCGTTTATTGGCGATGCCAGCCAGCATCCCCGTCAGGTGCCCTGCTACGTCACCCACACCAACGAGCGTACCCACGAGGTGATCCGCAATAACCTGGATCGCAGCCCCATGTACGCCGGGGTGATCGAGGGGATTGGCCCGCGCTACTGCCCGTCGATCGAAGACAAGATCACCCGTTTCGCCGACAAGACGGCGCACCAGATCTTCGTCGAGCCGGAAGGCCTGACCACCCACGAACTCTATCCGAACGGGATCTCCACCAGCTTGCCGTTTGACGTGCAGGTGCAGATCGTCCGTTCCGTGCGCGGCTTCGAGAACGCCCACATCACCCGCCCCGGCTATGCCATCGAATATGATTTCTTCGATCCGCGGGATCTCAAGGCCAACATGGAAAGCAAGTGCATTCCAAACCTGTTCTTCGCCGGCCAGATCAACGGCACGACCGGTTACGAAGAGGCGGCGGCACAAGGCCTGATGGCCGGTCTGAACGCGGCATTGCGTGCCCAGGACAAGGATCCCTGGAACCCTCGTCGGGATCAGGCCTATATGGGCGTGATGATGGACGATCTCTCCACCCTGGGGACCCGCGAGCCTTACCGCATGTTCACCAGCCGCGCCGAATATCGCCTGCTGCTGCGGGAAGACAACGCCGATATCCGCCTGACCGCCATCGGTCGCGAATTGGGTCTGGTGGATGACGAGCGCTGGAGCAAATTCAACGCCAAGATGGAACAGGTCGAGCTGGAGCGTCAGCGCATGCGTTCAACCTGGATCCACCCGCAACATCCGTCACTGGAAGCGGTCAACGCCCTGGTCAACACCCCGCTGACCCGCGAGCAGAGTCTGGAAGAGCTGCTGCGTCGCCCCGAGGTAACCTATGATGCGCTGATGGCCATCGAAGGTGTCGGCCCTTCCGTGACTGATCCTGCCGCGGCCGAACAGGTTGAAATCCAGATCAAGTACGCCGGTTACATCGAGCGTCAGCACGATGAAGTGGAAAAGCAGCTGCGCAACGAGAACACCCTGCTGCCGCTGGATCTGGACTATCGCGAGGTGAACGGCCTCTCCAACGAGGTGAAAGCCAAGCTGAACGATGCCAAGCCGCAGACCATTGGTCAGGCTTCCCGCATCTCCGGCATCACCCCGGCGGCCATTTCCATCCTGCTGGTTCACCTGAAAAAACACGGTCTGCTGCGTAAAACCGCCTGAGGAATCCCATGTTGGAAAGATTGAACGGCCTGCTCATGCAGGCCGGAATTGTTATCACCGATACCCAAAAGAGCCAACTGGTGCAGTTGGTCGAGTTGCTGCACAAGTGGAACAAGGCTTACAATCTCACCTCGGTGCGAGATCCGGACGCCATGCTGGTCAAGCATATCCTCGATAGCCTGGTGGTAAGCCCCCACTTGCATGGTGAGCGCTTCATCGACGTGGGGACAGGTCCCGGCCTGCCGGGATTGCCTCTGGCGATCATCAATCCGGACAAGCAGTTCGTCCTGCTCGACAGTCTGGGCAAGCGGATCAACTTCATCCGTCAGGTGATCCAGGAGCTGGGTCTGACCAATGTGACTCCGGTCAAATCCCGGGTTGAAGAGTATCAACCCGAGGTGGGATTTGATGGTGTACTGAGTCGGGCATTTGCCTCGCTGGAGGACATGCTGAGCTGGTGTCACCACCTGCCGTCAGAACAGGGTTGCTTCCTGGCACTCAAGGGACAATATCCCGAGCAGGAGCTGGCCCAGTTGCCTGCCAATATCCGTCTGGTAGCCTGTCATGAGTTGCGGGTGCCGGAGCTGGAAGGTGAACGTCATCTGCTGGAATTCAAACATATCCAGCCCGAATAGGGTCGCAGTTTCATTTAGGGGATCGTGTGGGAAAAGTCATCGCCATAGCCAACCAGAAGGGTGGAGTGGGTAAAACCACCACCTGTGTGAATCTGGCCGCCTCCATGGCTGCCACCCGGCGCAAGGTGCTGGTGATCGATCTGGATCCGCAGGGCAATGCCACCATGGGCAGCGGTGTCGACAAGTATGACGTCGAGCGCACCGCCTATGAGCTGCTGATCGAGGATGCCCCCATCAGCGAAGTGATCATCCCCGAAACTACCGGGGGTTATCACCTCATCGCCGCCAACGCCGACGTGACCGCGGCTGAAATCCGTCTGATGGAATTTTTCGCCCGCGAGATCCGCCTGCGCAATGCGCTGGCCTCGGTGCGGGACAAATACGACTACGTCTTCATCGACTGCCCGCCCTCTCTCAACATGCTGACCGTGAACGCCATGGCCGCCGCCGACTCCGTGCTGGTGCCCATGCAGTGCGAATATTACGCGCTGGAGGGGCTCACCGCCCTGGTCGACACCATCAGCAAGCTGGCCGCTGTGGTCAATCCGGATCTCAAGATCGAAGGGGTGCTGCGCACCATGTTCGATCACCGCAACCGGCTGGCCAATGATGTGTCCGATCAGCTAAAACAGCACTTTGGCGACAAAGTCTACCGCACCATCATTCCCCGCAACGTTAGACTGGCGGAGGCCCCGAGTTTCGGTGCCCCGGCCATGCACTATGACAAATCATCGGTGGGCGCCAAGGCCTACTTGGCACTGGCTGGCGAGATCCTGCGCCGCCAGGAGCAGGAACGTCAGGCGACCATCGCAGACCGAGAGAGCATATGACTCCGAAAAAACGTGGACTGGGCAAGGGGCTGGATGCCCTGCTCAGTACCAGCACGGCTGCCCGCCAGAAACAGGTGATGAGCGATCAACGTACTGAAGAGGCCATGGCCCCCACCAATCAGGGCGAGCTGCGCAAGCTGCCGGTGGAGTGGTTGCAGTCCGGCAAGTACCAGCCCCGCAAAGACATGTCCCAGGATGCACTGGAAGAGCTTGCCAACTCCATCCGCGCCCAGGGGGTGATCCAGCCCATCGTGGTACGCCCTCTCGGCGAACAATCCTTCGAAATCATTGCCGGTGAGCGGCGCTGGCGCGCGTCCCAGCTGGCGCGGCTTGAGGTGGTGCCCTGTATCGTCAAGGATGTGCCCGACGAGGCTGCCGTCGCCATCGCGCTGATTGAGAATATTCAGCGGGAAGACCTTAATGCCATCGAAGAGGCGGTCGCTTTACAAAGACTGCTGACCGAATTCGAACTCACCCACCAGCAGGTGGCCGAGGCGGTGGGCAAGTCCCGCACCACGGTGACCAACCTGTTGCGTCTCAACCAGCTCAACGACGACGTGAAGCGTTTCGTCGAGCATGGCGACCTCGACATGGGCCATGCCCGTGCCCTGCTGGCTCTGAGCGGCCAGGCCCAGTCTGAACTGGCCAAGCTGGTTGCCCAGAAAGGGCTGACCGTACGCGATACCGAGAAGCTGGTGCAAAAAGCGCTCGAACCGGCAAAAGCCAGGGTCGAACCGGCCCGTGATCCGCAGATCGGCTACCTGGAGCGCCAACTGGCAGAAAAAATTGGCAATCAGGTGCAACTTCAGCCTGGCAAGCGGGATAGCGGGAAGTTAGTAATAAGTTACGAGAATTTGTCCGATTTGGACCGTATATTGGGCTATTTTGGCGTGTCGGAATCGTGATTTTTACGCTTTTTGTAGTAATAAAACATCCATTCCTTTTGATATGACCATAACCCTGATTTGCCGCGGAAAGCCGCAAAAATTAAGGATTTTTGTCATATTGCAATAGCTGCCCTCAAGGGTATAATTTGACCGGCTTTAAGAGCTGTTAACATGGGGTCTTCGGATCCCGATTTTTTACAGTTCTGTAATGTTCAGGGGTAGGTTGGTGAAGCAGAAAATAGCCTTGGAAGGTTTGACACTGGCCTTGGTTATGCTCGTTTGTCAGCTCATCCTGATCCTGGCGATGAGTGCCGTCTGGTTTTACCTGACTGGTGCCAGCGCCGGTTATTCCGCTCTCTACGGAGGGGGGATGTACTGGGTTCCTCAAGCCTTGTTTACTGTCTGGGTGCTGCGCCGCAAGGTGACAACCGAGAGTGTGGGCCTGGTTTTGCGGGACTTTTATGGTGGGGCAGGGATTAAGCTCATTTCTACAACAGGTCTATTCGCCCTGATGTTTGGTGCGGGAGTCGAGGTCGTTACCGTCTCGTTTTTCGCCACTTATATCCTCGCCCTCGTTGTACAGTGGATGGTTTCATTCACGCTTAACAACCACTATTAGGAAAACTCATGTCTGCAACCGGAGAAGTCCTGACTCCTCAGGGATATATCTCCCACCACCTGACCCACCTTCAAGTCGGGTCCGGGTTTTGGACGGTCAATATCGACTCAATGGTATTTTCCGTCGTGCTAGGCGCCCTGTTTATCCTGCTGTTCCGCAAAGTAGCCGTTAACGCTACCAGCGGGGTGCCGGGTAAGCTGCAGTGCTTTGTGGAGATGCTGGTCGAGTTTGTGAATGGTAACGTCAAAGACATCTTTCACGGTCGCAACAAGGTCATCGCACCTTTGGGGCTGACGGTGTTTGTGTGGATCTTCCTGATGAACTTCATGGATCTGATCCCCGTTGACTTTATCCCTCACGCTGCACAATTGATGGGTATTCCCTATCTGCGTGTGGTTCCCTCTGCTGACGTTAACATCACCATGTCCATGGCTTTGGGCGTGTTCTTCTTGATCCTGTATTACAGCATCAAGGTCAAGGGTATCGGCGGGTTTGTGAAGGAGCTGACGCTTCAGCCTTTCAACCACCCGGCGGCCATCCCGGTTAACCTCATCCTGGAAACTGTTACGCTGATTTCCAAACCTGTTTCTCTGGGTCTTCGACTGTTCGGCAACATGTATGCTGGCGAACTGATCTTTATCCTGATTGCTGGTTTGTTACCCTGGTGGTCACAGTGGATCCTGTCCGTGCCTTGGGCAATTTTCCACATCCTGATCATCACTTTGCAGGCATTCATTTTCATGGTTCTGACCATCGTCTATCTGTCGATGGCGCAGGAAGACCATGGTTGATGCAACTCAAATAATCCTTTTTATACAATCAATTACATCTAAATAACTGGAGATCCTCATGGAAAACTTGAACATGGACCTGCTGTACATCGCTGCTGCAATGATGATGGGTCTGGCTGCTATCGGCGCTTCCATCGGTATCGGTATCCTGGGTGGCAAGTTCCTGGAAGGTGCTGCTCGTCAACCGGATCTGATCCCTGTTCTGCGTACCCAGTTCTTCATCGTAATGGGTCTGGTGGATGCGATCCCGATGATCGCCGTTGGTCTGGGTCTGTACGTGATGTTTGCGGTTGCTGGCTAAGTCGTTACGACTCTCCAGGCATAACCCATTAACTAACTTAAGAGGACATCGGCTGTGAATATCAATGCCACCCTCCTCGGCCAAGCAATTGCTTTTTTCTTCTTCGTAGTGTTTTGCATGAAGTACGTATGGCCGCCGCTGATTGCAGCCATCGAAGCCCGTCAGAAAGCTATTGCTGACGGTCTCTCTTCTGCCGAACGTGCCAAGAAAGATCTGGATTTGGCCAAGGCCAACGCCACCGATCAGCTGAAAGAAGCCAAGCTGCAGGCTGCTGAAATCATTGAGCAGGCTAACAAACGTAAAGCCCAGATCATTGATGAAGCTGCCGCTGGTGCCCAGTCTGAGCGGGAAAAAATCCTGGCTCAGGGCCGTGCCGAGATCGAAGCTGAACGTCATCGTGCCAAAGAAGAACTGCGTAAGCAGGTTGCTGCTCTTGCCATTGCTGGTGCAGAGAAGATCCTGGCGCGTCAAATCGACCAGGCTGCCAACAGCGACATCGTCGACAAACTGGTAGCAGAACTGTAACGGGAACGGGGCTATGTCTGAACTGACTACAATCGCTCGCCCCTACGCCAAGGCTGCTTTCGAGTTTGCCGTTGAGCACAAGGCGGTTGACCAGTGGCTGGGTATGCTCGGTTTCGCTGCGCAAGTAGTGGAAAACGAGACCATGCACAACCTGGTAAACGGCTCTGTGGCCGCCGAAGAGCTGGCAACGCTGTTTGTCGGTGTCTGCGGTGAGCAACTCGACGTGCATGGCCAGAACCTGATCCGGGTGATGGCCGAGAATGGTCGCTTGGGTGTGCTGCCGGCGGTCGTTGCTGAATTTGTAGCGTTCAAAGCTGAACTGGATAAAGAGGTTCAGGCTGACGTGACATCGGCGATCGAACTGACCGACCAGCAGAAAGCCAATATTCAGGCTTCTCTGGAACAACGTCTCGCGCGCAAAGTGAAGCTGAATTGCAGCATCGATGCGTCCTTGATGGCCGGGGTGCTCATCAAGGCCGGTGATCTGGTAATCGACGGCACAGTCCGCGGTAAGCTGGATCGCATGGCTGACGCGCTGCAATCTTGATTGGGGTATTAGAGCATGCAACTGAATTCCACTGAAATCGCCGAGCTGATCAAGCAGCGCATTGCGCAGTTTGATGTAAAGAGCGAAGCGCGTAACGAAGGTACTATCGTCTCTGTGAGCGACGGTATCATTCGTATTCACGGCCTGGCTGATGCCATGCAGGGTGAGATGATCGAGCTGCCGGGCAACCGCTACGCTCTGGCATTGAACCTGGAGCGTGACTCCGTTGGTGCGGTGATTATGGGTTCCTATGACGGTCTGTCAGAAGGAATGAAAGTAAAAGGTACTGGCCGTATTCTGGAAGTGCCGGTAGGTCGTGGTCTGTTGGGCCGGGTGTTGAACACCCTGGGTCAGCCGATCGACGGTAAAGGTCCGATCGACAACGACGGCTTCTCGCCGATCGAAGTGATCGCACCGGGCGTTATCGAGCGTAAGTCTGTTGACCAGCCGGTCCAGACCGGTCTGAAAGCCATCGATGCCATGATCCCTATCGGTCGTGGCCAGCGTGAGCTGATCATCGGTGACCGTCAGGTTGGTAAGACCGCCATCGCGATCGACACCATCATCAACCAGAAAGATTCCGGCATTAAGTGTGTCTACGTTGCGATTGGCCAGAAGGCCTCCACCATCGCCAACGTGGTGCGCAAGCTGGAAGAGCACGGTGCCCTGGCCAACACCATCGTGGTGGTTGCCTCTGCCTCCGAAGCGGCTGCTCTGCAGTACCTGGCTCCGTATGCCGGTTGCTCCATGGGTGAGTACTTCCGTGACCGCGGTGAAGACGCGCTGATCATCTATGATGACCTGTCCAAGCAGGCCGTAGCTTATCGCCAGATCTCCCTGCTGCTGCGCCGTCCGCCAGGACGTGAAGCCTACCCGGGTGACGTTTTCTATCTGCACTCCCGTCTGCTGGAGCGTGCTGCTCGCGTTAACGCCGAGTACGTAGAGAAGTTCACCAAGGGTGAAGTGAAAGGCAAAACCGGTTCTTTGACCGCACTGCCAATCATCGAAACCCAGGCGGGTGACGTATCTGCGTTCGTTCCGACCAACGTGATCTCCATCACCGATGGTCAGATCTTCCTGACTTCACAGTTGTTCAACTCCGGTATTCGTCCGGCGGTTGACCCGGGTATCTCCGTATCCCGTGTAGGTGGTGCTGCTCAGACCAAGATCGTCAAGAAGCTGTCCGGTGGTATCCGTACCGCGCTGGCCCAGTATCGCGAACTGGCGGCATTCGCCCAGTTCTCTTCCGATCTGGACGAGGCGACTCGCAAGCAGCTGGATCACGGTGTGAAAGTGACCGAGCTGATGAAGCAGAAGCAGTACTCTCCGCTGAGCGTGGCTCACCAGTCTCTGGTGCTGTTCGCCGCCGAGAAAGGCTATCTCTCCGATGTCGAGCTGAACAAAATCGTCGACTTCGAAGCCGCTCTGCTCTCTTACGCCAATACCCAGCATGCCGAGCTGATGGCTGAAATCAATGCCAAAGCCGACTACAACGACGCGATCGTTGGCAAGCTGACTGCGTTGCTGGATAGCTTCAAAGCAACCCAGACCTGGTAAGCGTGTGTGGCAGCGTGAGCTGCCACTTGATGGAGAGTAAGAGATGGCCGGCGCAAAAGAGATACGTAACAAGATCGGGAGTGTGAAAAACACTCAGAAGATCACCGGCGCTATGGAAATGGTGGCAGCAAGCAAAATGCGCCGTGCGCAGGAACGCATGTCTGCCAGCCGTCCGTACGCTGAAACCATGCGCAAGGTGATCGGCCATATCGCTCAGGGGAACTTGGAATACAAGCACCCCTACCTCATCGAACGTGAGGTCAAGCGAGTGGGTTACATCGTCGTCTCCACCGACCGTGGCCTGTGTGGTGGTCTGAACATCAACCTGTTCAAGGCTGCCCTCAATGATATGAAGCAATGGAGCGCGAAAGGTGCCAAGGTTGACCTGGCACTGATCGGTAACAAGGCCTCCAACTTCTTTGAACGGCACGGCGCCAAGGTGAAAGCTCATGTCGCAGGACTGGGCGATAGTCCGAGCGTCAATGACCTGATTGGTTCAGTCAAGGTCATGCTGAAGGCTTACGACAACGGTGAGATTGACAAGCTGTATCTGGTGTACAACAAGTTCGTCAACACCATGGTGCAGCAACCACGGGTCGATCAACTGCTGCCTTTGCCCGTAACTGAAGACAGCAAGCTCGCCAAGAAACACCACTGGGATTACCTCTATGAGCCGGATCCCAAGAAGCTGCTGGATACCCTGCTGGTTCGCTACGTCGAATCTCAGGTTTACCAGGGTGTAGTGGAAAACTTGGCAAGTGAACAGGCAGCCCGAATGGTTGCCATGCAAGCCGCGACTGACAACGCCGGTAACCTGATTAACGATCTGCAACTGGTATACAACAAGGCCCGTCAGGCCAGTATTACCCAGGAGCTGACAGAGATCGTATCCGGTGCTGCTGCGGTGTAAGGCAAGGGTTATCAAAGGTTTAGAGGATTTGACATGAGTAACGGTTTCATCGTCCAAATCATCGGCGCTGTGGTGGACATCGAGTTCCCGCAGAATGCCGTGCCCCAGGTGTACGATGCACTGAAGGTCGTTAGCGAAGGTCAAGGCCAGGGTCTGGTGCTGGAAGTTCAGCAACAGATCGGTGGCGGCGTCGTTCGTTGCATCACCATGGGCTCCTCCGACGGTCTGCGTCGTGGGTTGGAAGTAGTGAATAGCGGTAAATCCATCCAGGTTCCGGTCGGTACTGCGACTCTGGGTCGGATCATGAACGTACTGGGCGAGCCAATCGACGAAAAAGGTCCGATCGGTGAAGAAGAGTGCTGGTCTATCCACCGCGCTGCCCCCAGCTACGAAGATCAGTCCAACAGCAACGATCTGCTGGAAACAGGCATCAAGGTTATCGACCTGGTATGCCCGTTCGCCAAGGGTGGTAAGGTTGGTCTGTTCGGTGGTGCCGGTGTAGGCAAAACCGTAAACATGATGGAGCTGATCCGTAACATCGCGATCGAGCACAGTGGTTACTCTGTGTTCGCCGGTGTAGGTGAGCGTACCCGTGAGGGTAACGACTTCTACCACGAGATGATGGAGTCCAACGTACTGGACAAAGTATCTCTGGTTTACGGTCAGATGAATGAGCCGCCCGGAAACCGTCTGCGCGTTGCGCTGACCGGCCTGACCATGGCTGAGAAGTTCCGTGACGAGGGTCGTGACGTGCTGTTCTTCGTGGACAACATCTACCGTTACACCCTGGCCGGTACTGAAGTATCCGCACTGCTGGGCCGTATGCCTTCCGCAGTAGGTTACCAGCCGACCCTGGCCGAGGAGATGGGTGTTCTGCAAGAACGTATCACCTCCACCAAGACCGGTTCCATCACCTCCGTACAGGCCGTTTACGTGCCTGCGGATGACTTGACTGACCCGTCTCCGGCGACCACCTTCGCCCACCTGGATGCGACCGTCGTACTGTCCCGTCAAATCGCTGCACTGGGTATCTACCCGGCCGTTGACCCGCTGGACTCTACCTCTCGTCAGCTGGATCCGCTGGTGGTTGGCAAAGAGCACTACGAGACTGCTCGTGGCGTTCAAACCGTACTGCAGCGCTACAAAGAGCTGAAGGACATCATCGCCATCCTGGGTATGGATGAACTGTCAGAAGAAGACAAACTGACCGTAGCCCGTGCCCGTAAGATCGAGCGTTTCCTGTCCCAGCCGTTCTTCGTAGCAGAAGTGTTTACCGGTTCTCCGGGTAAATACGTGCCGCTGAAAGAGACCATCCGTGGTTTCCAGGGCATCCTGAAAGGCGAGTATGACGATCTGCCCGAGCAGGCGTTCTACATGGTTGGCGGTATCGACGAAGTCGTCGAGAAATCCAAGAAACTGTAAGCCTCGACAGGAGGGCCCATGGCAGAGATGATCTCCTTTCACCTGGACGTGGTGAGCGCCGAAGGAAAACTGTTTTCCGGTCGCGTGCAATCCGCTCAGGTATCAGGCTCCGAAGGTGAGTTGGGTCTCCGCCACGGTCATGCTCCGTTGCTGACTGCCATCAAGCCGGGCCTGGTCCGCTTGGTGAAGCAGAACGGAACTGAAGAGGTGCTGTACATCTCCGGCGGTATGCTGGAAGTACAACCTGAATCCGTGACCGTGCTGGCGGACACCGCGATTCGTGCTGACGACTTGGATGAGGCGAAAGCCCAGGAAGCCAAGCGCGCAGCCGAAGAGCGGATCCACAGCTCCCATGGTGATATCGACTACGCCCAGGCCGCCACCGAGCTGGCCAAGGCGATGGCTCAACTGCGAGTCATCGATATCGTCAAAAAGAATTACCGCTAATAACGGTGATGTAAAAAGCGACCTTCGGGTCGCTTTTTTTTTACCCGTTGGATAGACTCCGCCGAGTATTTCCTCATGTTCCAAAGGTCAATTTATGTCCCTCAACGTCGTGATCCTGGCTGCGGGTAAAGGTACCCGCATGCGCTCTTCCCTGCCCAAGGTACTGCACCCGGTAGCCAACAAACCCATGGTTTCCCATGTGATCGATACTGCCCGTCAGGTCGGTGCCGAGCAACTGCATCTGGTCTATGGCCACGGTGCCGAGCTGCTGAAAGAGCGGATCGTGGCGGCTGATGTGAACTGGGTGCTGCAAGCTCAGCAGCTGGGGACCGGTCACGCCGTCGCCCAGGCCATCCCGTTCTGGAAGGATGAAGACGATGTGCTGGTGCTCTACGGCGATACCCCGCTGATCCAGCCAGAGACCCTGCAGCGACTGCTGGCTGCCAAGGCTGAAAACGGGATGGCACTGCTGACCGTAGTGCTCGACAACCCGACCGGCTATGGCCGTATCGTCCGTGAAAATGGTCAGGTAGTCGGCATCGTCGAGCAGAAGGATGCCAATGCCGAACAGCTGGCGATCCGCGAGGTGAACACCGGCGTGCTGGTGGCCAATGGGGGCCAGTTGCGTCAATGGTTGTCTCGTCTCGATAACAAGAATGCCCAGGGCGAATTCTACCTGACCGACGTGATCGCCATGGCGCACGGCGATGGCTGCCCGATTGCTGCGGTCCATCCGGAGCGTGCCGCTGAAGTGGAAGGGGCCAACAATCGGGTACAGCTGGCTGCCCTTGAGCGTAGCTATCAGCAGATGCAGGCCGAGAAACTTATGATTGCAGGTGCAACCATGATCGACCCCGCACGCTTTGATTTGCGTGGGGTTTTGGAAATTGGTGAAGAGGTTGTTATTGATGCAAACGTCATCATTGAGGGCAAGGTGACTCTCGGCAATCACGTTCGTATCGGAGCCGGTTGCGTACTGAAAGATTGTGTCATTGGCGATCACACCGAGGTGAAACCCTACTCGGTTATCGAGGGTGCAAAGGTGGCAGATCAGTGCTCAGTGGGTCCGTTTACCCGCTTGCGTCCGGGGGCGGTTCTGGAGCAGGATGCGCACGTTGGCAACTTCGTCGAGATGAAGAAGGCCCGTCTGGGGGTTGGTTCCAAGTGCGGTCATCTGACCTATCTGGGTGATGCCGAGATCGGAGCCGGGGTGAATATCGGTGCCGGTACCATCACCTGCAACTACGACGGGGTCAACAAATTCCAGACCATCATCGAGGACGATGTGTTCGTCGGTTCTGATACCCAACTGGTAGCGCCTGTTCGCATCGGCAAGGGGGCCACCCTGGGTGCCGGCTCTACTATTACCAAGGACGTGGGTGAAAATGAACTCGTGATTACCCGGGTACCCCAGCGTCACATCAAGAACTGGGCTCGTCCGGTCAAGAAAACTGATAAGTGATATCAGTATGAAGGCGACCCATGAACAAGCGAATTATCAAGCTCGCAGATGCGAGCCACAGTCTGTTTTCCCGCTTTGTCGATTTGGTGGGAATTTCAGTCTCAATGGTGCTGCTCTCGCGGCACTTTGGCTTGTTTCATGGGTTGGACGAGATGTCACTGACCACGCTGGGCATGGTGGTCTTCTTTCTGGTTTCCCAGAATACCGGGCTTTATTGCAGCCGGGTTCGTAAATATTTGGCGCAGTCTCTGCTGCGCCTCATCTTCTCTTGGTTGGTAACAGCGACCCTGCTCTACCTGCTGGTCTATCTGGTTCCCCTCTTCAAACCTTACCACCCTTTCCCGCTGGAGCTAGCTGTGCTCTGGCTTGCCATGGCCTGCCTTATTTCCACCGGTTATCGGGTGCTGTACCGGCTGGTGACCCTCTGGTTCAGTCGCTCTTCCTGTTGCCGCCGCGTAGCCATTATCGGGGTCACGCCTGCCGGGTTGGCATTGGAGAAATCCCTGTGGGAGAGTCCGCGTCACGATATCCAAATGCTCGGATTTTTCGATGCCCGTAGCGAAGAGCGCTTCGGTTACCCGACTCGCAGTCCTCTGTTGGGTGATGTCGACGAGCTGCTTGAGCTGGCCCGAAAAGGGCTGGTCGACGAAGTCTATCTGGCGCTACCCCTGACTGCCCGGGAGCGCATAAATCACTACCTCTACGAACTCTCCGATACCACGGTCGATACCTATCTGGTTCCCGATTTTTACGAGTACGGCCTGACCGTATCCCACATCGATCGGGTGGGCGATATCTATACCTTCAGCTTTTTCGATTCCCCGTTTGAAGGGGGCGCCGCCCTGCTCAAACGGATTGAAGATCTGGTGCTGGGTTCACTCATCCTGCTGCTCATCTCTCCGGTTATGGCGCTGGTGGCGCTCGGGGTGCGTCTCTCTTCGCCTGGACCCGTGCTCTTCAAACAGGATCGCTACGGGTTGGGGGGAAAGCGGATCCAGGTATGGAAATTCCGCACCATGCGCGTCATGGAGAATGATGCCGTGGTGACTCAGGCAACCAGAGGTGATCCCAGAGTGACGCCATTCGGTGCGTTTTTGCGTCGTACCTCGCTGGATGAGCTGCCGCAGTTTTTCAATGTGATTCAGGGTTCCATGTCGATCGTTGGGCCGCGTCCCCATGCCGTGGCGCACAACGAGCAGTACCGCTCACTGGTGGAGCGTTACATGCTGCGCCACAAGGTGAAACCGGGGATTACCGGGCTGGCCCAGATAAATGGATTTCGTGGTGAAACCGACACCCTCGACAAGATGGAGATGCGGGTCAAGTTCGATCTCAAGTACATCCAGTACTGGTCGCTCGGACTGGATTTCAAAGTCATTTTCCTGACTGTATTCAAGGGGTTTGTCGGTGCATCCGCTTACTAGCCTCGTTTGCGCCGGACTGCTGCTCTTCCCCTCTCTTTCAGTCCGTGCCGAGATCACCTCCGTATCCCATCAGGGGCCGCTTGGTCTGGAGATCCAGACCGATGTGGAGAATCGTTATGGTCACGACAGCAACCTATTGTGGCAGCGCGACAGTAGTCAGGCGATAGGCTCAGATTTCATCGGAATCACCCCGGAATTTCGCATGGTGGGCGAACGCGGCCTGGATCGCTATCAGTTCAGCTATCTGGGTGATTATCGTCGCTATGGTAGCAGCCATGCGGATGACTATGCCGATCACCAGTTCCAGTTTGACGGCAGCTGGCGCTTCTCCCTGCGCAACGCCTTCCAGCTGATGTACCAGTATCGGCTGGGCCATGAGGCGCGTGGCGAGGGGCTGACCGAAGGCTTTATGTTGCAGGGGGATGAGAAGGCTGGCGGTGATGCCACTTTCGGCTGGTTCAACATTGCCGAGCCGTTGCGCTTCAAACGCAGCGAAGTGGGTGGCCGCTACAGTTACGGTGCACCCGATGCCAGAGGCAAGCTGGAACTGGCGCTCTCCCACAAGGATTTGGGCTATCTCGACAAGCACCTCTACCTGCATGACTTTGAACGCTATATGGCCGAGCAGGAGTGGCAGGAGAACACCGCCATTGTCGAGCTGTTCGATCAGGTGAGCCATGTCAGCCGTTTTCGTTACACCCTGCAGACCAATCTGCGACGCTACCCGGCCAATCCACGCAAGGATTCCGACGAGTTTTTTCTCATCACCGGGGTGATGAGCCAGCTGACCGGCAAGACCCGGATCGATGCCAATATCGGCGGGATCTACAAGCGTTTCGTCAATGATCCACAGGCAGAGAGTTTCAAAGGGCTGAACTGGGATCTGCGTCTGGAGTGGCAACCGATGGATTACAGCAAGCTCGCGCTGCTCTCCAGCCGCACCATTCGTGATCCGGGTGGTGACGGCGGCTATGTCAGCAGCCAGCTATATGGCGCTGAGTGGCAGCACCACTGGTCACCCGGAGTGGCGACCACGCTCTCTTATCACGATATCCGGGATGATTATCACCAGTCGGTGGTCTGTGGTAACGACAACCGCCACCGTCAGGACGATATCCATCGCTGGGGCATGGGCATCAGCTACGACATTCGTCCCTCCGTCAATCTGGGGCTCCACTACCAGCAGGCCGACTCAGGTTCCAGCTTTGCCGGGCAGCCCATCGACATCGGCGGCAATTGCTATGGCCGTGCCCTCGGTTACGACAAACAACAGCTTTCTCTTTCACTCAAGGTAGCCATTTAACATGAACAAAAGCGTGATGGTGCTTCTGCTTGGCTGGTTGTTCAGCCTGTCTGTCTGGGCTGGCCAGAGCCCGCAAGGCAACGATTCCGCCTACCGGCTGGCGCCGGGTGACGAGGTCGAAATCCGGGTGTATGGCGAGCCGGATCTGTCGATGAAGTTCAAGGTCGATACCAGTGGCCACGTCAATTACCCCTATCTGGGTCAGGTGCTGCTGATGGGCCATACCACCACTGAGGTGGCCGAGCTGCTGACCATAGGGCTCAAGCACGGCGTGTTGCTCGATCCCATGGTTACGGTCAACGTGACCACTTTCCGCCAGGTGTTTGTTGCTGGCGAGGTGGCTCACCCGGGTGGCTATGAATACCAGCCCGGCCTGACGGTGGAGAAGGCTGTCGCGTTGGCGGGTGGTTTCACCGATCGCGCCGCCAGACGGGATATCAGCCTGCGCCTCAATGGCAGCGATCAGTTGCTGGAAGAGGTGAGCCTGCAACGGCAGCTCAATCCCGGCGACATCATCACCATCGAACAAAGTTTCTTCTGATCCAGGACGCTCTTCATGACTTCATTGTTGGTTGAAAATGGCCGTGCGCTAGAGAGTCGCCTCGATTTCAGCGGCCCCTGGCGGGTGCTCAAGGCAAACTGGTGGAAGGTGGTATTGTTTGCCGCCGTGGTGACCCTGGCGGCAGCCCCCTTTATCCTCAGCATGCCGCCCTACTATCAATCCAGTGCGACCCTGCTGCTGAAGGCAGATGCCAACAGCGCTTCCCCTATCGAGCCCGTCTATCGGGTCGATACCAGCCGCCGCGAGTACTACAACACCCAGTTCGAGTTGCTCAAGTCACGCCGGGTGGCCGAGAAGGTGGTTACTCATCTGGGCTTGGCCGAACTGCCGGAATTCAACGGGCAGCCCAATCCGGACAGCTGGCTGAGCCGCATCAAGGGGCTCTGGAGTGCCGGACATCAGGAGGATGCCTCCTCACGCCACCAGCATGCGCTGGAGTATCTGGCCAGACACCTGACCGTCTCGCCGGTGCGCGATACCCAGCTGGTCAGCATAGGGTTCGAATCCCGCTCTCCCGAGCTGGCCGCCAGCGTCGCCAATGAGGTGGCCCAGACTTACATCGATCTCAATGTGGAGGAGCGGGTCGATGCCAACACCACGGCATCGCACTGGAACCAGAGCCGGTTGGTCGAGATAAAGGCCAGTCTGGAGAAGCAAGAGAAGCAGCTCGGCGATTTTCTTGCCCGCAATGATCTGCTGACGTTTCGCGGCGTAGATGGTCTGCAAACCGAAGAGCTCGGCATCATCACCAACAAGTACGCGGATGCCCGCGAGCGGCGGCTGGCGGCGCAGGCCGAATTCCAGTCCATTCAGGAGTACGGCCGCAATCCGGCGGCGCTGGCTTCCCTGCCCGAGGTCTCCAACCACCCCCAGATGCAGGATCTGCGCATCGCCCTCATCAAGGCCCAGCAGGAGCTCTCCGAGCTGGCCAAGCGTTATGGCCCCAAGCATGACCGTATTCTGCAGGCCGAGGCGCGCATCAAGGCGCTCAATACTCAATCAAACCAGCTGATGCGGGAGATTGCCGACGGTATCGAGGATCGCTACCAGAGCAGCCAGCGCAAGGAGCAGGAGTACCTCGCCCAGCTTGACGAGAAGAAGCGGGAGTTCTCCTCGCTGGCGGTCAAGAAGGATGAGTACAACAACCTGAAGAACAATATCGACAAGACCCGTCAGCTCTATAACGAGCTGTTTCGCCGTCAGGAAGAGACCCGCCTGAACGCTCAGCTGCACGAGTCGAATGCCATCCTCTACGACGCGGCATCGGTGCCCTTGCTGCCTGCCAAACCAAACAAGATGCTGTTTCTGCTGATGGTGGTGATCATGGCGGGCATGGTTGCCGTGCTGGTAGTCATCACTGCCGGAGCGCTGCGCAATACCCTGGATCGTCTGAGCCAGCTGGTCTCCCAGCTCGGTGGTCGGGTGCTTGGTGAAATCCCGCGGCTGGCGGCCCTGCAGGATCAGAGTGCTCTGCTGCGGGTGGGGGCGGTCAATCCCAGAGTAGGTGCCAGTGCCGATGACCTCTACGCCATCATGCGGCTGGAGCCGGGTCAGCTGCAGCGCATCATGATCACCTCGACCCGTGCTGGTGAGGGCAAGTCGACGCTGGCGGCTCTCTGTGCCGCCAGCTTTGCCCGCCATGAGCGAGTGCTGCTGGTGGATGGGGATCTGCGCCGGGGCTCCCTTGGTCGCCAGCTGCTGGGGCAGGCAGCCAGACCGGGGTTGGCCGAGCTGCTCGCAGGCGAAGCCGATTTGGCTGCCTGTCTGGTGCCAAAAGAGGGATTGACCCTGCTGCCGGCTGGCCAGCCGGTCTCCTCCCCGCTGGCACTGCTTGGCTCGCCACGCTGGAGCGAACTGCTGGCAACTCTGGCCGGGCAGTTTGACCGCATCATAGTGGACACCCCTGCGCTGGAAGTCGGCAAGGATGCCCTGCTGCTGGGGCAGCCGCTGGATGGTGCCATTCATGTGATCCAGTCCGGCCTGCTGCCGGCCAGTCGGGTGTTGAGCGTTCTGGCACAGCTGCGGGATGCCAGGGTGGCGGTGTTGGGGACAGTGCTGACCCAGGTCGCCGAGCGCGATCTGGAAGGGGCGGAGAACCTGAGATTCTGTGGTGCACCCACCCGGGGCGCGCTATGAAACTGCTACGCAGCATCACCACCATAGGGGGTGCTTCCGTGCTATCCCAGCTGATCGGGGCGTTCTCGGTCTGGTCACTGTCGCACAAGTTCGACATGGCTGCGGTCGGGCTCTATGCCCTCAGCTACAGTCTGGTGCTGATCGGTGCCCAGCTTGCCACCTTTGCCTCGCAACTGCTGTTACCCAAGCTGGAGGAGGCCGAGCTGCCCGGCAACCTGATTTTTTCCCTGTTACAGGTCTTGCTGCTCCCCATCCCCTATGTGCTGGTGGTGGTCTGCTTTTTCTCGCTGCCGCTCTGGCCGCTCTACCTGCTGACCGTGACCCACGGGCTGATTCTCATTACCGAGAATCTGGCCCTGCGGGCCGGCCACTACCAGCGGCTCGGTCTGCAGCGTATCTCGGCCTCTGCCGTGGTGCTGCTCTGCCTGCTGCTTGCCCCTGACATGGTGCACTTTTATCAGTTATGGGCCTGTCTGTTGCTGCTGGTGATAGGAGGCTGGTTGTGGTCTGCCTTTGCCTGGCACAGTGCCATGCTGAGGGAGGCTTCCCCGCGCCGCCTGCTGCACTTCTTCTCCCGCCATAAAGCGCATCTGGCTGGTGTCGGCAGTGCCGAAGTGCTGGCGATGGTGACGGCTAATCTGCCAACCGTGCTGATCAACTTCTGGTTTTCCCCTCTGGTGGCGGGCTACTTTGCCGTGGTCAACCGCTTCTGTCTGGCGCCCGTGGTGATTGTCGGCAACGCCATCCGCCACTCCATCTTCTCGCGATGGTCGGAGGATTTCCGCCTACGCCGTTTCAACGGGGAGGAGTTTCGCAAGGTGAAGCGGCTGCTGCTGGCGATGGGCAGTGCGGCCACCCTCGGGATCCTCATCTGCTATCCGCTGGTGATGAAGTGGTTCTTCAATGCGGAGTGGAACGCCTCCATCGATACCTCCCGCTACATGTTGCCCTATGTGTTTACTGCGGTAGCCATCTGCCCGCTGACCGTAATCGAGCTGGTGTTTGGCTCGCCCGGCTACTTTTTGCGGATCCAGCTTGAGCAGCTGCTGGTCGTGGTGATCGCCTTCGTGCTGTTGCCCTGGCTGCAACAGGAGTACGCTCTCTGCGTGCTGGCCTTCTCTCTGCTGACTGCGGTGCGCTACGGCTTCGTCTTTTTGCGGGTCAACCGCCGGGCTGCCGAGTTGCAGGGGCGGATGGAGCTGGCCTCGTGAACAGCGCCCTCATCATGCAGGCCAATCTGCTGCTGTCGCTGGTGATCTGTGGCCTGGCCCAGTACGTTACCGGTATTACGGCCTTCCTCTGGCTTCCCTTCCTGCTGGCCATTGCCACCTTGATGTTGCTGCCGCTGCAGACGCGTTACAGCCCGTTGCGGCTCGACTATCAGGAGAAGGTGCTGCTGCTGCTCTACTGTGGCTTGCTGGTGCTGGCGCTGCTGGGCACCCTGCTTCAGCAGGGGGGCATGCTGACTATCATCGGTTTCAAGAACGAGCTGGCGCTCTCTCTGCTGCTCCCCTGCCTGTTGCTCGGCTTCTGCCGCGAGTCACAGATTTACCGCATCATGAAGCTGGTGGAGTGGGTCTTCTACCTGCAGATCCCGGTGGTGCTGTTTCAGGTGCTGGTGGTGGTGCCGAAACGGGTGGCAATGCGCGGCGAGTTTGAGAAGTGGGACTCAGTGGTCGGCACCTTCGGGGGGGATCCCATGGGGGGCGGTAATACCGGTGCACTCGGCTTCTTCTGCCTGCTGGTGATGCTGATCAAGCTCTCCGAGTTTCGTCACGGCCTCATTTCGCGTCGTTCGGTCGCTTTTCACATTCTTGCCGCCTTTGCCATCTGCGTGCTGGCCGAGGTGAAGTTCGTTATCCTGCTGTCCCCCTTGCTGCTGGCCTGGGTCTGGCTCTCGCCAAGCTATGTCAGGGGGATGAAGAGCTATGACCTCAAGCGTCTGCTGCTGATTGCGCTGGCGATGACGGCGCTGGTGGCAGTGGCCGTTCTGGTGCTGGCTGCCTCCTACTCATCCGCGTTCGAGGGGGCCGGGCAACAGGGGGCCATTGCGCTGTTTATCGACTCCCTCGGCTATATCTTCGATCCTAACCACATCAACCCGGAAACCGGCGAGCTGGGGCGGGTGACGACGCTCTTTTTCTGGGCCAGCAACGGTGATCACCACGGTCTCAGCAATCTGCTGTTTGGTTATGGCCTCAACACCACCAACCATGGCAGCACCCTGCCCGGTTTTCTCAACCCCCTGTTCAACGTGCTGCTCGACTCCACGTCCCTCAGCGTGTTGCTGTGGGAGGTGGGACTGATGGGCACCCTGATCTTCATCGCGCTGATCGTTCTGCTGCTCTGGTGCTGCCGTCCCCATCCGTTGCTGGATCGCCAGCTGCTGAGCACGGCAGATGTGCGTCTGCTCAGCTACCAACCCGCTTTCATCGCGTTCGGGATCGCCTGCCTGCTGAGCTTGCCTTACAGCCAGCTGCTGATGCTGATCCCTGTGCAGCAGTTTCTCTTCTATTTCGTGCTGGGTGCCGCCCTGGTGATCCGTTCTTCGGTTCGGCAGGCCACCAGCTCTTGTGAGGTGTCATGACTCCATCCCCCCTTATCTCCGTCATCATCAAGACCTACAACGAGGAGGCAGGGATTGCCGACACCATAGCCAGCATCAGGAGCGCTCTGGCCGACTACTCCCACCAGATTATCGTGGCGGATAGTCTCTCGACCGACCGCACCCAGGTGATTGCCTGCCAGCTGGGGGTGACTGTGGTGAGCCTGACCGACCCGGCTGATCGCTGTTGCGGCGTGGGACCACAGCTTGGCTACCTCTTCAGCGAAGGGGAATTCCTGTTGCTGCTCGATGGCGACATGAAGCTGGAGCCGGAGTTTGTGCCGGCCGCCCTTGCGCACATGCACTCCCACCCCGAATGCGGTGGCGTGGCCGGGCGGGCCGAGATGGATGATGCCCACAGCTATGAGTTCAAGTCGCGCAAGCAGCGCATCAACCAGATCTATCCGCTGGGCGAGTCGCGCTGGCTGTGTGGTGGCGGCCTGTTTCGACGCAGCGCCATCGAGCAGATCGGCTATCTCACCAATCGCAACCTGCACGGTTACGAAGAGGCGGAGGTGGGTATCCGGCTGCGTCAGGCGGGCTATCGGCTGGAGCGGCTCGATGTCCCCTTCTTCTTTCACACCTCCCACACCATGGACTCCCTTGCCCTGATCCGTTACCGCTGGCGCATGGGGTATCTGTTTGCCAGCGGCGAGCTGGTGCGCTCGGCGTGGGGGCAGCCCTATTTTCGCGAGGTGCTGTCGGTGATCCGCTCCGAGCTGCTGTTCGGGCTCTACCTGCTGACACTGCTGTTCTGCGTGCTGCTTTTCGCAGCCGGGCTGCCGTTCTGGTTGCCGCTGCTCGCGCTGGCACCGCTGGGTGGCTTCATCGCTCTCAAGTGGTTGAAGAACCGCTCCCTGCAAGATGCCCTGCGCAGTGTCATGAATCTCTCCATCTATGCAGCCGGGCTGGTGCGCGGCCTGCTGTTGCCCCAGCGCTCCCCGCGCGAGGCGCCCGCCCATCGTCTGATCCAGGAGTCATTGCCGTGAAGGTGCTCTTTGCCAACAAGTTCTTTTTCATGAAGGGAGGTGCCGAGACAGTCCTCTTTCAGGAGCGGGAGATGGTGCGTCAGGCGGGTCATCAGGTGATCGACTTTGCCATGCAGCATCCGGATAACCTCCCCTCGCCCCAGAGCGGCTACTTTCCGGCCAACGTCGATTATCACCAGCGGCACGGGCTCTTCGATCGGCTGAAGATCGCCGCTCGCTTCATTCACAATCAGGAGGCCTGTGATCGGCTGGCGGAGCTTATCCGTGCCGAGCGTCCCGATATCGTTCACTTTCACAACATCTACCACCAGCTCACCCCGGCGATCATCCGGGTGGCCAAATCCCTGGGCTGCAAGACGGTGCTGACGGCGCATGACTACAAGGTGGCCTGTCCCAACTACAGCATGCTGGTCGATGGCGAGCCGTTCGATCTGACCCGGATCGAGGGTTCCTGGCTCAAGCTGTTTCGCCATCAGTGGCAGGAGGGGTCGTGGGGCAAGAGCCTGCTGCTCTCTGCCGAGGCGGCCTGGCAGCAGTGGCGCCGCAACTATGAGCAGGTCGATGCATTGGTAGCGCCGAGCGCCTTCATGGCCGGGATGCTTCGCACCCGGCTGCCAGCTTCCCGCATCGAGGTGATCCTCAATGGCATAGATGTCGAGTCGAGCCGCGAAAGCGGAGAGGATCGGGGGTACTTTCTGTTCCTCGGCCGCCTGATGGCCGAGAAAGGGGTCGATACGCTTGCCCGTGCCCATCAACGCATGACGCTGCCGGCGGGCCTCAAGATTGTGGGCGGTGGCCCGCTGCTGGCGCACCTCGGGCAGCATTATCCCAATGCAGAACTGCTGGGGTTCAAGCAGGGGGAAGAGTTGCTCGATCTGCTGCGCCACGCCAAGGCCGTGGTGGTGCCGTCCGAGTGGTACGAGAACTGCTCCATGTCGGTACTGGAGGCGATGGCCTATGGCAAACCGGTGATCGGGGCTCGAATTGGCGGGATTCCGGAGCAGATCCGCGACGGTCTCGATGGCTTGCTGTTCGAGGCGGGTAATGCCGACGAGCTGGCCCGCTGCATGGACAGGCTGGTGGCCGAGCCGGAGCAGACGGCGGCCATGGGGCGTTCGGCCCGTCAGCGGCTGATCGACAGTTACTCCCTCGCCAGCCACCAGCAAGCCCTGCTGGCGCTCTACCAGTCGTTGCTGGAGGAGAAACAGAGATGAGTTTCTGGCACGAGTTGAAAGCCGAACTGGCGCTCAATCCGAGCAAGACGGCGCGCCTGTTCCTGCTCTGCTACCGGCTGGCACAGGGAGGCCGCTTTATGAGGCTGCCCTGCTTGTTGCTGCTCAAGGGATTCAAGCTGCTGTGCGGCCTCGATATCTCGCCAAGAGCCCGGCTGGGTTGGGGCCTACGCCTCTATCACCCGCAGAATATCGTCATCGGTGACGGCGTGCAGATGGGGCGTGACTGCACTCTGCGCCACAACTGCACCCTGGGCAACAAGCCAGATCGTCAGAGCGGCCAGCTTCTCTCGCCCACCGTGGGGGACGGGGTCGAGTTCGGCACCGGCGCCATCGTTATCGGGGCCATCGCCATTGGTGATCATGCCTGTGTCGGTGCCAGCGCCGTCGTCACTCGTTCCGTCCCGGCTCGCGCCGTTGTTGCGGGCAATCCCGCCAGAATCATTCGAGAAGATCATGAAGCAGATTAGTGTGACCGTGCTCGGTACCCGGGGGATCCCCCATGTACTGGGCGGTGTCGAAACCCATTGTCAGTTCCTCTACCCGGAGCTGCACCGCCAGTTCGAAGTGGCGGCGACCGTGCTGGCTCGCGCCCCCTATGTGGATTACCGACGCGGCGAGTTTGAAGGGGTGGCACTCAAGGCGTTGCCTGCCCCCAAAAAGAAGTCGCTGGAGGCAATTCTCCACTCTCTGCTCGCAGCTTTTTACTGCCGCCGTCATGCCTGCGATCTGGTGCATGTCCATGCCATCGGCCCGGGGCTGGTGGTACCGCTGCTGAGGTTGCTCGGCAAGCGGGTGGTCTTTACCCATCACGGCCCTGACTATGACCGCCAGAAATGGGGGGCGCTGGCCAAGTGGGTGTTACGCCTTGGCGAGCGCTGGGCGGTACGCTATGCCAGCGAAGTGATCGTCATCTCCGAGGTGATCAACGAGGCGATCCGCCGCCAGTATGATCGCCAGGATGCCCACCTCATCTACAACGGGGTGAAACGGGTCGCGTTGCCGGCAGCGGACAAGAGGGACCAGACTCTGGCCCGTTTCGGGCTGAGTGCAGGCAACTATCTGGTGGCGGTTGGCCGCTTCGTCGAAGAGAAGGGGCTGCACGATCTCATTGCCGCCTACCGCCAGCTCGATACCGAGATGCCACTGGTACTTGTGGGGGATACGGATCACCCAACCCCCTACAGCGAGCACTTGCAGCGGATAGCGGATGAAACACCGGGGGTGATCCGTACCGGTTTCCTCAATGGCGAGGCGCTGATCAGCGTCTTTTCACAGGCGGCCCTGTTTGCCATGCCCTCTTATCACGAGGGGTTGCCGATAGCCCTGCTGGAGGCGCTCTCCTTCTCCCTGCCGGTGGTGGTGAGCGACATTCCCGCCAATCTGGCGGTGGCGCTGCAACAGGAGTGCTATTTCCCGGTCGGCGATGTGAGTGCGCTGGCAGAGCGACTCAACGCCCAGTTGACTCGCGGCAAGGTCGATTACAGCGACTATCTGCAGCGGTATGACTGGCAGCGGATCGCCGGCCAGACCATGGCGGTCTACCGCAAGGCTCTGGGCATACCCGCAGGAGAAAACCAATGAGCCAATTACCGCAGAAACCGCAGGGGGCGATCGACCGCTTCTACCGTGCCCTCTCCCCCGAGGTGGCCGAGAGCCTGAGTGAAACTCAGCGCGACGGTATCGAGCAGGCGCTGCGGCTGATGAGTGACGGCAAGTCGCACGCCATCAACGTCAACAGCGCCTTCGGCATCGGTCGCTGGCGCTGCTATCTGGTGGTGTTGATGGGACGGGATCGCCGTCACCGCGGGCGGGAGAGCGGCTTTCGCTTTCACCTCAAGGTGCTGCTGACCACCCTGCTGTTGCTGCTGGGGATCTGCGGCATGGTGCTGCTGCTCTATCTGGTGAAGTCGGCCCTTGGCATCGACATCTTCAAGCACTTCTCGTTCGGGGTGTGGGATCTGTTCAAAAAGAGTGTGCTGATGTGATGAAAGAGGGCTCCTGCGGGAGCCCTCTTGCGTTACTGGATGTCGATCTCGGCCAGACGATACCAGCCACTCTCTTCCAGACCCGCAATGCCGAGCTGCAGGGCGGGCTGCTTGTCCTGACCGATGAAGGCCAGCTCCAGATAGTAGTGACCGCGAGCCATCCGGCCCGGCAAGGTCAGGCTGTCCCTAGTGGTAGCCTTGCTGCCCGGGATCCAGCGGGTCATGTCGTTGCGGGTCACCAGCATGGCGCCGACCTGCCCTTCATCGTTGACCAGCCGGTAGGTGAGCGGCCAGTTGCGATAGGCCGGCGCTACCCCGTCGTTGTGCCAGTCACCGTTGAGGGTAAGGGTAGCTCCCGGCTTCATGGTTCCCTTGAGGGTCAGCTGGTCCAGTACGATGCGATAGCCCATCTTGCGCAGGGCATTGTCGACGATGGGTCGATATTGGGGCGGAACCGGATCCGACTTGAGATTGATGGTGGAGGCGTGTTGGGCCAGCGCCCAGTCAAAGGTGGCCTTGACCTCCTCCATGGTGTACTGCTGCTGGCCTGGCCACTCGCTCAGCTTGCCGCACACCTCGAAACTGACCGGCGCCCTCTGCCAGCTGGAATCGAAGTTCGCCACATCGGTGCGGGCGCTCGCCAGTCGTTCCGGGTAGGCGTTGCGCATGTGGCTCCAATTTTGGGAGAAGTGGTGCCAGTCGCCGAGGCAGTCTGCCCGCCAGCCAGCTCCCTTGCCCACGGCATACTCAAACATGGGCAGGTTGTTGATGAGCATCAGCTTGGGGGTTCGCGGAAAAGCGGCCATCTGCAGGTCAACATAGGGTTTGAGCTGCTCGCTGCTGTAGCGCTGTTCCAGCGTCGGGCCGGGGAAGTTGCTCATGTGCCACTCTCCCCATGAACCTATCATGCCGATGTCGACATGACTCAGCGCCGGATTGCCATCGTAATGGTCTCCCAGCGCCTGGAACAGCCGGGTGGCCCGGGCGAGGAACTGCGGGTCGCTGTAGTCGGGCACAAAGGTCTGGTGGTTGTTCACCCACTCTCCCCGAATCCCCTTGTTGATGAGCCACTCCGGGATCTTGCTGCCCGAGAAGGGCTCATCAAGGGTCATGACCCTGAGGGCAATCGATTGTTTCGGGGTGGCGTGCTGTGCCTGATCGATGGCCCTGTCGATCAGGGCAAAGTTGTATTCGCCCTCCTGTGGCTCCAGCTCGCTCCAGTAGAAGCGGAAGTAGTCGACCGTGCTGACCGGGTGTTCGGCCAGAGAGAGGGGATGACCCCAGCTGTTGTGAAACTCTTCGATACCGACGCCGGGATTGTGCAAGAGGTCGTCGACCGGTTCGGGATGAATGGTGAGGGTACCGGCCAGAGCTCCCTGAGCCCATAGCAAGCCGGAATAGAGCAGGATCCTGCCCGGATGCATTTTCATGTGATCGTCCGCCAGTGGAACATGATTGCATGCTAGGAAATTGGCGGACAAAGGCCCAGCCGGTTCCGCTGTTTTCGAGAAGAACCGACTGAAGCCTTTGTTGTTTCGGTCAGGGATTGACGGAGGTTGTACCCTCAGTCGTCATTGTCATGTCCGGCTGGGCGGGACTCGACACTCTGTTGCCCCATCACCTGATACCAGTCGAGCTTGCGGGTCAGCAGCATGATCAGCGCCAGGGTGGCGAACAGCAGCAGGGCGCCGAGCAGCAGAGCTATCTCTTCGGCCTGCAGCAGGCTGTAGAGAATGGCATAGACCAGCCCGAGCAGCGCAGCAAAGCCGATCCCCTGCTTCGGGCCACCCAGCACATGGCTGAGGTAGAAGCCGTTGAGCAGCACGCAGGCCAGCGCGGCCACCAGATAGGCCCAGCCAAAGCCGAGGTGTTCGGTCAGGGCCAGTAGCACCAGATAGAAGATGGCCAGCCCCATGCCTACCAGCGCGTACTGGATCGGGTGAACCCGCAGCCCCTTGAGCAGCTCGAACATAAAGAAGCTGATAAAGGTGAGGCCGATGAAGAGCAGGGCATACTTGGCCGCCCGCTCGTTGAGCTGATAGTGATCCACCGGTTGCACCAGACTGACGCTGAAGGTGGGCAACACGTCCTCCCCGCCGTTCATCGCCCGGTTGAAGCGGGTCTCCATGTCGCTGGCGAACCAGCTGGTTTGCCAGTTGGCCTCAAACCCTTGTGGGCTCAGGGTGCGACTGCCCGGCAGAAAGTCACCGATAAAGTTGGGGTGGGGCCAGTTGCCCGCCAGCTGCAGGGTGCTCTCCTTGCCCAGCGGGACTATGTCGAGGGCGTTCATCCCCTGTAGATTGAGCTCCAGATGGAAGGTGCCATCCTGCTGCGGCAGGTTGTCGAGTGGGGCATGGATACCCGCGAGTGCGTCACCGAGGCGGGTGCCGGGGGCAAACGGGATCCGCTGTGTGCCGAGTTGCAGTTCGGGGACGCTGTTGATACCGCGGGCATCGGAGAGCACCAGGCTCAGGTAGGGTTTGCCCGCCACCAGCTCGGCCGTTTCACCGAGCGGTGAGGTCGCGTCATTCAGCAGACTCTGCCGGGTTGGCAGGCGGCCCGAGAGGGAGAGCCGGGTCTGGTAGACCTGCGCCTGATAGATGCCCAGCTTGCGCGGGGTGACCTCCATGTTGGCCTTGATATCCAACTGCTCCGGCAGCAGGTAGCGGTAGATCTGCTCCTGACGGACGAAGCGCTTGCCCTCCTGCTCGACCGTCACCGAACGGGTATAGGGCTGCACGATAATGGGCCCCATCAGTCGTTGCGGGCCGCTGCTGCTGGCCATGATGCTGTGAATGGCCTGACTGCGGTAAGCCTGACGCTCCCGGTTCAGCTCCATGATGGATTGCACCGGCACCATCAACAGAAGGCTGAGCAACAGCAGCAGAAAGATCTTGTGGGTGAATATCTGTTTGACCATGACACGTCTCCTTGTTTGATGGAGTGAGTCTGTCAGTCCGGCGTGAAGTGGTGATGGGCTTGTGTGAAGTGGCGGTGAAGGGGGATAAAAAAACCGGCATTGAGCCGGTTTCTGGAGGAATTACAGGGTCTTCAGCTTCCCGGGCAATGCAGCCAGCACCTCCTCTTTCGCCTTGAGGGAGGCGAACTGCTTGCCGGGCTTTTGCACCACGGTATGGACGAAGATCAGTTGCTTGCCCGGTTTGCTGGCCCAGCCGACGAACCAGCCGATCTGCTGATCGCGGTTGAGGCTGCCATCCAGCTTCTTCGGGTAGCCCATGCCGGTTTTGCCGTGGATCTGCCAGCCGTCGATCTCGCTCACCTTGAGGATATTGGCGGTGTACTGCAGGGTCTGCGCCGAAACCGGCAGCTTGCCGCTGAGCATCTTGCCGAGGAAGCGGGCCTGCTCCTCCGGACTGATGGCGAGGCTGGAGCTGAGCCAGGCCTGAGTCAGACCGTCATGTTTGCCCGGATTGCCGGAGAGATCCCGGTTGCCGTAGTCGAAGCGGTCGACGTATTGCTGGAAGCGCTCCATCCCCAGCCATTCGGTGATCTGCTGGGAGAACCAGACCACCGAGTAGGTTTCCCAGCGGCGCGGGGTAGTGGTTTCGCGCCAGGCGGGCAGCCAGCCGTCATAGCTCGGCTTGTAAGGCAGTGCCGGATGCTCTTCATCAACCAGATAGCCACTGTCGTAACCCATCAGCGCCAGCGGGATCTTGAAGGTGGACGCGGGCGGCAGCTGGCTGGAGCAGTCCCCTTCGCTGGAGAGGGTCTGGCCGTTGCCGTCAGCATAGAGAAAGCAGCCGCTGGCGGCGGAGGCAGGCAGGGCTGCGAGCAGACCGGCAGCCAGCAGGCTGGAGAGAAGCAGGCGGGACATAGCATTTCCTTGAGCAAATGGATGAGAGAAAGCGGCAGTCTAATGCCGCTTTGTGTGGGGAATGTGAAGTTGCGGAGGGACTAGGCGAGCGGCAGCCAGAGTTCCGCCAGCGCGCCCCCTTCCGGCCGGTTGCTCAGGGTCAGACAGCCGCCATGCTGGTGGGCCACCTCATGGGCAAAACTGAGCCCGAGACCACTGCTCTTGCCCTTGTCCGGGCGCGGTAGGGAGTAGAAGCGCTCGAAGATCCGTGGCAATGCGTAGTCGGGAATGCCGGGGCCGCTGTCGGTGACCCGAAAACAGTAGCCATCCTCCTGCTGGGTGCCGCTGAGAGTGACGCTGGAGCCTGCCGGTGAAAAGTCGATGGCGTTGTCCAGCAGGTTGCCGATGGCCTGCTCCACCAGCAGCGGGTCCCACTTCTGTTTCGGCGCGCTGGCCAGCTCGGCCATCAGCGCTACCTGCCGGCGCTGGGCGATAATCTGGCGGGAATCGAGCGCCCGCTTGCCGAGCCCGGCTGGCTCTACCGCTTGCCGATCCAGCCCCTGCCCCGACTCCAGCCGCGCCAGTTGCAGCATTCGCTCGATCAGCTGCTGCATGCGGGCGCTCTCCTGATTGATGTTGCCGATAAAGCGCCTGGCCACCTCGGGTGGCGGCGTTTCGGCCAGGATCTCCCCTGCCCCGCGAATGGCAGCCAACGGGCTCTTCAGCTCGTGGGTCAGGCTGTGGACATAGCCCTCGATATAGCTCTTGCCATCGAGCTGGTGGCGCATGGTTTCGAGGGCGTGGCCGAGCCGATCCAGCTCGACGGTGTGCAGTTGCGGCAGTGGCGCCGCTTCCCCCTTGCTGACAGATTCGGCGTAGTGCACCAGTTTGCCGATGGAGCGGTTGAGCCACCAAACCAGCAGGCTGCCGATCAGGAGCGAGATGAGCAGCATCTGGCCGGCGGCCTGCAGCAGCTCCCGTTCACCCCGCTCGATGGCGGGCATCAGGGTGCGATTGGGTTTGGCGACGGTGAGGGAGCCGATGATCTCTGTCCCCTCCCGCAGCGGTGCCGCCACATACATGGTCGAGCTGGCGGCATCGTCGGGATCGGTGCGGGTGCTGCGGGCGCCATATTGGCCGCGCAGGGTGCGGTAGACATCGTTCCAGCGGGAATAGTCCTTGCCCAGATCCGTGCCGTCGGAGTCGTAAATCACCATGCCCTTCTGGTCAGTGACATAGATGCGGTACTCCGCCTGCTGTTTGAGGTGGCCGTCGATCATCGCATTGATGGGATTCTGGTTGAGACGGGCGAAGGCGCTGGCCAGCCGCCCGTTCATCATATTCCCCTCTTGCAGATCATCGAGGGCGAGCGGTGCCAGCAGCTGGGTCATGTCGACCAGAGTATCCTCGGTGGCGCTGCGCACCCCGGGTTTGATCTCCTCGACGAAGATCTCCAGCACGAACCAGGCGGCCAGCGCGAAGATCAGCAGCAGGCCGCACAGCAGTTGCAACCCGAGTCTCATGCCAGCTCCAGGCTGTAGCCCAGCCCGCGGTGGGTGAGGATTAGGTTGGCTTCTGGATCATGTTCGCGCAGCTTGGCGCGGATGGTCTTGATGTGGGTATCGACGGTGCGATCCAGACTCTCCTCCGCATCCTGCCACACCAGATCCATCAGCTGCTGGCGGGAGTAGACCCGCCCCGGCGCCAGCATCAGGGTCTTGAGCAGCAGATATTCGTAGCGGGTGAGGGCCAGCGGCTGGCCGCGAAAATGAATGCGGGCCCGCTCCTCATCCAGTACCAGCAGGGCGCTGGGCTGGGGGGCAACGGGCTGGCTGCGGCGCAGGATGACCCGCACCCGGGCACACACTTCCCTTGGCGAGAAGGGTTTGGCCACATAGTCGTCGGCACCGATCTCCAGTCCGATCAGCCGGTCTATCTCCTCGCTGCGGGCGGTGAGGAACATCAGGGGAATATCGGTCAGCGCCCTCACCTGCTTGCAGAGTTCGAAGCCGCTGATGTCGGGCAGCCCCACATCGAGGATCAGGAAGTCGGGTCGCGTCTGTTCCAGTCGTGTCAGCAACTGTTGGCCCAGCATGAACCACTCTACCTCGAACCCGTCGGTCTGCAGGGCGTAAATCAGGGTGTCGGCGATGCTGGCCTCATCCTCCACCAGCCAGATGACTCTCTTTTGCATGGCATCCTCGTCGCAAATTGGCACCCCATTCTGGCATCGAACCAAATCGGATCCTATTTGCTGTTTTATTTTTCCGAAAAAGGGGCTAATATTTCGATGTTCTTTCGAATCGAAACTTAAAAATGACCAAACGTAATACTCAACAACGCCGACACACCATAGTGACCCTGGTACAAGAGCAGGGTGAAGTGAGCGTTGACGCCCTCGCCAAACACTTTTCTACCTCCGAAGTGACCATCCGTAAAGATCTGGCGGTACTGGAGACCGGCGGTCTGCTGCTGCGCCGTTATGGTGGTGCAGTTCCCTTGCCGAGCGAGATGGTGGTCGAGGCCAATCCTGAACAAGTTTCGAACCGAAAGTTAGCCATTGCCCGCGCGGCGGCCGAGCGACTGCGTGATCACAACCGCGTCATCATCGACAGCGGCAGTACCACCAGCGCCATGATCCCCATGCTGGGCAACAAGCGAGGCCTCATCGTGATGACCAACTCCCTCAATGTGGCCGGTGCCCTGCGCGAGCTGGAAAATGAGCCTACCCTGTTAATGACCGGTGGCACTTGGGACCCTCACTCCGAATCCTTCCAGGGGCAGGTGGCGGAACAGGTGCTGCGATCCTACGACTTCGACCAGCTCTTTATCGGTGCTGACGGCATCGACCCGGAGCGTGGCACCACCACCTTCAACGAGCTGGTGGGCCTGTCGCGGGTGATGGCAGAGGTGTCGCGGGAGGTCATTGTGATGGTCGAATCGGAAAAGATCGGCCGCAAGATCCCCAATCTCGAACTTCCCTGGTCGAGCATCCATACCCTGGTGACCGACGAGGGGCTGGCCAGCGAGGCCAGAGAACAGATTCAAGCCCAGGGGGTGACGCTTATCTGCGCCCCGGTCACTTGCTGACATCGAGCTCTGAACCATCCAACTGACTTTACGATTTGCATCTCAAGGAGAAGTGTATGTGTGGCATCGTCGGGGCTGTCGCCCAACGTGATGTGGCTGAAATTCTGGTAGAGGGCCTGCGCCGTCTGGAGTACCGCGGTTATGACTCAGCCGGTGTGGCCGTGTTCAGCGCCAACCAGCCGTTGCAGCGGGTTCGCCGTTTGGGCAAGGTGGCCGAGCTGGCCAAGGCGCTCGACGAGCAGTCCGTCCACGGCGGTACCGGCATCGCCCATACCCGCTGGGCCACTCACGGCGAGCCCTCCGAACGCAATGCCCATCCCCACGTCTCCGAGCATATCGTGGTGGTACACAACGGCATCATCGAGAACCACGAAGAGCTGCGGGAAGAGTTGAAGGCGCTGGGCTATGTGTTCAGCTCCGACACCGATACCGAGGTGATTGCCCATCTGGTCCATCACGAGCTGAAGAGCGCCGGCAGCCTGCTGGCCGCCATGCAGACTGCGGTGAAGCAGCTGCGCGGTGCCTACGGTACCGTGGTGATGGACAGCCGCGACGACAGCCGCGTGGTGGTGGCCCGCTCCGGTTCACCGCTGGTGATCGGCCGTGGTATCGGCGAGAACTTTATCGCCTCCGACCAGATGGCGCTGCTGCCGGTGACCCGTCGCTTCATCTTCCTGGAAGAGGGTGATGTGGCCGAAGTGACCCGTCGCGATGTGCATATCTTCGATACCAACGGTAACGCCGTGGTGCGTGAAGAGCAGGAGTCCGAACTCTCCCACGATGCCGGTGACAAGGGCGAATACCGTCACTACATGCTCAAAGAGATCCACGAGCAACCCAAAGCGATCACCAACACCCTGGAAGGGCGTCTGGGCAGCGATCACGTGGTGGTAGAATCGTTCGGCAACGGCGCGCGCGCCATCTTTGACAAGGTGGAGCACGTGCAGATCGTCGCCTGCGGCACCTCCTATCACTCCGGCATGGTGGCTCGCTACTGGTTCGAAGAGATCGCTGGCGTCTCCTGTGATGTGGAGATCGCCTCCGAGTTCCGCTATCGCAAATCGGTAGTGCGCCCCAACAGCCTGCTGGTGACCCTCTCCCAGAGCGGCGAGACCGCCGATACCCTGGCGGCGCTGCGTCTGGCCAAGGAATCCGGCTACATGAGCTCGCTGGCTATCTGCAACGTGCCGGGCTCTTCGCTGGTGCGTGAATCGGATCTGGCCTTTATGACCCGCGCGGGGGCAGAAATTGGAGTGGCCTCCACCAAGGCGTTCACCACCCAGCTGGCTGGCCTGCTTATGCTGGTGGCCTCCGTCGGTCACTGCCGTGGTCACCTGAGCGCCGCCGCCGAGGCTGAACTGGTCAAGGCGCTGCAAGCCCTGCCGCTGCGTATTAAAGAGAGTCTGGCGCTGGCCAAGGATATCGAAACCCTGGCCGAAGAGTTTGCCGACAAGCAGCACAGCCTGTTCCTCGGCCGCGGCAGCCAGTACCCCATCGCCATGGAGGGGGCGCTCAAGCTCAAAGAGATCTCCTACATCCACGCCGAAGCCTATGCCGCTGGCGAGCTGAAGCATGGCCCGCTGGCGCTGATCGATGCCGAGATGCCCATCATTGTGGTGGCGCCGAACAACGATCTGCTGGAGAAGCTCAAGTCCAACGTGGAAGAGGTGCGCGCCCGTGGCGGTATCCTCTACGTGTTCGCCGATGCCGACACCGGCTTCAAGAGCGACGAGACCATGCGGGTCATGAACCTCAACCATGTGGAAGAGGTGATCGCCCCCATCGTCTATACCGTGCCGCTACAGCTGCTCTCCTACCACGTTGCCCTGATCAAGGGCACCGACGTGGACCAGCCGCGCAACCTGGCAAAATCGGTGACCGTTGAGTAAGTCACTTTCTGAAATGAAAAAGAGCCGCAATTGAGGCTCTTTTTGTTTCGGCTGAGGGTTACGACAGCCGCAGGTTGGTGATGGTGACCTCATCGAGGGAGGGCACTATGATGCCGCTGGTGATCCCCTTGGCGATGGCCTGACTGCGGTTCTTCGAGTCGGTCTTGTTGGTCACCTGGGTCAGGTGAAAGTTGACCGTCCGCTCACTGATACCGAGGATGGTGGCGATCTCCCAGGAGGTCTTGCCCTCGCTGGCCCAGAACAGGCACTCCTTCTCCCGATCCGACAGTTCGGTCAGGTATTTCATCATATCCGGTCTGCTTTTTATCAGTTGCAGTGCGGAGTTGAAGATGTAGCTGGCGCAGAACGACAGCAGCGGGACATTTTCAAACATCAGGTCGGAGTTGGATTTGTCCTTGGTGATGAAAGAGAGGATGCCGTGCTCCCCCTGCGGGGTGTGCAGCGGAAAGGAGACGCCATTGCGTACCCCGAAATCAGCCGCCAGGTTCATCACGTCGCGGCTGGCGCTGGGCAGCCAGGGCGAGTCGCAGTCGAGCTTGTTCCAGAAGATCGGCTGGGTCTGTTTCAGCCCCAGATAGACCACCGGATCCTGGGTCAGATACTGGTTTTCGCTATAGGCGTCAAACCAGGTGGTCGGACAGTTGTTGAACAGTGCCACGTGGGATTTTTGCATGCTGATGGGGAAAATAATCAGCAGCCGAAAGTAATCAAAGCCCATTTGATGACTGAAGCGCTCCAGCAGTTGCTGGATATCGCTGGTTTTTGTTGCCTTGGTGAACTTGTCGATATGTTCCCAGATCGCATCGTTGAGCATTACTTTCTCCTTTTTCGATCTCTATCACACTGATCGAAAAGATTTTTTATCGTTATTTATATTTGTGCGGTGGCTATTGGCGCCACTTATTCCGTGCGTGCTTAAAAATTATCCTGTTTTTGTGCATAAAGGCCAAGAAAATCCTCTCGTTGCCAGTCCGCCCTGCATTTGAGATAATGATAATAGTTATCATTAGTAAGATGTATTTCAATGAACAAATTATGGGGTGTGGCCCTGCTGCCACTGTCAGTCCACTTTGCTGCCATCGGGGATGAGCTGGTTGCTCCCGCCCTCAAGAACAGCATAGCTGCCGGGAAAGCCTCCCAGCAGCGAGTGGAAAAAGCCGCCGATGCCGCCGTTGCCGCACGACTGGAGCTGCAAAACGCCCAGCTGCAACTGCGTGACCTCGAAGCCTACAACCGCTACATGCAATCTCTGGTGGCCGATCAGCAAAATGAGCTGGGTAAATTGAGCCAGCAGCTTGAAGCGGTGCAAGAGACCCGTCAGGGCTTGATCCCGCTGATGTTGCAGATGCAGGCAGATCTGGAACAGCTGGTGCAAAACGACATCCCGCTGCGCAAGGAAGATCGGCTGGCGCGGGTTGAACAGTTGAAAGCGACCCTGGCCCGCGCAGACGTTAGCGAGGCAGAGAAATTCCGTCAGCTGCTGCAGGCCTATCAGATTGAAGCCGAGTACGGTAGCCGGATGGACAGCTATTCCGCCGAGCTGGAGCTGGATGGTGCCCCGCGTCGGGTCGATGTGCTGGCGCTGGGCCGGGTCTCCCTGCTGGCAATGACGGCCGATCGCAGTCAGGCATGGCGCTGGTCTGCCGAGTCTAAGCAGTGGCAAGCCCTCGACAGCCAGTGGCTCTCCCCTATCGCCGAGGCGATGGATGTGGCCGCCGACAAGAAAGTTCCCCAGTTGCTCAATGTCCCCCTCTCTGTCAGCCGCAGTCAGGAGGCCCAATCATGAGAGTCACCATGAAGTGGTTCCCCCTCCTTATTGCCCTCTTCTGCGGTACCAACGCCGCTGTCGCCGATGAGTGGCAGCAGCAGGAACAGGCTCGTGAACAGCAGGCTCAGCAAGATCTGGCGACCGTTGCCAAGGAGCTCGGCACTGCCCGTGCCAGACTGGCCGAGGCCCAGCGCCTGAGCAAGGAGCTGGCTGGCAAGTTCGCCAGCAACGAGAAGCAGCTGGTCGAGCTTAACGCCCAGTGGGAGCAAGCCTCCGGCGACATGAACGAGATCTTCGCGGTCACCCGTCAGGGCGCCAGCGATGCGGTCAAGCTGCTGAGCGAATCCGCCGTCGAGGGCCAGTACCCGGAGCGTCTCGCCCCGCTGAAAGCCATGGCACAGGATAAACAGGTGCCGGATCGTGCCGCTCTCGCCCTGCTGCCCGCCACGCTGCTGCAGGAGATCCGCGAATCTGGCCGGATTGCCCAGTTCAACGGCAAGGTGCTCGATGCCCAGGGGGCTGCCAGCGAGCAGTCGCTGACCCGGGTTGGCAGTTTTGCCCTGCTGGGGAGCGAAGGCTTCCTGCAACCGACCGCCGAAGGCTTGAGCCCGGTACTGGGTCTGCCCGGTAGTGTGCTCTCTGCCGTTGCGGCTTATCAGGGTCAGGAAGGGGAAGCGCTGCCGCTGGATCCTTCGCATGGCACTCTGCTGGCGATGCTGGCACAGGCGCCCACCTTCTGGCAGCAGGTACAACAAGGTGGTCAGGTCGGCGCCATTATCGTGCTGTTGGCCGCCATCGGTTTGGGTATCGCTGCGGTAC
This sequence comes from Aeromonas sp. Y293-4, assembly GCF_027705905.1. NCBI lineage: Bacteria > Pseudomonadati > Pseudomonadota > Gammaproteobacteria > Aeromonadales > Aeromonadaceae > Aeromonas > Aeromonas sp. Y293-4. Next base: position 3,558 of record NZ_JAPDCI010000014.1, on the reverse strand, counting down.
GGCTGTGGAGCCTCTCTCGTGAGCTGGGTCGGGTTCGTCGCCAGCTCAAGAGCGGCGAGTATCACGCCGACAACGCCCTCGGCCGGGTGCTGACGGTGGCAGACAAACACCCCGAGCTGAGCATGGAGACCCTCGAGCTGCGTCTTGATGAGGCGATCCTGCAGGAGACTCCTCGCATGGAGCGCGGCATCGGCATGGTCAAGGTAATCGCGGCCATCGCCCCCATGCTGGGTTTGCTCGGTACCGTGACCGGGATGATCGGCACCTTCCAGGCCATCACCCAGTTTGGTACCGGCGATCCCAAGATCATGGCTGGCGGCATCTCCATGGCGCTGGTTACCACGGTACAGGGTCTGGTGGCAGCCATTCCGCTGATCCTGGCCCACAGCCTGCTGCAATCGCGCTTCACCGAGCTCTCCAATGTACTGGAGCAGCAGGTAGCCGGCATTCTGGCCGAGCGCGCCGAGAGCAATAACGGCGGGATGGAGCGAGCAGCATGATGCTCGACATCTGGCAACAGCTGCAGAGCTTCATGGGCCGTGGCGGCCCTGTGCTCTGGGTCATTCTGGCCCTGCTGGTGCTGATGTGGATTTTGATGATCGAGCGGTTGCTCTACCTCAATCTGGGTTTTGGCCCCTTGCAGCAACAGCTGCTCGGCCGCTGGCAGGCCCGCAGCGAGCGCCACAGCTGGCACGCCCGGGCGATCCGCAGCCGCTGGCTGGCACAGGCGGAGCTGGAACTGAACCGTCATCTGATCTTCATCCGCACCCTGGTGGTGCTCTGCCCCATGCTGGGGCTGCTGGGCACTGTGACCGGCATGATCGGCGTATTCGATGCGTTGGCTGCGGCCAACCGCTTTAACCCGGAGAGCATGGCGGGCGGGATCTCTCGTGCCACCATCCCCACCATGGCAGGCATGGTGGTGGCGCTCTCCGGCGTGTTGTTACTCAGTCGGCTCGAGAGTCAGGCCAAGCGTGCGCTGGCCAAGACCCGGGACGGCATGCGAGAAGAGAAGGTAATGCAATGAGACGGCAATCCAAACGCCAGCGTGACGAAGTGCAGATCGACATGACTCCCATGCTGGATATCGTGTTCATCATGCTGATCTTCTTTATTGTCACCACCTCCTTCGTGCGCGAAGCCGGGCTCGAGGTGCACAGACCCCAGGCCAGTCAGGCCAAGGCGCAGAAATCCTCCAGCATCATGCTGGCGATCGGGGCTCAGGGTCAGATCTTCCTCGACCGCAAGCAGATCGATGTGGAGCGGGTACAGGCCACCATCGCCCGTCTGCTGGCGGAGCAGCCCGATGCCAGCCTGGTGATCCAGGCCGACGAGCGAGTGCCCCATGGCAAGGTGGTGCGGGTGATGGATGAGGCCAAGGCGGCGGGTATCGCCAATATCGCCGTGGCGGTGGCGCCGAAATGAAATACAAGATAATGAGCCTGGGGCTGGGGATCGCCCTCAGTCTGGGCATCCTGCTGTTCATGGCCACGCTGGTTGAACCGCCCCAGGGCGAGAAGGTGGCGAGCGAACAGAAGCCCATCGTCATCAATATGCAGAACGAGGTGACCGAGGTGCAGGTACGCGAGCGTCCGGTACCGCAGGAACCCGAGCCTCTGCCAGAGCCTCCCGCGGCATTGGCCTCGACACCGCTGCCGATGCCTGCCGCGGCCCCCTTGGCGGCCGTTGAGCCGAGTCTGGATCTGGTTTCCAGCCTCAGCGCGGTGCAGGTCTATGCCCCCGGAGTGGCGACCAGTACCGCACCGGTATTGAGTGGCAACTACCACGGCCAGCAGCAGGGAGCGGGTATCGGCGCAGGTGACATGCTGATGCCGCTGCAACGGATCGAGCCGGTCTACCCCTATCGTGCCCAGCAGTCAGGGATCGAAGGATTCGTCACCCTGCGCTTTAGCGTGAATGCCGAAGGTGGCGTGCAGGATGTGGAAGTGGTCGAGGCCAAGCCCAAGCGTCAGTTCGAGCGGGCGGCCATTCAGGCGATCAACAAGTGGCGCTATCAGCCGAGACCGGGCGCCACCGACAAGCTGGTGCAAGTCATCACGCTCAAATTCAAACTGGAGTCATAACTATGTTGCGGATCTGGATCTGTCTGCTTGCCCTGGTCGGCCAAGCCTGTCTGGCGATGGAGGTCAGCCCTCATTTCTCCCGTCAGCTTGAACCCGTGATGAAGCTCTATCAGTCCGGTCAGTGGCAACAAGCCCAGAGCAAGGCATCCGGCCTCAAGCCAAATAGCGATGCCGAGCGTGCCTGGCTGGCGCAGTTGCAAGCCTCGCTGGCGGCCAATCTGCAACAGACCGCCCAGGCGAGCCGCTACGTCGAACAGGCCCTTGCCTATAAAGAGTGGCCCGAGCAGCAACAGCTCCAACTGCTGCGACTGCGCGGCGATATTCAGGCCCAGCAATCTAACTGGTCTGGTGCCATCGCCAGCTACAAGGCGGCACTGGCACTCAAGCAAGACGATGCACTGCGCTTGCGTCTGGCCGGCCTCTATTACCACAACAAGCAGTACGGTGACGCCGCCAGCCAGAGCGAACAGTTGTTGAAGAAGGGTTGGCAGAAGCAGGCCGCCATTATTCGTCTCTCCGCCCTCACCGCTCAGCAACGTTATGGCGTGGCTGCCGATCAGGCGGCCGAGTTGATCAGCCACGAACCCAAAGAGAGCAAATGGTGGCAGCAGGCGGTGTCGCTCAACCTCTCCGCCAAACGTGGGGATCAGGCGTTGGCTCTGTTGCAAACAGCTATCGACAGAAACCTGATGGATGATGCGTCTGCCCGCAATCAGCTGATCCGTCTCTATGCCTGGCAAGGGCTGCCTTATCGTGGTGCCCGTCTGCTGGAAGCGGCCATGGCCAAGGGACAGATGAAGCAAAGTGCTGAAAACCGCCAACTGCTGGCCCAATTATGGGAAGGTGCCCGGGAGTGGTCACAAGCGGTCGATAGCTGGCAGCTGCTCGCCAACCAGCACGGTCAGCCCAAAGCCGCCATGCGCGCCGCCGAGCTGCTGCTGCAACAGGGCAAGACTGATGCTGCCATGACCCAGCTCGCAGCCATCAAGTCGGTGAAGGGCGAGCAAGGCAATCGCGCCAAAGCGTTGCTGGTGCAGGCACACCTTAATAAGGAGCAGTATGCCCAGGCGCTGGAACTGGCCCGTGAGCTGCAGCAACAGGATAACTGGCAGCAGAAGGCAACCAGCTGGGTCAACTATATCCGGGCACAAAGCGAAGAATTGAGCAAAAAAGCGGCGTAAAAGAGATGCCAAGGGGTTGTTTTGGGGCGTTCAGTTCGCTTTTTCAGCAAACGAACTCATTTTTGCAAAAAGCCCTTGTCATCCCGGCGCGGCTCCCTATAATGCGCCCCTACCAGCACGGCGGAACACGCCAAACTGATGAGCCAGTTTCCTAGCGAAGTGGGCGCCGAAAGAAAAGCGAAAACAATCGCTTGACTTTCGAAGTGAGAAGCGTAGTATGCGCCTCCTCAACGCGACAAGCGTGACGCTCTTTAACAATTTGAATCAAGCAATCTGTGTGGGCACTCACAGCA
>NZ_JAPDCI010000013.1:0-142408 GCF_027705905.1 Aeromonas sp. Y293-4 | reverse complement strand
CGGGAATAGCTCAGTTGGTAGAGCACGACCTTGCCAAGGTCGGGGTCGCGAGTTCGAGTCTCGTTTCCCGCTCCAATCACTTGTAAATGACATTCTGTTGCGGGAATAGCTCAGTTGGTAGAGCACGACCTTGCCAAGGTCGGGGTCGCGAGTTCGAGTCTCGTTTCCCGCTCCAATCTCTCTTCGAAGTCTTCATAATCCCTCTGAATTTCCCCTCACATCGCGCTGCGATGCTTTGTCGTATCTGGCGTTTACTAGGCGCGTCTCTACCACCTCCTGCCAACAGGAAGGGGATGTGGGCTCATGGTGCGGATTGTACGAGGCAAGCGGTTGTGACAAGTGGTGGGAGGCGAGAATTGCGGGCAAAAAAGAGGAGGGGCCTTGGCTCCTCCTGCATGATTCACTGGCGCGGGCTTAAACCAGAGTAACGTTCTCAGCCTGAGGGCCTTTTTTGCCCTGGGTCACAGTGAACTGGACTTTTTGACCCTCAGCCAGGGTTTTGAAACCGGTGCTCTGGATGGAGGAGAAGTGAACGAATACGTCCGGACCCTGGGATTGTTCAATAAAGCCAAAACCCTTGGTTTCGTTGAACCATTTTACCTGGCCGGTGCGAATGTCAGACATGTGCTAAATCCTATCAATAACAAAATGAAACTAAGCCCGTGCTGGGCTGCATTTGCCTTGCAAGCAGGGGTTGGCTCATGACTGACCACGTCTCTTTGTCCCAGTAGCACGTAGAACAATCCCTGTTTAAAGCACAAACGATTGTACGTTAGCGCCGATCCTTGTCAATTTGACCCCTTTCGTTTTTTGAACAAGCTAAAAATATTGTGAAGTCAGTAGCTTATTTGAAGATATTTGACTGAAAAAAACGGGAGGCCAGCGCCTCCCGTTGTTGTTATTCCTTGAGGGCGAACCCTTCGCCCTGCCGGTCGTAGCGGTAAACCGCCTGACCGTAGGAGCGGATCTCCACCCGCTGGATGCGGCGGGTGTCGTCCACCAGGATGAAGATAGAACGGCCCGATTGCAGGCGGGTCAGGGGACGATCCGGCCCCTCGATGGCGATCAGGCGGCTCAGCTCGGCACCCGGCAACTCGAATTTACGCCAGATGGAGTAGAGGGTCTCACCCGCCTGCACATCGTGTTGCAGCCAGGTACCGTTGACCTTCTCTTCGACTGGTTTGGCTGCCGCGGGTGCACTACCTGCCGCGCCATTATCGACAGTTAGAGCTTGAGCAGGCACGGCCAGCGGCACTTCCAGCGAGCCGGAAGGGGCTGCTTTGGGAGCGGATGGTGCCGGCTCCCAGGCCAGCACCAGCAACCAGAGCGGGATCAGGATCAGCAGACCTATGGTGTTTTTGCGGGGCAGCGGGCTGGACAGCTTGAATTTGCCTGCTTTGGCATCCTGGCGGCGTTGGCCGAGGTTGCTCATCCCTTGGCCAAAACGTTGGCGCAGGGACAGGGTCGCGGCATTGATGCGATGGAGCAGGGATCCTTGTGATTCGTCTTGGCGACGCTGCTGGGCTCGTCTGTTATGGCCTCGTGGGCGACGGTCCGGGGTGGGCACGGCATTTACCTCTCACTACATTGCCTGCCATCAGGCAAATTCGTCGCCTATGGTAAACGGACTCGCCCCCGAGGGGGAGAGTCCTGATGCGGAAAATTATCAGCTGAGACGAAATTGACCCAATAATTGCTGCAATTTGTCGGCAGCCTGACGCAAAGCCTGACTGGCTTTGGCCGTTTCGGTCGCATCCTGAGCAATGTCGTTGGCCAGTGCGTTGGTTTTTGACAGGTTGCCGGAGACGGTTTCTGAGACCGAGCTCTGCTCTTCGGCGGCGGAGGCGATCTGATAGGTCATGTCGTTGATGGTGGAGATGGCCTGGTAGATGCTGCCAAGCGCCTCTTCCGCCAGATCCGCCTCGCCCACCGCCTGATGGGTCAGCTGCTGGCTCTGGTTGATGGCGTTGACTGCATTGGTGGAGCTGAGGCGGATCTTCTCGATCAACTCCTGGGTGTTCTGCACCGCCTGCTGGGTATTGCCCGCCAGTTTGCGCACCTCGTCGGCCACCACCGCAAAGCCGCGGCCCTGTTCGCCAGCCCGTGCAGCCTCGATGGCGGCATTGAGGGCCAGCAGGTTGGTCTGATCGGCAATCCCCTGAATGACGGTGAGGATGCTGGTGATCTGGGCGCTGTCGTGGGCCAGCCCTTCCACCACTTCGGCCCCTTTCCCGGCTTCTGCCGCGACCTTGTGCATCGACTGGATCACCTGCTGGAAGCGCTCCTTGCCCTGATCCGCCGCGCCTTGCGCCTGTTTGGCCGAGTCGGCGGTATTGTTGGCGTGGGTGGCCACCTCCTGACTGACGTAGGACATCTCCTGTACCGCGGTCAGCATCTGCTCCATCTCGGCCTGATGGTGCTGCAGGTTGTTGTCGGTCTGACCGGCGATGCGGTCGGTATCACCGGCATAACGGTTCACCTCGCTGGCAGTCTTGAGCACATCCCCGAGCAGCCCCTGCAGTTTGTCGATAAAGCGGTTGATCCCCTTGGCGAGATCCCCCAGCTCATCCACCGAGCGGGTCGTGAGGCGTTTGGTGAGATCCCCTTCACCATCGGCGATGTCATCCACCAGGCTGACCATCTGACGGATGGGGCCTGTGATGCTGCGGGCAATCACCAGCATGGTGGCCAGCGCCAGCACCAGTACGATAACGGCACCCACCAATTGCTGGGTCATGGCTGCCTGGTTCATGTCGCTCAGCTGGCTCTCCAGTTGATCGGCCCCCGCCAGTACCACCTTGTAGGGCAGGGTGACGATGATGGCCCAGTTGCGGCTCATTCCCGGTACCATGATGGGGACGGAAATACGGAATGACTCGTCCAGCTCCTGACGCTGAACTTCCGGTTTCAGGTACTGCTGCCACTGGTTGCCCAGCACCTTACTTGCGCTGCTGCCGAGCAGGCTGGCATCGCCGCTGGTGCCGGTGATGACACCGGCGGCGCTGACGATCAGGGTTTCGCCCTGGCCGTCATAGATATTGCTGTTGAGGCTCTTGGCCTGACGGCTGATGGAGTCCACCGCCAGATCCAGCGCGGCGATCCCCTTGAACTGACCATCCACCATGATGGGGGTGGTGATGGTGCTCACCAGCACCTGCTGACCGTTGATATCCACCTTGAAGGGATCGATCAGGCAGGAGCGCCCCTCCCGCTTCGGGCAGGCGTAGTAGTCGTTGGCGGGATTGCCGAATTCGTCCGGGTCGGTTTTTTCGATGGAGAGCAGCAGATCGGTGCCGATTTGATCCTTGTCGCGATAGAAGTAGGGCACGAAGCGCCCCTTGTCATCACTGCCCAGCGCACTCTGGCCAGCAAAGCTGGCATCCTGACCGTCGAAACCGTTGGGCTCGAAGCCGGCAAAGGCGCCATAGAGCTGGGGCTCCAACGCCAATTGTGCCTTGAGCAGGTCGGTGGCCTGCTGGCGATCGAGCGGCAGCAGGCCCTGCTGTTGCTGGGCGAAGACGCTGGCCATCTGCTGGGTGTAGGAGAGCCCCTTTTGCAACAGCTGGGTGATGGTGGCCGCTTCGGCGCGGGCGTTGGCACTGACCTTCTGCCATGCCTCCTGCTGCAGGGCGGCGCGGCTGGAGCTGATGGTCAGCTTCTGGGTCTGTTGACCGGAGTACTGGTTGAGCAGGATCAGGATGACCAGGGCTGTCGTCATGGCGATCCCGGCCATGACCAGTATTCGGGTCTGGATTGAACGGAACTGCATCGTCTCTTCCTTGTTCTTGTTGCGTGGGGCGTTGAGAGTTGTCTGGATATCGGCAGGAGGAGGCAGCTCTCCAGCGCTATGCATAGCAAATCGGAAATGGGGATTCTGTTCTGCGATCCCCTTCAAAGATCAGGGGGGCAGGGCGGCGTTGCGCAAATTAAACCTGCTACTTTGCCCTTTGCGGCTTCATGGTTTTCCCATCCGTGATTGTCGGTGCTAAAATGCGACGGTTTTTTTAACGAATTGGCCCAAGGCCCTCTACACAAGGCTTAAAGATGAAAGTCAAAACCCGTTTTGCTCCCAGCCCGACCGGCTTTTTGCATGTCGGCGGTGCCCGTACCGCACTCTATTCCTGGTTGTTTGCAAAGAACCAGGGCGGTGAGTTTGTGCTGCGTATCGAGGATACCGATCTGGAACGTTCCACTCAGGAGGCCATCGACGCCATCATTGAGGGCATGGAATGGCTGGAGCTGAACTGGGATGAGGGCCCCTACTACCAGACCAAGCGCTTCGATCGCTACAACGCGCTGATCGACGAGATGCTGGCTGACGGCCGCGCCTACAAGTGCTACTGCTCCAAGGAGCGTCTGGAAGCGCTGCGTGAAGGCCAGATGGCCAACGGCGAGAAACCGCGTTATGACGGCAAGTGCCGCGACCACGCCCACGATCACCCGGCCGATGCGCCGCACGTGATCCGCTTCCGCAACCCGACCGAAGGCTCCGTGGTGTTCGATGACCACGTCCGTGGCCGCATCGAGTTCGCCAACACCGAGCTGGACGATCTGATCATCCGCCGTACCGACGGCGCGCCGACCTACAACTTCTGCGTGGTGGTCGATGACTGGGATATGGAGATCACCCACGTGGTGCGTGGCGAAGACCACATCAACAACACCCCGCGCCAGATCAACATCTACAAGGCGCTGAACGCGCCGGTACCGGAGTTTGCCCACGTCTCCATGATCCTGGGTGACGACGGTGCCAAGCTCTCCAAGCGCCACGGTGCAGTCTCCGTGATGCAGTACCGCGATGACGGCTACCTGCCGGAAGCGCTGCTGAACTATCTGGTGCGTCTGGGCTGGTCCCACGGCGATCAGGAGATCTTCAGCCTGGAAGAGATGATCAAGCTGTTCAGCCTGGATGCCATCTCCAAGTCTGCCTCTGCCTTCAATACCGACAAGCTGCTGTGGCTGAACAACCACTACATGCGCAGCCTGGATCCGGCTTATGTTGCCAAGCATCTGGCATGGCACATGGAAAACCAGAAGATCGACACCAGCAATGGCCCGGCGCTGGCCGACGTGGTCACCCTGCTGGCCGAGCGCTGCAACACCCTGGTCGAGATGGCCGCCCAGAGCCGCTACCTGTTCGAAGAGTATGAAGCGATCGACGAAGCGGCTGCCAAGAAGCACCTGCGCGGCGTTGCTGCCGAGCCGCTGGCTCTGGCCAAAACCAAGCTGGCTGCACTGGATAGCTGGACTACCGAAGCGCTGCACGAGCTGATTGAAGCGACCGCTGCCGAGCTGGGTCAGGGCATGGGCAAGGTTGGTATGCCGCTGCGTGTAGCCGTCACCGGTCTGGGTCAGTCCCCAGCCATCGACGCCGTGATGGCGCTGGTCGGCAAAGAGCGCGTACTGGCCCGTATCGACCGCGCGCTGGCTTACATCGAAGCCCGTATGGCTGCCGAGTAAGCCTGACGTTGCCGGTCGTCATCACCGCTCTAGGTAAATCCCCCCCTGCCATCGACGCCGTGATGGTGCTGGTGGGCAAGGAGCGCGTACTGGCCCGTATCGACCGCGCGCTGGCTTACATCGAAGCCCGCATGGCTGCCGAGTAACTGCTGCCGATGTGGCAGGCGAGGGGATAACCCTGCTCTGCCACATGCTGAATAGAAAAAATCCGAAACCACTGGTTTCGGATTTTTTTATGGCCAGAGCACAGGCCGAGAATAGTTTGGGATAAAAAAATGCCAGTCAGCTGACTGGCATTTTTGTTGGCGAAAGCCTGACTTAGTGACCGTCTACCCAGAAGAACTTGAGGACGAACAGCAGGGCTACCACCAGCACGCAGGGGTTGATTTCGCGCCAGCGGCCGGTGCCCGCCTTCATCACGCAGTAGGAGATGAAGCCCACGGCGATCCCCTCGGTGATGGAGAAGCTGAACGGCATCATCACCGCAGTCATGAAGGCCGGAACCGCTTCGGTCAGATCTTCCCACTTCACCCGGGTCAGCTCGGAGCACATCAGCACACCCACATAGATAAGGGCGCCAGCGGCGGCATAGGCCGGCACCATGGCGGCGACCGGAGAGAAGAAGATTGCCAGCAGGAACAGGATGCCGACCACGATGGCAGTCAGACCGGTACGGCCGCCGACGGCAACGCCGGAGCTGCTCTCGATGAAGGCGGTGACCGAGGATGTGCCCATAAAGGCGCCGCCGACCGAGCTCACGCTATCGACCAGCAGTGCCTGCTTCATGCGCGGGAAGTGCCCCTTGTCATCGGCCAGCTTGGCGCGGTTGGTGACGCCGATCAGGGTGCCGGAGGAGTCGAACAGGTTGACCAGCATAAAGGAGAAGATGATCCCGGCCAGGCTGATATCGAGCGATCCCATCAGATCCAGCTGGCCGAACACCGGCTCGATGCTGGGGGGCATGGAGACAAAGCCCTTGAAGGTGACATCGCCAAACAGCCAGCCCAGACCCGTGGTGACCACGATGGCGATCAGCACGGCGGAGTGGACGCCGCGGGCGGAGAAGATGCAGATCAGGAAGAAACCGAGCAGACCCAGCAGGCAGGGCAGGGAGGTGAGGTTGCCCACGGTTACCATAGTCGCGGGGCTGGCCACCACGATCCCGGCGTTGTGCAGGCCGAGCAGGGCGATCAGCAAGCCGATACCGGCGGTGATGCCGACCCGCAGGGTGAGCGGGATGTTGCCGATCAGCCAGTAGCGCACTCGCAGCAGGGTGAGGATCAACAGACCCATGGCACCCCAGAAGATGGTGCCCATGCCCACTTGCCAGGAGTAACCCATACCGGCGACGACCACGAAGGCGAAGAAGGCGTTGAGGCCCATGGCGGGAGCCAGGGCGATCGGCAGGTTGGCCAACAGGCCCATCAGGATGCTGCCGATACCGGCGATGAGGCAGGTGGTGACGAACACGGCCTGGGTGTCCATGCCCGCCGCAGAGAGGATCTGCGGGTTGACGAACACGATATAGACCATGGTCAGGAAGGTGGTGATACCGGCAATCACTTCGGTGCGGGCGGTAGTGCCATGGCCTTGCAGGGCAAACAGGCGCTCAAGCAATCCTTGCCCGGCGGCCTGATTGGCAGCTTGGTGTTGTTGATTCATGTTGGATTCCAATAGGTGACGTGAAATAAGCAGCAGGGGAACGGGCTATCCCATCCATGCGGGGTAAATTGCCCTTTTTCTGGCGGTTAAGTAACCAGACTCGTCCTGATACCGTGACAGCGCGCACATTTTTACACAGGCGGCGCCGTTTACAAACCCCGGATCTGCGAAGCAGATCAATGAATAGAGTAAAAATTCAAACGTTTGCTTTTTGAGCATGATAAAAGGTTCTCAGCAGAGAACCTTTTATCGAAAATTGGGGGCTTACAGGGTTTTGAAGTAGCGCTCGACCAGCTGGGCCAGCACCGAGTCGAGCCGGTCTTGCACTTCACCCAGCTCGCGGCCGAAGCGGCGCAGAAAGAGGCTTGCCTGCTCTTCGGTCAGCTTGCGCCCCTCGATAAAGAACTCCTGCTCAGGCAGTTGCTTGTCGTAGCGGGGGATCAGCACCCAGCTCACCAGCTCGGGCTCCACGGCGGCAAAAATCTTGGCGGCAGCAGCACAGAAGGTCTCTATGTGCTCCTTGCCATCCGGCCCGAGGCAACCCGGTTCAACCCGGATCTGGATGGTGAGTTTTTTCTCTATGGGGGTCGTCATCGTGCTACATCCATGCAAAGGCATCCGTCTAGGATTGTAAGTCAAAAGGCAAGAGAAAGGGGAGCCGAAGCTCCCCTCAACACGCAGTCAGCCCTATTTGGCGATGCGCTTGTACTTGGCGCGATGGGGCTGGATCGCCTCGGCGCCGTAGGTCTTTTTCTTCCACTCTTCGTATTCGGTAAAGTTACCTTCGAAGAACTCGATCTTGCCCTCATCCTGATAGTCGAGGATGTGAGTGGCGATACGGTCGAGGAACCAGCGGTCGTGGGAGATGACCATGGCACAACCCGGGAACTCCAGCAGGGCGTTCTCGAGGGCGCGCAGGGTTTCGATATCCAGATCGTTGGTCGGTTCATCCAGCAGCAGCACGTTGCCGCCGGTCTGCAGCAGCTTGGCCAGATGCAGACGACCGCGCTCACCACCGGAGAGCTCGCCAACCCGCTTCTGCTGATCGGAACCCTTGAAGTTGAAGCGGCCGATGTAGGCGCGGCTCGGGAACTCGTAGTTGCCGATGCGCAGGATATCCTGACCGTCAGCGACCTCTTCGAATACCGTCTTCTTGTCATCCATGCTGTCGCGGAACTGATCGACAGAGGCCAGTACCACGGTTTCACCCAGGGTTATGGCGCCGGAATCCGGCTGCTCCTGACCCGACATCATGCGGAACAGGGTAGACTTACCGGCACCGTTAGGACCGATGATGCCGACGATGGCCCCTTTCGGAATGGCAAACGACAGATCGTCGATCAGCACCCGATCACCGTAGGATTTGCGCAGGTTGGCCACTTCAACCACCTTGTCGCCGAGGCGCGGTCCGGGCGGAATGAACAGCTCGTTGGTCTCGTTGCGCTTCTGGTAGTCGTTGGTGTTGAGCTCTTCGAAGCGAGCCATACGGGCCTTGGACTTGGCCTGACGGCCTTTCGGGTTTTGACGAACCCACTCCAGCTCTTTTTCGATGGACTTGCGACGGGCCGCTTCGGAACTGGCTTCCTGCGCCAGACGGGCATCCTTCTGCTCCAGCCAGGAGGAGTAGTTGCCTTCCCACGGGATACCTTCGCCGCGGTCCAGCTCCAGGATCCAGCCCGCCACGTTGTCGAGGAAGTAACGGTCGTGAGTGATGGCCACAACAGTGCCTTCGTAGTCGTGCAGGAAGCGCTCCAGCCAGGCCACGGATTCCGCATCCAGGTGGTTGGTTGGTTCGTCCAGCAGCAGCATGTCCGGCTTTTCCAGCAGCAGACGGCAGAGTGCCACACGGCGGCGCTCACCACCGGAGAGGTGCTTGATCTTGGCATCCCAGGCCGGCAGGCGCAGGGCATCGGCCGCGCGCTCCAGCTGGTTTTCCATGTTGTGACCGCCCTGGGCCTGGATGATGGCTTCCAGCTCGCCCTGTTCGCGGGCCAGCTTGTCAAAGTCGGCATCCGGGTCGGCGTAGGCCGCATAGACCTCGTCCAGACGGGCCATGGCGCGCTTCACCTCGCCAACGGCCTCTTCGACCGCTTCGCGTACGGTCTGCTCCGGCTCCAGCTTCGGCTCCTGCGGCAGGTAGCCGATCTTGATGCCGGGCTGCGGACGGGCTTCCCCTTCGATCTCGGTGTCGATGCCCGCCATGATGCGCAGCAGGGTCGATTTACCGGCGCCGTTCAGACCCAGCACGCCGATCTTGGCGCCCGGGAAGAAGCTCAAGGAGATGTTCTTGAGAATATGACGCTTGGGCGGCACTACCTTGCCGACCCGGTTCATGGTGTAAATAAATTGAGCCATTGGCTAATTCTCTTCCTTTTCAGCAGGTTAATGTCTTGGCATTAACAGACTGATGTCGTGGTGGGGCCAGGTCGACACAGGTCAACCGGGTTCCAAAAAACCCGTCGATTGTAAACCAACGGACGAGGGGGGGCAAAGGTGGCACCCGGCTATGTCCCCCCTTTGCCGCAGCGGTCACGCCTTGCTGCATCAGCCGTGCAATTTGGGCATGATGTGGGCTGCCGTTTTGTTCCGGAGCCGTCATGAACCCATCTCCTCAAGCCCCCTCACTGGCCGACTTTCTCTGCACAATGGGATTGGACGCCGCGCTGAGTGAAGCTCTCTGCCAGCGCTTGCCACGGCAGACGCTGCGCGCCGGTCAGGCACTGTTGGCGCAAGGGGCAGGGCAGGAAGCTGCCTTCTATATCGAAGCGGGCATCGCTCGCGCCTGCCACTACACCCGGGACGGACAGGAGCGCTGCAAGGAGTTCTACTTCGAGGGGGAACTCTGCCTGCTCTATGACAGCTGGCTCACGGGATCGATCGCCCGCTATCAGCTGGAGGCGCTGACGGAGTTGCAGGTGGTGCGGGTGCCGCTCACCCTGCTGGATGAGCCCGCCTGGCAGCCGGTTTGCATGGCCCTGCTACGCCAGCAGCTCGGTTACAAGGAGCGCAAGGAGGCGTTTTTGCTGCTCCACTCCCCCGAGGAACGTTATCGGGAGCTCTGCCACACCTTCCCTCACTGGCCTGCGCGGCTCACTCAGGTGCAGCTCGCCAACTACATCGGCATCAGCCCGGTCACCCTGTCACGGATCCGCAGGCGCATTAACACGGGTTAATGCCGCTCTCCGGCCATCCCCTCATGCTGCGCCATCCAAATGACAGACGAGGGGTGGATGATGTCGCTGTTTCTGTGGTCGCAACTGGTGGTGAGCCTGGCCTTGTTGCTCGATCTGTTGTCGTTTCAGTTGCGGGATCGCCGCAGGATCCTGGCCTGTCTGGCCCTCTCCTGCGCCCTCAATGCCGGTCACTTTGCCCTGCTCGGGCAGTGGTCGGCCGCCAGCCTGTTGCTGCTGGCCAGTATGCGCTTTCTGGTGAGCATCTGGCTGGTTCGCCGCATCTTGATGTGGTTTTTCATGGGGTTGGCCTGTGCGGCGGCGCTAGCGACCTATCAGGGCCTGCTCTCATGGATCGGGCTGCTGGCGAGCCAGCTGCAAACCCGGGCCGCGTTTTGCCCTGATGATCGCCTGCTGCGGCGCTGGATGCTGCTCGGTACCCTCTGCTGGCTGGGTAACAACTTGCTGGTGGGCTCACCGGTCGCCGCGCTGATGGAGGGGCTGTTTCTGGTCAGCAATCTGGTGGGTTACTACCGCCACTATGGCTTCGATTATTGGGGGCGTGGCCGCTACAGTGGCCGCAGAAAGGGGCGTGTGCCGCCTTCCGGTCGGGCGAGCTCCTGATTTTCCGCTCAGGGCTGCTTGTGGCCAGCGAAGTAAAGCACCCGTTTCACGTACTCCTGCGTCTCGTCATAGGGTGGGATCCCGCCATAGCGTTCCACCGCTTTTTCCCCGGCATTGTAGGCTGCCGAGATCAGTACCCAGTCGCCATCGAAACGGCGATCCAGCCATTTGAGATAACTGACGCCGCCCTTGATGTTTTGGGCCGGATCGAATGGCCGGGTTACCCCGAACCGTTGCTGGGTTTCGGGGATCAGCTGCATCAGCCCCTGCGCATTCTTGGGTGAAACGGCGCGGCTGTTGAGATTGGATTCGGCGATGGCAATCGCCAGTACCAGCCGGGCATCCACTTTATGGTGCTTGGCTGCGTGACGCAGCATGGTGACCAGCTTTTGCTTGGCGGGGGGCTGGCGGGCAACCCAGGAGTCGACATTGAAGGGGGTGGAGGGGAGCCCGGCCAGATAGCCACCCTGACCGCCACGGATCCCCATGCCACACCTATCCCCCATAGGGGCATTGCCGATGCGGGCGTTGTAGTAACGGGCGGCCCGTTGGTTGCCAAGGCGCATCGCCATGGCGAGATAGCTGTTGGCCAGCTTGGCGCTGCGAACCGAGGCGGGGCCGGTGGCGAGCAGGCGGCCGATCCGGAAATATCCTTCAGGGTTGCCGGTGCTGGCGGCGACACAGTAGAGGGCGATGGCCTTTTGCAGATGACCGTGTTGCTGGGCAACTTGACCCTGCTTGATCGCCGTCAGCGCCTTGGGGGCCTGTCTGAAATCCCTGCCTTGTGCCATCGCCCGCGGCGTACCTGCCAGTAACAACGACAAAAAAAGCAGCAAAAACAGTCCGTTTTCGCTGATGTGCCTCATGGGTTATCTCCTGTTTGAGTACAGAAGATATAGAGGAACATGGCTGCTATCGCCACGAACCCAGTGGATCCTGTTGTTATAGCCGGTTGATTTCAGAGAGCAAAACGGTATGGAACTAACGGCATCTCGACCGTTTCACACCATTTTTCATCCGGTTAAAAGTCGTGGTGATACTCCTGCTCATCCAGCGCTGCGGGAGGAAGCGCGCGATAGAAGCTGCCAATTTCGCTGACAACCCAGAGCGAAAGCAGGGCCAGCAGGCTGAGCAGGGGAAGCAGAGAGTGGCTCTGGGTCAGGGCATAGGCCGCAATGGCGGCACCGGTCAAAAGCAGGGTTCGGATCATGAGGTGGCTCCTTGTCGTCATGGGGGTGTTGCGTGGCCACGGACAGAGCGCCTGGGGTCGGGAGTTGTTCCCGGGTGGCACGAAGCGCGCTGAGTATATCGCGTCATGCCGCTGCCGATCCGTGGTGTCATCACACTTTCCATAGTCATGGGTTTCGTATCGAGTTGAGCCCCGCTAGGTGCGGGGCCAGTAATGGTTTGACGGTCAGAAGAAACCGTCGTTGTTATCGTCACTGTCGGCCCAGCCGCTACTCTGGCTATCGTCGTCGAGAAAATTGCTGCCAGCATCGGGAGGTGAATCCCAGCCGTCCCAGCGCACCGGTTCCGCATCGACCGGATTGGCGATGGGCGCTGGCTCTATGATGTCGATGATCTCCTCGGGCCGATTGTTGTGAAACAGTCCGCCGATCATATCGGCCAGCATCACGCCACCGGCCACACCGGCGGCGGTTTGCAGGGCGCCGCCCAAAAAGGAGCTGGTACGGGATGCTGGCTGGGCAGGAGCGGATGCCGGTGGCGGCGTGAAGCGCGGGGGCGGGCTGCTTTCGCTACCAAGCAGGCCGGAGAGAAAACTGCCACCACTTGGGGCGCTCTGGCTGGCTTCCAGCTCCTTGACCCGCTCGTTGAGGCGAGTAAGGGCTGCCTGCTGAATTAGCAGCGCCTGGGCCATGTAGTAGGGGGCATCGGGCTGCTCTGCCAGATGCTGGCGGATCAGCTGATCCGCTTGTTGGTCTCGCTTGCTATCCCTGGCTTGCGCTTGCTTGAGGCGGTCGAACAGTCCATCGATCAGACCCTGTTCCTGTTGTTGCATCTCAAATCCTCGCTATGGTGCGCAGACAGTGCGTTCAGCCATCCTAAAACCCGCGGGGCATCAGTGGTATCTGATTAACTCATCAATGACCGAGGGTCTACCCGCGTTCGTCAGCGGTCGGGCTGGTAGTAGTCGAGATACCAGCGGACAAACTCGGCAACCCCCTGCTTGAGGGGCGTGGCGGGGCGCAGGCCGGTGAGGGTGTGCAGCGGTTCGCTGTCGGCCCAGGTGGCGTGCATGTCGCCTGCCTGCATCGGCAGCATCCGCTTGATGGCGGGTTTGCCGATGGCCTCTTCCAGCGCCTCGATAAAATCGAGCAGCCGCACCGGCTGGCCGTTACCGATATTGAGGATGCGGTAGGGGGCGGCGCTCTCGGCCGCGCTCTGCTCGCTGGCGTGCCAATCGGAATTGGGGCGGGGCGGCTGATCGGCGACGGCGAGGATCCCAGCGACGATGTCGTCGATAAAGGTGAAGTCGCGGCTGAGATCGCCGTTGTTATAGACGTCGATAGGCTCTCCCGCGAGGATGGCGCGGGTGAACTTGATGATGGCCATGTCGGGCCGGCCCCAGGGGCCGTAGACGGTAAAGAAGCGCAGCCCTGTGGTGGGCAGGCCATAGAGCGCCGAATAGGCGTGGGCCATCAGCTCGCCGCTCTTTTTGGTCGCAGCGTAGAGGGAGACCGGGTGATCCACCTGCTGCGCGGTGGAGTAGGGCATCTGATCCCCCATGCCATAGACCGAACTGGAGGAGGCGTAGATGAGGTGCTGAATCCCGTGGTGACGACACCCCTCCAGCACCGTCAGCATGCCGGTGAGGTTGCTGTCGGCATAGGCGAACGGATTGTCGATGGAGTAGCGCACCCCCGCTTGCGCCCCCAGATGGAGCACCCGCTCGAAACCGTGGCTGGCAAACAGGGTCGCCATCGCCTCGCGATCTGCCAGATCAAGCCGCTCGAAGCGAAAATGGGGGAAACTGGCAAGTTGGGCCAGCCGCGCCTCTTTCAGACTCACCTCGTAGTAGTCGTTGAGGTTGTCGATCCCCACCACCTGATGACCTGCGGCGCACAGTTGGCTGGCCACATGAAAACCGATAAAGCCAGCGACGCCGGTGACCAGATAGGTCATGGTTGGGTCTCCGGGTTGCAGCTGGTGTTGGCAGGCTGCTTTTTGGCGGGAAGATGTGGTCGCCCGATGGCGTGATAGTCAAACCCGAGCTCGCTGAGCTGGCGCGGATCATAGAGGTTGCGGCCATCGATGATGACAGGCTGGTTGAGCAGGGCCTTTAGCTGCTGGAAATCGGGGGCGCGAAACGCCTGCCACTCGGTACAGATGAGCAGGGCATCGGCCCCTTCCAGTGCAGCCTCCTGAGTGGGGCAGAGCAGCAGATCCGGCCGCTGGCCGTAGATCTGGCGGGCACGCCCCATCGCCTTGGGATCAAAGGCCTGCACCCGGCCACCGGCAGCCCAGATGGCGGCCAGCAGCGGGCGGCTCGGCGCATCGCGCATATCGTCGGTGCCGGGTTTGAACGCCAGCCCCCACAGGGCGAAGGTGCGGCCGCGCAGGGTTTGCGCCATCTTCTGTTGCTGGCGCTGGTTGACCTGCTCGACCGCCGCTAAAAGCGGGGCGTCGCAGCCGACACTCGCCGCGGTATGGCGCAACGACTTGATATCTTTGGGGAAGCAGGAGCCGCCGTAGCCGCAGCCCGGGTAGATAAAGTGGTAACCGATGCGGGGATCGGCCCCCATCCCCTGGCGCACCGCCTCGATATCGGCCCCCAGTTGCTCGGCGAGGGCCGCCATCTCGTTCATAAAGGAGATCTTGGTGGCCAGCATGGCGTTGGCGGCGTATTTGGTGAGCTCGGCGCTGCGCAGATCCATCACCACGATCCGGTCGTGATTACGGTTAAAGGGGGCGTAGAGGGCGCGCAACTGCTCAAGCGCCCGCTCGCTGTCACAGCCGATGATGATGCGATCCGGCCGCATGCAGTCGTTGACCGCCGCCCCCTCCTTGAGAAACTCGGGGTTGGCCGCCACCTCGCAGGTGAGGGACAGCCCACGTTCGGCCAACTGTAGCTCAATATGTTCCCTTACTTGCTGCGCCGTGCCGACCGGCACAGTGCTCTTGGTCACCACCAGCTTGGGGCGGCTCATCAGTCGGCCTATGGTGTCGGCCACCGTCAGCACATGTTGCAGATCGGCCGAGCCATCCTCGTCAGCCGGGGTACCCACGGCGATCAGCAGCAGGTCGGCGTGTGCCACGGCAATGGCGGGATCGACCGTGAAGCTCAGGCGGCCGCTGGCCAGATGGCTCTCGACCAGCGTGGCCAGCCCCGGCTCATAGAAGGGGATCTGCCCCAGCCTGAGGGCGGCGATCCGCTCATCATCCACATCCACGCAGCAGACCTGATGGCCCACCTCGGCCAGAACGGCGGCCTGTACCAGCCCGACATAGCCTGTGCCAAAAATGGTGACCTTCATGAAAAGTGCCTCGTGCTGTGAATGGGGGATGGCGCGCTTAAACCGCGGCATGCTGCATCTTGGTGCAGCGGGTGTCAATGCCAGATGACAGGCACCAGAATGGGGCGTTCAGCCTGCCTGTTGTGATCCTTTTCACAAAAAATAGACTGGACCCCATAACGAAGCCCTGTGGACAGGGCTCGCAGCCCGCCCGCAACGGCAGGCGACAGACACTCTCTCTCTCTTTACTTCGCTTGGATACAGGTTATGGACAACACCTCGATTCGTACTGCCCATCCTATTTATGAGGATGTGCTGGCCCTGCTGACGGCGGCCGGCTTTGTTTCCCTCGGCATCTTTCTGTTTCATCAGGTTGGCCTGCTCACCGGCGGGACTGCCGGGCTGGCGCTGTTGCTGCAAAAGGTGACCGGTATCAGCTTCGGCCTGCTGTTTTTCGGCATCAACCTGCCCTTCTATGCGCTGGCATGGCTGCGGATGGGGCCACGTTTTACCTTCAACACCTTTGTCTCGGTGGCGGCGGTCTCCTACATGACCGATCACCTCAACGGGGTGCTGCAGATCGGCAAGATAGAGCCCCTCTATGCGGCGCTGATCGGCGGCACCCTGATTGGTATGGGGCTGCTCATCATGTTTCGCCACAAGTCGAGTCTGGGGGGCTTCAACATTCTGGCGCTCTTTATTCAGGATCGCTTTGGCATTCGGGCGGGCAAGCTGCAGATGGGGCTCGATTGCGCCATTGTTGTCGCCTCGTTTTTCGTGGTGCAGCCCTGGATTCTGGCGCTCTCCATCGTGGCGGCGGTTATCTGTAATCTGGTGTTGACACTCAACCACAAGCCGGGCCGCTATCAGATTGCCTGATGAGCGGTAGCCGTGACCCGATAAGACAAGAGTGACCCGATAGCACGAGGCGGCCTGATGGCCGCCTCGTCTGTTTCTACCCTGGGGTTTGTTCGCTGCGCCTAGCTCGCCTGCTCCAGCCTGCTGTCGCCGCTGATAGCGTGACTACCGACGGCGAGCGGGGTGTGACAGGCCACCTGATGATGGGACTCATCACACGCCTCAAGCTTGGGCGCCTTGCTTTTGCACAACTCGGTCGCATGGGGGCAGCGCTGGTGGAAGTGGCAGCCGCTTGGCGGCGAGATGGGGGAGGGCACATCGCCGGTCAGCAGAATGCGCTGGCTGCGCCTGCGCGGGTCCGGTACCGGAATGGCGGAGATCAGCGCCTGGGTGTAAGGGTGGCGCGGTGCCAGATAGAGCGACTGGGCATCCGCCAGTTCGACGATCCGTCCCAGATACATCACCGCGATCCGATCCGAGATGTGTTTGACCACCGACAGATCGTGGGCGATGAAGATGATGGAGAGGTTCATCTCCCGCTGCAGGCTGAGCAGCAGGTTGACGATCTGCGACTGCACCGAGACATCGAGGGCCGAGACTGCCTCGTCGCACACCAGCAGCTTGGGCTTGAGGGCGATGGCGCGAGCGATGCCGATCCGCTGGCGCTGACCGCCGGAGAACTCGTGGGGGTAGCGATCCACCGCGCTGCCCGGCAGGCCCACTTTTGCCAGCAGCTCCTGCACCCAGCCGCGCCGCTGTTCAGTGTTGCCTTTACCGTGGATGATAAAGGGCTCCTCCAAAATCTGGCCCACGGTGTGGCGGCTGTTGAGGGATTCTGCAGGGTCCTGAAACACCATCTGCATCTCCTGACGCAGGGATCGCATCTCCTTCGGGCTGAGGGCGGTGATGTCGCGCCCCTCGAAGGTGATGGTGCCCGCGGTCGGCTCGAACAGCTTGAGCAGGCTGCGCCCGAGGGTGGACTTGCCGCAGCCCGATTCACCCACCAGCCCCAGCGTCTCCCCCTGTTTCAGGTCGAAGCTGATGCCATCCACCGCGTGAACCGTATATTGCTTGCGCAGGAACCCGCCTCCCAGCCGGAAGTGCTGTTTCAGATCCCTGACCGATAACAGAGTGCTCATACGGTCAACTCCTTCCAGTAGTGACAGGCGACATGGTGGCGCAGATTTAACTGCTCCACCGCCGGAATGGCGCTGATGCAGAGATCGGTTGCATGGGGGCAGCGGTTGGAGAAGCGGCAGCCAGCGGGCATCTCGTGCAGGGCTGGCACCTGTCCCTTGATGGTCTTGAGCAGGCTCTTGGGCTCATCCTCAAGGCGCGGGATTGAGCTCATCAAGCCGTGGGTATAGGGGTGACGGGGGTGGTCAAACAGTTCGAACACGTCGGCCTGCTCTACCGCCCGCCCGGCGTACATCACCACCACCTCGTCGCACAGCTCCGCCACTACCCCCAGATCGTGGGTAATAAAGATGATGGCCATCCCGGTCTGGGCCTGCAGCTCTTTCATCAATTCGAGGATCTGGGCCTGAATGGTGACATCCAGCGCCGTGGTCGGCTCGTCACAGATAAGCAGGTCTGGCTCGCAGGAGAGCGCCATGGCGATCATCACTCGCTGGCGCATGCCGCCGGAGAGGTTGTGGGGATAGACCGCAAAGCGCTGGGCCGGTTCCGGGATCCCCACCTTCTGCAGCATGGCGATGGCCGCAGCTTTGCGCTGGGCCTTGTCATACTCGGGGCGATGGAGGCGAAACACCTCCATCAGTTGCTCCCCCACCGTCTGCACCGGGTTGAGGGCCGTCATCGGCTCCTGAAAGATCATCGAGATGCGGTTGCCGCGCACCTTGTACATCTGATCCGGCGCAAGCGACAGCAGCTCCTCCCCCTGAAAGCGGATGGAACCGGCCACCACCTGACCGTGGGGCTTGGGCAAGAGCCCCATGATGGCGAGCGAGGTAACGCTCTTGCCACAGCCGGACTCGCCGACGATCCCCAGCGTCTGACCCGGGGCCACCTTGAAGCTGACCCCGTCGAGCACCTTGATTTTGCCGTCATCGACGGCGAACTCCACCTCAAGATCGCGTACTTCGAGGATTGGGGCCTGGTGCTGGCCGTTATCAGCGGCGAACTCCCCCCCGTTATCCGGTACGTCAAGAATGGGGGCCTGAGTGTTGGGCATAACGGCTGCTCCCTTCGCAATGGCCTGAATATCAATGACGTGCATAGGTCTTGTCGAGCAGGTTGATGGGCGCCAGCGCCTCCCCTGCCTCCTTGGCGTTGCGGGTCTCTTCCTTCACCTTGGGATCGAGCCAGAGCAGACCACCACTACTGTGAGGATAACCATCCATCGGCCAGTAGAGCAGATCCGGCGTGTTCTTGGTGGCAGGTACGTCCGGCAGCATCACATAACGCCAGCTGCTGGCCCGCACATAGTTGAGCTGCACCCCGGGCACGAAGATGGCGAGATCATAGATGCGCTGCTGGATCTGGCGGGAGATCTCGGCCCGTTTGGCCATGTCGAATTCGACGTTGTAGGCGTCGATCAGTGCGTCCAGCTCCTTGTCAGCCACGTTGAACAGGTTGTTGGTCTGCGGTTTGTTGGCATTGGCGGAGTGGAACGACTCCCAATATTGTGGATAGAGACCGCCGCCGCCCCAGCCAAGCCAGGCCGCCTCGTGTTTCTTCTCCAGCATCACCTTGAAGCCGGTGGCGCCATCCACTAGGTTAAGCTCCAGATCGAGACCCGCTTTCTTGGCCTCCTCTTTCAACACGGTCAGGCGCTTGGAGTGCTCCTGACTGGTGTAGGTGAGTGCCAGCGTCAGCCGCTCCCCCTTCTCATTTTGCAGGATGCCGTCCGGCCCCGGCTTGTTGTAACCGCCCTTGGCAAAGTACTCCCGCGCCTTGCCGATGTCATAAGCCCGCTCCGGCAGCGTCATGTCGGTGAACTCGCCAAAACCCGAGCCGAAGGTGGTGGCTCTGTCATAGTCGCCGCGCAGCACGGTCTCGATCATCTTGTCGATGTTGAAGGCGTGCTGGATGCCGAGGCGCACGTTCACGTCCGCCAGCTTGGGGTTGGCCACATTGAGGTGCACCCCCTGACCGCCCTGTTTGGTGTCGGTCATGGCCATTACCTTCTGCACGTAGCCTTTTTTGTACTCCGGGGTGACCGCTTTTTCATGCCACCAGTTGGGCAGGATCATCTCGAAGGTATCGATCTCCCCTTTCAGGAAGTGGCGGAAGGCGATGTTGTGGTCGCGGATCACCTGCACCTTGATGGTGTCGATGTTGAATCTGTGCTGGTTGTAGCGATCGTCTTTTGCCCACCAATCCTTCTGCTTGCTGAAGGTGACCGACTTGCCCTTCTTGACGTCGCTGATCACGTAGGGGCCTGTGGTGGGCACCACGGCCCAGTTGTACTGCTTCACCCAGTTGGGGGTCAGCTTGTAGTAGTGCTTGGGCTGGGGCCACAGCTCGGTGGTGTTGAGCAGGTCCATCTTGGCCTTGCGGTTGGCCGCTTTGACCATAATGGTGTGATCATCGATCTTCTCTACCGCGACCACTTCAGTGGTGTAGTAGTTGTTGAACCAGGGCCCCTTGATGTGTTTGGAGCGCATCATCTCGTAGCCGAAGGTGTAGTCGTCAGCATTGACCGGCTTGCCATCCGACCATTTGGCGCGGGGATCCAGCTTGAAGTAGACGGTCTGGCTGTCTGGCGCGATGGCCCAGTGGGTCGCGAGCGAGGGGATGGGGTTGCCGGTATTGGGATGGAAGCTGATGAGTCGCAACTGGTTATCGAGAATAAAGGAGCGGAACGATCCGTTGGAGTCAGGCCCCACGGTGCGGAACGTCAGCGGAAAGCTCTCCACAAACATATTGAGGCTGCCGCCCGGCTGCGCCTTGGGGGAGGCGAACACAGGATCCGTGTCGTTGGTCTCCCATTTGAGATCCGCGGGCAGGCTGGCCGCCCAGACCCAGGATCCGTTTACCAGCACAAAGAGAGCACCTATCCATTTGATTTTATTTTTCATGTTTGACTTCCAGGTCTGGCCCCTGCACTGGGGGTCTTGATTGATAACGGGATTATCCCTTGCTCCCGGGACCGCCGATGGCGGTGGCCCGTCCTTCATTCATCACTGTTCGTTACCCGGCGCCAGCCGATGCGCTGGCATCGGCTGGCTCATTGGTAACGGGTAAATTTGCGCGGATCAAACGCCTCGCGGATCGCCTCACCAATAAAGGAGACCATGATCAGCACCAGACTCACCGCTGCCACCACCGAGCTGACGATCCAGATGGCATCCAGATTGTTGATGCCCTGGGAGAGCAGCTCCCCCCAGCTCGGGGTCGGCGGAGCCAGCCCGAAGCCCAGATAGTCGAGCGCCGTCAGGGTGGAGATATTGCCCACCACGGCGAACGGCGCCAGGGTGACGATCATCATCAGGGTGTTGGGCAGGATGTGGTTGAAGATGATCCGCCCGGTGGTCGCCCCTTGCGCCCGCGCCGCCATCACATAGTCCCGTGCCCGCTCCTTGTAGGTGAGGGTGCGCATATACCAGGTGATCCCCATCCAGCCGAACAGCACGTTGATGGCGACAAACAGGCCGAAGTTGGGCTTGGCCAGCGACACCAGGATCATGATGACGTAGAGAAATGGCACCTGGGACCAGATCTCGATAAAGCGTTGCAGGATGAGGTCGAAGCGGCCGCCGAGAAAGCCCATGAGACAGCCGATGGTTACCCCGATGGCGTAACTGGCCGCCAGCGCGATAAAGGCAAAGCCGATGGCAATGCGAAAGCCGTAAACCAGCCGCGCCAGCACGTCGCGGCCGCTGGTGTCGGTGCCGAGGAAGTGGCGCTCGGCCGCGCTGGGGGCGTAAGGCGGGTAGGCATCCTCCTTGAAATCCTGCTCGTAGGGGTTCCAGGGCACCGGCGGCAGCAGTACCCAGTCGCCCTGGCCCTCTGCGGCAAACTTGGCCTTGAGCTGGCGGTAGTTGGTTTCGTACTCGTAATCGAGCCCGAACTGCTGACCGGGGATCACATCGCCATAGGTGGGGAAGTGCAGCTGGCCCTGATAGCTCACCATCAGTGCCCGGCTGTTGACCAGCAGCTCCGCCAGCAGGGAGAGCAGCACCAGGGTGGTGAAGATGATGAAGGAGTAGTAACCGCGCTTGATCGACTTGAAGCGCTTGAGTTTTTTCAAGGTAACCGGATTGAGCTTCATGGTCAGTCTCCAAACCGCACGCGGGGGTCAACAGAAGGTGCAACGCAGATATCGGAGACGATATGGCGTGATATCAGCATCGGCATGGCAATAGAGGTCTGGTTCATGGTCAATCTCCAAACCGCACGCGGGGATCAACCAGGGCAACGCAGATATCGGAGACGATATTGCCAATCAGCATCAGCATGGAGGTGATGGCCAGAATGCCCATGACGGTGGGGTAATCCCGCTCGACGATCGCCTCGTAACCGAGCAGGCCGATGCCGTCGATGTTGAAGATGGTTTCGATGAGGAAGGAGCCGCCAAAGAAAACGGTGAGCACAGACCCCAGGTGACTGGCTATGGGGATCAGGCTGTTGCGCATGGCGTGGTCGGTGACCGCCTTGCGAAACGGCAGTCCCTTGGCCACGGCGGTACGCACATAATCGGCCGACAGGTTCTCCATCAGGCTGTTTTTCATGGTCATGGTGAGGATGGCGAAATCGCCGATGGCGTAGGCGATAAGCGGCAGCAGTGCGTGGGCAAAGACAGTGCGGATTTGATCCCAGCTGCTCTCCATGTACTCAAAGTCGTCTCCCGGAAAACCGCCCATCGGCAGCCACTCCAGATGAAAGGCGAAGACGGTGATGAGGAAGATCCCCACCACGTAGGCGGGCAGGGCATAGGCCATGTAGATGAGCATGGAGCTCAACGAGTCGAAGCGGCTGTTGTGCCTGAGCGCCTTCGCCACCCCGAGCGGGATGGAGACCGCATAGCTCAGCAGAAAGGTTGCCAGCCCGAAGAAGGCGGTAACGGGGAGCCGCTCCTTGATGAGCTCCCACACCGGTTCGTAGTAGCGGGTCGATTCGCCCAGATCCAGCACCGCCAGCTTCTGCAGCCACTCCCAGTAGGCGACCAGCATGGGCTTGTCGAGACCATAGAAGGCCTTGAGCTCCTCGATCTGTTCATCGGAGAGGGCCTGCGCCCCCTTGCTGCCGCTGGAGCGGCCAGATTCATTCTGGGAAACCTGGGCTTGCAGCAGCATGCGCTCGACCGGTCCGCCCGGCACGAAACGGGTGATGGTGAAGACGAGCAGGGTGATACCGAGAAACGTCGGAATGATCAAAAGCATCCGGCGTAGGAAATACGACAGCATGGTGGAACCTCGTCCTTGTTGTTCTTTTTTGCGGCCAGTCAAATCCGGTGACGGGCCTGTCCTTCCTGGCATTACGCGCTGAATTGGTTGCCAAACAGCAGACAATCCGCTTGGCCACTGTAAAAGCTCTGCAACAAAAATCAAGTACAAGGAAATGGAAAACTGGGACAAATGACCCGCTGAGACCAAAAGCACCGAAAAATGACGTTTTTTATCTGAAAAGTGAAAATCAAAACAAAACGCTACCGCTAAACATTATTTTAAAAAATATAAATAGCTGTTTGTTTGAGTTTTTTGTGTTTTTAAGGTGTTGATTTGCAATGTTTTTATTTGAAAGATGAAATTGAAGGAAAACGATATCATCTCGACGACTTTAACTGTTATCCCCATGGGAGCGGTCAGGTTCAACCCTCATGAAGTTAGTGTTTTATTCTTATTAAGGCCGATAAATCAAAATAAGATATAAACGGACAGCACGTTAACTAATAAGTTCATCAAATTTTAATTCAGCGCCATTTACGCCATTTAACAATATCTTTACATTGCGCAAGTTGTTTTTGGCAGAATTATTCACTAATTATGTCGGTCAAAATTAATACACTCCGCTTATTCTACGCTTGACCTCGCCACACCCCTGCTCCATTGACGTCGCTAGTCAAAGATTGATAAGCCTTACACATCGCTCCAAAGAGGGCGGTATCAGGAAGCAAACAATAAACAACCAGGAAGGATATAAGCGATGCTTAGGAAGAGCAGAATCTCTGCTGCGATTGCGTTCGCCTTGGCGAGCCTTGCGGCGGCCCCATCCGTATCTGCTGAAGAAGGGCAGAACGTCGAAAAACTGCAGAAAATCAAAGTCACTGGCTCCCGTATCTCCCGTGTTGATGTTGAGGGGGCAACTCCGGTTGTCTCTGTCAGCAAGGCTCAAATTGAACAGTCTGGTCAGCAGACTGTGGCCGATTATCTGAAACAGGCCTCCTACAACTCCTTTGGTGGTTTCTCCCCATCCTCCGGTAGTTCTGCCCAGTCACAAGCCACAGTAGGGCTGCGTGGCTTGGGCTCAGAACGTACCCTGGTGCTTCTCAATGGCAAACGTGTTGCTGGATCCCCCTCCATGGGGGGCACTTCCATCAACCTCAATACCATCCCCATGGCTGCTGTTGAGCGAGTGGAAGTGAACCTAGATGGCGGCTCCGCACTCTATGGTTCTGATGCTATCGGCGGTGTTATCAACGTGATCCTCAAAGAGGGTTTCGAAGGGTTGACATTCCAAGGGCGTCTTGGCTCACCAACCGAAGAGGGCGGTGATGAGAAGAGTGGCTCTGTGGTTGCGGGTGTCAATGGGGAGAAAGGATCCCTGATGATGGTTTACGAGCACGATGAGAAGGACGTGATCTATTATCGTGACCGTGACTATCTGGCTTTACAAGGTGCAATGTCCCCCAGCGTGGCTGGCCGTAATATCATGGATTTAGATACAGGCGATCTGAAGCAGCTTGCAGGTATCAACTGTGCCAATGTCGGGACCGGCTTTGTTGAACAGGATGGTTTGTGCAACTTTGATTTCGCCAAGGTCGCTGCTAAAACAGCCTCTCGTTCTCGCGATACTGTCTATGTGAATGGTCGCTATCACATCAATGACAGCGTGGATTTTGTACCTCAGTTTATCGGCTCTCGGGTGACCAGTTTTGGCCGCTTTGCCCCTGCTGCGGGCTCATTTGTGAGTGATGATCCTGCGTTGTTGGCTGCGAACGGAATCACTGGCGGTCAGGCTGCAATTTTCTATCGATTCAACAATATTGGTCCCCGTGATAACGATGTGACTGATTTTACCGGCAGCATGAACCTGGGCTTTGACGGTGTACTACCTACCGAGGCCGTTGGGGATGTTGAATGGAACGCCGGTTACATGTACTCCAAGACTGACAATACCAGCGATGGTAGCGGTTATATCCTCAAAAGTGCTGCCCGTAATGCAATCAAAGATGGCAAGTTCACCAATGGTGAGTTTGATAAGTCAGTAAATGATCTGTTGTCCTACGATACCTCGCGTACTTCCAAGATGGACTTTTTCCAGTGGTATGGCGGTTTGGGTTGGGAAATGGGCGAACTGCCTGCCGGTCCAATCGGTTGGTACTGGGGCTCCGAGTATAACGACTGGACTTACTCCGATACCTATGACAGTCAGTCTGAAGCAGGCAACGTCATAGGTTCATCCGGCAACTCCGGTGGTGGTGTGCGCGATGTGTTTGCCACCTATATCGAGAGCTTGATCCCCATCACCGAGCAGGTCGAGCTGAACCTGGCGGGTCGTTATGACAAGTACAGCGACTTTGGCAGCGCCTTCTCGCCCAAAGCGAGCCTGCGTTACCAGCCGCTAGACAACCTGATGTTCCGGACCTCCTGGTCACAATCGTTCCGGGCGCCGGGGCTGGATGATCTCTATGCCGCAGACTCATTCTCTGCTGACTATGCCAAGGACTATGTACGCTGCAATGCTACCGGCACAGCTAACTGTCCTGAAAAACAGTATGACGTTACCCGTCAGTCCAATAAAAATCTGAAGGAGGAGACGGCTGATACCTTCACTATCGGGGCTGCTTACAACCCGCTGGACAACTTGAATCTGTCACTCGATTACTACTACATCAAGATTGATGATGTGATCCAGCTAGCCACAGCACAAACCCAGATTTATCAGGAGCTGAACAGTGGCAGCAACCCGAACGTAATTCGTCTCCCCAACGGCACCATCAAGGAGATCAAGGCTGGCATGGTCAACTTGGGGCAACTCAAGACCAGTGGTGTAGATTTTAAAGCCGATTACAAGTACGACTTCAACACCTTCACCCTGCGTTATGACTTCGGTGGTACTTACATCCTGCAGTACGAAGAGGGGCTGTTTGCCGGTGGTCCGATGATCGACAAGAAGGGTTGGAATGGCAAACCTGACTTGCGCCTCAACTCCGGGATCGGTGCCAACTTCCCGCAGCTGTGGAATTTGGATACCTACCTGAGCGCCAACTATATCGACTCACAGAGTCAGGATTATGTGGATGGCAAGGAAGAGGGTCATATCGCTTCCAACACCGTCTGGAACCTGAACGTGGCGGTCGATACCAGCTGGAATGGCAAGATCCAGACCGGTGTGAAGAACATGTTCAACCGTGGCCCCTCCCTGTCCAACGATGGCTTCACTTACGATGAAGACCTCTACAGCATCGACGGTCGCATCTACTACATCGACTACACCCAGAAGTTCTAATCAACCCTGTTGATATACAACCTCAGCCGGCCCGGTCGGGCCGGCTGTGCCCAACGTCCAAGGAAGTTACGGAGATAGGGTAATCCTATGAAGACAAGGACCATTACAATGAAGAAAGCGCTCCTTGGCAGCCTGGTTTCGGCCGCCTTGTTGACCAGCTTCAATCTGAGTGCCGCCACTGCCGGTCAGGCCGTGGACGCTCAAGCCGCCACCGACAACGCATCCAAAGTTTCCCAGCAGAAAATCGACAGCTATGCCGAATCTGCCGAATCCGCACTGGCCCAGTATAAGGCCGCCCTGCGTCAGGTCGACAGTCTGCGCACCTACAACGAGCAGGTGAGCAAGATGGTCGAGTCCCAGAGCGCCGAGCTGGCGTCGATGCAAAAGCAGATCGCCCAGATCGACCAGACCAGCACCGAAGTGGTGCCCCTGATGCTCAAGATGATCGACTCCCTCGAGCAGTTTGTGGCGCTGGATCTGCCGTTCCAGAAGGTCGAGCGCGAGGACCGTGTGGCGGCTCTGACCGACCTGATGAACCGTGCTGATGTCACCATCTCCGAGAAGTACCGCAAGATCCTGGAGGCTTACCAGATCGAGGAGGGCTTCAGCCGCACCATCGAATCCTACAAGGCGAGCCTGGACAAGGATGGCAGCGAGAAGACCTACGAGTTCCTGCGGGTTGGCCGCATTGCGCTGCTTTATCAATCCCCGGATGGCAATGAGACCGGGATGTGGAACAAGAAGACTCGCCAGTGGGAAGAGTTGCCCCAGGAGTATCGCAGTGCGGTTGAACAGGGCCTTCGCATCGCCAAGAAGCAGGCGCCTCCCGCTCTGATCAAGCTGCCGGTTCAAACTGCGGAGAAAGCATCATGAAAGGAATCAAACTTGCGATTGCCTCCCTGATTGCGGGAGCAACCCTGGTCACCCTGCCGGTGACCGCCGCCGAAAAACCTGTTGATCTCAATGCGCTGCTGAATCAGGTCAAGGCCTCCAGCCTGAGCGAATCCCAACTCAACAAGGAGCGGGAAGCCCGCTTCCTGGCTGACAAGAACGAGCAGGGGGCGCTGCTGGCCAAGGCCAAGGCCGAGCTGGCTGCCGAAACCGCCAAGGGCGAGCAGCTCAAGGCGACCTTTGATGCCAACGACAAGCAGCTGACCGAACTGACCGAAACCCTGCGCCAGCGTTCCGGCAACATGGGCGAGATGTTCGGCGTACTGCGTCAGTTCGCCGGTGAGTTCAAGGGGATCTTCAATGCCTCCGCCCGTCGGGTCGAGCATCCGGAACAGACCGCGCTGCTGACCCGTCTGGCCGAGAGTAAAGAGCTCCCCTCCAGCGACGATCTGGAAGCGTTCTGGACCACCACCCTCAGCCGCATGGTGGACGGTGGCAAGGTGAGCCAGATCCCGGCGACCGTGGTCTACGGCGAAGGCAACCAGGCCGAGAAGACGGTCACCCAGATCGGTGAGTTCAACACTGTCTCCGAAGGCAAGTACCTCACCTTCGTGCCGGAGACCGGCAAGTTCGAGCAGCTTTCCCGTCAACCTGACAAGGGGGTGCTGGAACCGATCGCCGAGTTTGAACAGGGCGGTGACGGGGTCAAACCCATCTTTATCGACCCGTCTCGCGGCGTGATCCTCTCTCTGCTGGTGCAGTCACCGACTCTCAAGGAGCGGATCGATCAGGGTGGTGAAGTGGGTTACGTCATCATGGTGCTCGGTGTGCTCGGTACCCTGCTGGCCATCTTCTGCGGTATCCGGCTGTCGTTGATCGGCTCGTCCATGCGCAAGCAGCTGAAATCCGATCAGATCATCAAGGGCAACCCCATTGGTGACATGCTGGGAGCCTACCAGAGCCATCGTGGTGACAACATCGAGGATCTGGAGTCCAAGCTCGACGAGATCATCCTGCGCAACGTGCCCAAGTTCGAGAAGGGTATCAGCATCATCAAGCTGATCGCCTCGGTCGCGCCGCTGCTGGGCCTGCTCGGTACCGTAGTGGGGATGATTGCCACCTTCCAGGCCATCACATTGTTCGGTACCGGCGATCCCAAGCTGATGGCGGGCGGTATATCGGAGGCGCTGGTGACCACTATGCAGGGCCTGGTCGTCGCCGTGCCCATGTTGTTCCTCTACACCATTGTGCAGACCCAGAGCCGTCGTCTGATCCAGGTGCTGGAAGAGCAGAGCGCCGGTTTCGTCGCCCGTTATCAGGAACGTCTGCACGCCTCCAAAGCCGCAGCGTAAGGAGTCACCCATGTGGTTCTGGTTGATTGAAGAAGTCGAGTCGGTCCGCCGGTTTTTGGGATTGGGGGGCGATGTACTGGTCGCCCTGTTCTTCCTGACCCTGATGATGTGGGCCCTGTTGCTGGAGCGCTGGTTCTATTTCATGGCGGTCTACCCCAAGCAGGTGAAGCAGACCAAGGCGACCTGGCTGGCCCGCACCGATCATCTCTCCTGGTCTGCCAAGCAGATCCGGCGCGAGCTGGTCTCTCGGGTTGCCATGGCGGTGGACAAGGGGATGCCGGTCATCAAGGTACTGATCGCTCTCTGCCCGTTGATGGGATTGCTCGGTACCGTGGTGGGGATGGTGCAGGTGTTTGACACCCTGGCCATCACTGGCACCGGTTCGCCGCGGGCGATGGCATCGGGGATCTCCAAAGCAACGGTACCGACCATGGCGGGCATGATCGCCGCCCTTTCCGGCCTGTTTTTTGTCAACCAGCTCGATCACAAGGCCAAACTGGCGGTGCAAAAGCTGGAAGACAACCTGAAACACGGTTGATGCAGGATGCATACCCCCGGCGAGGCATGGCCTGCCGGGGGCACAGAACAAGCAAGGAGTTTCTGCTATGAGAAAACGTTACAGCGACAGCGGTGCTGACGAGGCGGCTATCGATTTGACCCCCATGCTGGACATAGTGTTCATCATGCTGATCTTCTTCATCGTCACCACCTCCTTCGTCAAGGAGTCCGGTGTCGAGATCAACCGTCCCAGTGCCAGCACGGCCGAGACGGTGAAGAAGGGCAATATCATGGTCGCGGTGCGCGAAAACGGTCAGGTCTGGGTCGACAAGCGGGTGGTCGAGGTGGGGGCGGTGCGTGCCAACATCGAGCGGCTGCGGGCCGAGAACCCGGAGAGCGCCGTGGTGATCCAGGCCGATAACGAATCCCGTTCCGGTCTGGTGGTGCAGGTCATGGATCAGATCCGCATGGCCGGTGTCCAGAACATCTCCATAGCGGCAGACAAGAGCAGCTGATACCGGAGAGAGACCTATGAGATACCTGATATCGTTGGCGGTCTCCTGTGTGGTGGTGTTCTTTCTGTTTCTGGGAATGAACAAGCTGATCACACCGGATCACCGGGAGCTGGTGGAGAAGGATGACGTCACCATGACCGATTTCATCCGCCTCAAGCCCCAGGAGACCCTGCAAGAGAAACAGCGGGAGCTGCCCAAACCGCCGCCGCCCAAGCGTCCGCCGCCGCCTCCCGAGATGGAGGTGGCCAGCACGGATCGGCCGAAGATGGATAGCGCGCCGATGGACATGCCCAAGCTCGACATCCCGGTCAACATCGGTGGTGGCAACGCGCTGGGTGCCTACAGCACCGGTGGCGGTGGTGGCGGCGTCGGTGGCAACAATGGTGCCATTCCGCTGGCCACCTTCGAGCCCATGATGCCCCGCAAGGCGGCACTGGCTGGACTGGCCTCCGGCAAGGTGCTGGTGGAGTTCACCGTCACCGAGCGCGGCACCGTCAGCAACGTGCGGATCGTCAAGGAAGAGCCGCGCAGTTATGACCTCGGCAAAGAGGCGCGCAAAACCATCGCCAAGTGGACGTTCAAACCGGCCATGGTGGATGGCAAGCCGCAGGCGAGCCGTATGCAGCAAGAGATCGAGTTTGCGGTCAACTAAGGAAGGTGGCGATGAACAAGTTACACAAGATGATCCTCGCCCCGGTCGCCATGGCGGTGCTGCTTAGCACCGCCAGTTGGGCAGCCGAGCAGCCGACCCTGTCGGATCGGGCCTATCGGGCGGTCAACAAGGCGCAGGAGCTGATCACTGACAAGCAATACGGTTTGGCGAATGCCAGATTGCAGGAGGCACTCTCCAGCGTGGGTGATCGGGTCTACGACAAGGGAGTCATATTGCAGACGCTCGGTTTCGTAGCCGCCCAGCAGGAGAAATACGGTCAGGCGACCAAGTACTTTGCCGATGCCATCGCGACAGGCGGCCTGCCGCCACCGGTGGCCCAGCAGGTGCGCTACAACCTGGCCCAGCTCTATATGGCTGAGGGTAATTATCAGGGCTCGATCAAGACCATGAAGGAGTGGTTTGCCAACCAGGGCAAGGATGACAAGCCCAACTCCCATGCCTATATCACGCTGGCCAACGCTCACGTGCAGCTCAAGCAGTACCGTGACGCGATCCCGGCGGTGGATCAGGCGATCAAGCTGTCGGCAGGTAAAGCGCCGGAGTCCTGGTATCTGCTGAAGATGGGCGCTCACTACGAGCTGAAACAGTACAAACCGGCGACCGAGGTGCTGACCTCTCTGGTCAACATGTTCCCGGAGAAGAAGAAGTACTGGACCCAGCTGTCGGCCATGCATATGCAGGCAGGCAACGATGCCAAGGCGCTGGCGGCGCTGGAATCGGCCTACAACCTCGGCATGTTGACCGAGGCCGCCGAGCTGCAGCGCCTCGCCAACTACCTCGCCTTCACCGGCATTCCCCATCGCGCCGCACGGGTGATGGAGAAGGGGATGAAGGACGGGGTGATTGAGCAGAGCGCCAGCAACTACAAGACCCTGGCCAACTACTGGCATCAGGCCAAGGAGCTGGATCCGGCCATCGACACCCTGGCCAAATCCTACCAGCTGGCCCCGAGCGCCGAATTGCAGCTGAAAATGGCGCGCATGATGATCCAGAGCAAGCGCTATCAGGATCTGGTGGCGCTGGCCGCCAAACCGGCAGCCAATGCCAATGGTGAACAGCGTGCTGATCTCAAGTTCCTGACCGGGGTCGCCTATTTTGAGCAACAAAAGCCGAAGGAGGCCCTCAACGCCTTCACCCAGGCGGCTCAGAATGGCAACGTTAGTGGTCGGGCATCTCCGTGGATCAGCTTCCTCAAAGAGCAGAATGGCACCGGAGAGGCAGCCGTCCAGTAATTCCAATGACAACTACCTGTAGTCCCTTTTATGGTTGCCTGGTGGCTCCATTAACCGCTCTTCGGAGCGGTTTTTTTATGGTGGCTGCCAGCACCGGCGGGTAGCCGACGCACGGTTTTATCCCTCTTCATCCCAATAAAGAGCCTCCGTCGACATTGGTCTATCTCTCCCGGTGTGACAAACGTTTTGGCTAGGGCTGCAACCGTGAAGCAAGGTGGCGCTGCGCTGTGGTTGACGGGGGCTGGAGTGGCTCGCTGCCAGGCGGGCCGTGCCATTCATCTTTCACTCAGCTGCGACTTGCCAGTGTGGCTTTTGCCCTGTTGATAAGCGTCACATCGAAAACGGCTACTTTTAACAAGAAAAGCAACATATGGAAGTTGAAATTTTGGCCGACTCAGGAAAGAATGCGCGCTCGGTTATTGGCGTCGTGGGGCAGGTTGACCCGCCACCGGCAGACCGAGGATGAGACGGCCCCCGGCCCATTTGGTACAGGAAACCACACAGGAATTTTATGAATCCCCTTCGCACTGCCGCTTCGGCCCTTTTATGCACATTTGCGCTGGTCAGCCAGCAGGCTGCCGCCGTCGAGTACCGTCTGCCTGCGGCCAACAGCCGCCTGATCGGTGAAAACCAGGAATACGTGGTGCCTGCGGACAACCGTCCGCTGGAGCAGATCGCTGCTGACTTCCAGCTGGGTCTGACCAACATCATGGAAGCCAACCCGGGCGTTGATCCCTATCTGCCGAAGGCGGGTAGCACCCTGATCATCCCTCATCAGCTGATCCTGCCCAACGCGCCCCGCGAAGGGATCGTCATCAACGTTGCCGAGATGCGTCTCTACTACTACCCGAAAGGGAAGAACGTGGTGGAAGTACTGCCCATCGGCATCGGTCAGCTGGGGGTAAACACCCCGGAGAACTGGATCACCAAGGTAGAGCGCAAACGCGCTAACCCGACCTGGACCCCGACCGAGAACATCCGTCGTCGCTATGCCGCCCAGGGCAAGACTCTGCCGGCAGTATGGCCAGCGGGTCCGGATAACCCCATGGGTCTGCACGCCCTCTACATCGGCAACCTCTATGCCATCCACGGCACTAACGCCACCTTCGGTATCGGTCTGCGGGTGAGCAGCGGTTGCGTCCGTCTGCGCGCTGACGACATCAAGTATCTGTTCGACAACGTGCCGGTCGGCACCCGCGTCCAGTTCGTCAACCAGCCGGTCAAGACCACGGTCGAGCCGGATGGCGGTCGCTACATGGAAGTACATGAGCCGCTGTCGCGTACCGAGGAGGAGTTCAACTCCACCGCCTCCGTGCCGCTCCCGATGACACCGGCCATCACCCGCTTCATCGCTCACGCCGAGTCTGACTCCAACGTGGTCAAGCAGGTGCTGGAACAGCGTACCGGTATGCCGACCCGCCTCAATCCCTGATTGAGCAAGTTGGCGGTGCCGCGCGCACTGGCTGAATAAAGAAAACGGCGACCAGATGGTCGCCGTTTTTTATGGGGGGAGTCACCGCTTGCTTACTGCACGCAGACCGGGCAGAAGGCGTAGGTGCCTTGCGGATCGTTGAAGCGGGTGAGCGGGTCGAGACTGCGGTTCACTTCCACCAATGCCTTGCCAAATCCTGCCGGCAGCCAGCTTTGCAACTGGGGGGCCAGCACTTGGGCACTGCTGTCAAACAGCTGGCGCAGGAACTTGTCCTTGGTGGACTCCTCCTGCTCGATGGGGGTCACCTGCCACTCCTTGAGGTTGGCCAGTTCGGCGGCGGCCTTGATGGCGTCATCCAGATTGCCGAACTCGTCCACCAGACCCAGGGCTTTGGCATCTTCGCCGGTCCAGACCCGACCTTCGGCCGCTTTCTCGGCCTCTTCCGGGCTCAGACCACGGCCCTTGCTGACCAGACCGATGAAGCGCTGGTAGGTATCTTCCACGCTCAGCTGGATAGCCTGACCGACGTGATCCGGCAGGGCGCGGGTCGGGCCTACGCCGACGTAATCTGTGGTGCCGACCCCATCGGTATGGACACCGAACTGGGCCAACGCCTTGTCGATGGTGGCGAACATGCCGAATACCCCGATGGAGCCGGTGAGGGTGGTGGGGGAGGCGAAGATCTTGTCCGCATCGGCGGAGATCCAGTAGCCACCGGAGGCTGCATAGCTGCTCATGGAGACCACTACCGGTTTGCCTGCCTGTTTCAGGGCCAGCAGCTCGGCGCGGATCTGCTCGGCGGCGAAGGCGCTGCCGCCCGGGCTGTCGACCCGCAGGACCACGGCTTTGACCTTGTCATCGCGGCGGGCATCGGCCAGCAGGTCGGAGAGGCTGTCGCCGCCGATGGTACCGGCAGGCTGCACGCCATCCATGATGGCGCCGCTGGCGACCACCAGACCCACCTCATCCTTGCCGCTCTGGGGATATTGTTCCGGAATGGCAGCCAGATACTCTTTCAGGCCGACCCCTTTCCAGCTGTGGTCGTCCGCTTCACCCACCTCTTTAATGACCGCCTGGGTCATCTCGTCGCGGGTGGCCAGCTGATCCACCAGCCCGTTGTCGAGGGCGTAGTTGGCGGCATTGCCACCGGCCTTGCGCAGCAGCTCGAGGAAGCGCTCCTTGCCCGGTGCCACGGCATCCGGTTCGATCTCCCGTTGCTCGGCTACGTCAGCCACATAGGATTGCCACAGCTGATCCAGCCAGCGCTGGTTTGCTTCTTTGCTCTCGGGAGACATCTCGTCGCGGGTATAGGGTTCGACGAAGGATTTGTAGGTGCCGACCTTGAATACATGCGGGGTGATGTTGAGCTTCTCCAGCGCCGACTTGAAGTAGGTCTGGTAGACACCAAGCCCCTCGATCACCACGGCGCCGCTCTGGTTGAGCAGCACGTGATCGGCGTGGGCCGCCAGCAGGTACTGGCCCTGAGTGTAGAAGTCGGCCATGGCGATCACCGGTTTGCCGCTCTCCCGGAAGGAGTCGATGGCACTCGCCACCTCCTGCAGTTTGGTGAAGTTGGCTCCCTGCAGCCCTTGTGGCTTGATCACCAGCGCCTTGATGCGCTCGTCATCCTTGGCACTCTTGATGGCCCACAGCAGGTCGGAGAGGACGATCTCGCTCGGCTGCTCGTCGCTGCTGTCCATCTGGCGCAGCAACTGGACTGTGGGATCTGTCTGGGTGCGTTGCTCCACCAGCACGCCGTTGAGATTGAGGGTCAGCGCCCCTTCGATGGGCGCCTTGGGTGCCTCTTTCTGGCTGACGCTGAAGACGATGACCAGCACTACGATGAGAAACAGCAGATTGACCAGCATCAGCCGGGTGAAATTGAGCAGGCGCCACAGGCTGCGGAACAACCAACCCAGACCTTTGAAAATAGACATAGTCGCGTTATCGCCCTGTTAATGGGTAGAGAAGAGCCATTATTAACCAGTTGCGGGCGAAATTGCCATTTCCGACTGGCGGATCCCGTCTATCTTCGTTCAGGGCACGGCTGTTCGCTGAAAAATTGTCCAAACATTTGTTTGAAAAAGAATTTTCGATTCTTTACTCTAGTCTCAGTTTGATAACAAAAAATTAACTGGAGGCATCGTGAGCCGCTATCCGACCCTGCTGACCCCGCTCGACCTTGGCTTTACCCAGCTGCGCAACCGGGTGTTGGGCGTTGTTCCATGCACCCTGGCCTTAAAGAGGAAGGCATCATGAGTCGCTATCCCCATCTGCTGACGCCCCTTGACCTCGGTTTTACCCAGCTGCGCAACCGTGTGTTGATGGGCTCCATGCACACCGGCCTCGAAGAGGAGAAGGGCGGTTTTGACAAGCTGGCCGCCTTTTACGCCGAGCGTGCCCGTGGTGGCGTCGGTCTTATCGTCACCGGCGGCATTGCCCCCAATCTGCGCGGTCGGCTGGTACCTCACGGCTCCCAGCTGAGCTTCCCCTGGCAGGTGAGCAAGCACAAGAAGGTGACCAGCGCCGTGCATCAGGAGGGGGGCAAGATAGCGCTGCAGATCCTCCATGCCGGTCGTTACGCCTATCATCCGTTCAGTCTGGCGCCGAGCGCCCTCAAGGCCCCCATCTCTCCGTTCAAACCACGCGCCATGAGCGAGCGGCAGATCCGCGGCACTATTCGCGACTTCGCGGCTACAGCAGCGCTGGCCAAGGCGGCCGGTTATGACGGCGTCGAGGTGATGGGCTCGGAAGGTTATCTCATCAACCAGTTCATTTGCGAGCGCACCAACAAGCGCACCGATGGTTGGGGCGGCAGCAGTGAAAACCGGATGCGCTTCCCGGTGGAGATTGTCCGCGCCATCCGCGAGCGGGTCGGCACCGACTTCATCATTATCTTCCGCCTCTCCATGCTGGATCTGGTGGAACAGGGTTCGACCCTGGAAGAGGTGATTGCCCTTGGCAAAGCGCTGGAAGCGGTGGGGGTGACCCTGATCAACACTGGCATCGGTTGGCACGAGGCGCGCATTCCCACCATCGCCACCAGTGTGCCGCGCGGCGCCTTCAGCTGGGTGACCGCCGAGCTGAAAAAACACCTCAAGGTGCCCCTCATTACCACCAACCGTATCAACACCCCCGAGGTGGCCGAACGCATTCTGGCGGGTGGCGAGGCGGATATGGTCTCCATGGCGCGCCCCTTCCTGGCGGATCCCGAATTTGTCATCAAGGCGGCCGAGAACCGTGCGGACGAGATCAACACCTGCATCGCCTGCAATCAAGCCTGCCTTGACCATGTGTTCAAGCAGAAGCGAGCCTCCTGTCTGGTCAATCCTCGCGCCTGTTTCGAGACCGAGCTGACTTTTGGCCGCGTGCCCCAGCCCAAAAAGCTGGCGGTGGTGGGGGCGGGCCCGGCCGGGCTGGCATTTGCCTGCTACGCTGCCGAGCGCGGTCATCAGGTGAGCCTGTTCGATCAGGCCAGCGAAATCGGCGGCCAGTTCAACTTCGCCAAGCAGATCCCGGGCAAGGAGGAGTTTCACGAAACCCTGCGCTATTTCGCCAAACGGCTGGAGAAGTGCGGCGTCGAGCTCTATCTCGGCCAGCGCCAGAGTGCCGAGAGCCTGCTCGGCGGCGGTTTTGACGAGGTGATCCTCGCTACCGGTATCCGTCCGCGCACCCCCAATATCCCGGGGATCGAGCATCCCAAGGTATTGAACTACCTCGATGTATTGCGGGATCACAAGCCGGTCGGCCAGAAGGTGGCGGTGATCGGTGCCGGCGGCATCGGTTTCGATGTGGCTGAGTATCTGGTAGAGAAGAAGGTGGAGATGGATGCCGATGGGCACCGTGATCACTGGCTCAAGGAGTGGGGCATCGACAAGCATCTCGGCGAGCGCGGTGGCCTCACCACCCCTGAAGTCGATGCGCCCGAGCGCCAGATCTGGCTGCTCCAGCGCAAGGAGAGCAAGGTGGGCGACGGCCTTGGCAAGACCACCGGCTGGATCCACCGTACCGTGCTCAAGAACCGCAAGGTGCAGATGCTCTCCGGGGTGCAATATCTGGGGATCGATGACGAGGGCTTGCACATTCAGGTGGGCGAGACCAAGCAGTGTCTGCCGGTGGATCAGGTTATCGTCTGCGCCGGGCAGGAGCCCCTTAAAGAGCTGCAGGCCGGGTTGCAGGCGGCAGGCAAGCCGGTGCATATCATCGGCGGAGCCGACGTGGCTGCCGAGCTGGATGCCAAGCGCGCCATCCGGCAAGGGGCCGAGCTGGCTGCGATCATCTAGCAAACTGTGCCCTCTTGTCCTTTATAGTGCGATAAACCCCTGAGCCTCAGGGGTTTTCTTCATTCGGTGCTGTGCTAAGGTAGCGCCATCATTGCCCTAGAGAAGGAATTGCCCATGGATGCCCTCACCCTGTTGCTCAATCGCCACTCCTGTGGCCGTCTCGCCGATCCCGCCCCGAGCGGTGAGGTGCTCGACAATATCCTCAAGGCGGGCTTGCGCGCGCCGGATCACGGCACCCTGACCCCTTGGCAGTTCATTCTGTTTGAAGGAGAGGGGCGCGAGCGGCTGGGCAAGCTGTTGGCGGACGCCGCCCGTGCCCGTGGCGAAGATGAAGAGAGCATCAAGAAGTGCAACGAAGCGCCGCTGCGGGCACCCTTGGTCATCGCCGTGGCAACCCGTTATCAGGATCACCCCAAGGTGCCGAAACTGGAGCAGGAGCTCTCCGCAGGTTGCGCCCTGATGGCGATGCAGATGGCGGCGCAGGCGCAGGGCTTCAACGGCATCTGGCGCTCCGGCTGGTTTATCTTTGATGAGCAGATCAACAAGGGACTGGGACTGGCGGCAGAGGATCAGCTGGTGGGTTTCCTCTATCTCGGCACCCCCATGCTGGAAGCACGCAAACTGCGCGAGCTGCCGCTCGATGAGTTTGTCCGCCGTTTCTGATTTTTCGGCCACGTTGCGGTTAAGAGAAGCAAAGCCTCGAGATATCGGGGCTTTTCTGTTTAACCGTGAATAGTAACCAGAGTGATTGGGGAAAATAAATGGGTCAAAGAGGCTTCGCGCACCATAGCAGGTAATTATTTAAATAGTGCGATGTACCTCGCAATCCTGTTGTATTTCACTATGTAAAACGTTTGCGCATTCGCTAATATCTCACTGCCAGTTTAGAAGGGTACTCCTTCTAATTTTTCTGCGATGAGAGTCGCAATTCCGTAGCACCTTTTAACAGCCCAACGTCTTCGTGACATTGGGCTTTATTTTTTATGGGGTGTCGGGGTTGTTGTGAGTTGATGGCGGCATCAAGATGCAGCCCGGTTGGCAGCCTTATGCCCTGTTTTTGGCTGGCAGGATCCGGGCTGGATTGCCGACTACCCGAGCTCCGGCCGGTACATCTTTGGTGACTACGGCGCCCGCGCCGACGATCGCCTCCCGCCCTATGGTGACGCCGGGCAGCAAGATGGCGCCGCCCCCAATCCAGACCTTGTCTTCAATGGTGACCGGCAGCGCCGTCTCTGTGCCCTGAATCCGTTCGTCGGCCTCCAGTGCATGGGCTGCGGTATAGATCTGCACGTTTGGCCCAATCATCACATGGGCGCCGATGCGAATGGGGGCATTGTCCAGCAGGGTCGCCCCCATATTGATGTAGGAGTCCTTGCCCAGGTGGATGTGGCGGCCATAGGTGCAGTAGAGGGGCGGGCAGATAAAGGCATTCTCTGCCAGTTCGCCAATCAGCTCCGCCAGTAGTGCCCGCTGCTCTGTCTCCTCTTCCGCCTGATTGAAACGGCGATAGCGCCGTGCCGCCTCCCGGCGCAACTGGGCCAACTCGGGTGCCATGCAGTTGTACGGTTGGCTGCTGATCATCTTCTGGTATTCGATCATGAAGGTTGCTTTCCTTTATCTGCCAGGGATTTGGATATTGGCGCCAATACGGCAGAAGTAACGTGATCATCCACCCGATATGGGCAGAACCAGGTTGGCAGGTCTGCCTTCGGCAAAGGCCAGCACATTCTCGAACGCCACGCGAAAGTAGAGTTCGTAGCTGTTTTGCTCCACATAGCCGAGATGAGGCGTCGCCAATACGTTGGGCAGACGCAGCAGGGGCTCGCTTTCCTGTGTCGCCGGCTCGATGTCAAATACATCGAGCGCGGCCCGTTTCTCAGGATGGTTACTGAGCTCTGCATAGAGGGCGCCCGGCTCGATAAGTTCGGCACGGCTGGTATTGACCAGCAGAGAGTCAACTTTCATGCGGGCCAGGTCTGCGCGTGTAACAGCGCCGCGGGTTGCCTCGCTCAGGCGCAGATGCAGCGTGAGGATATCGGCTTGACTGAAAAGCGCCTCCTTGCTGGAGGCGCAGGCATAGCCATCCAGCTCGGCCTGCCTGCGCGAAGCCTCACTGCCCCATATCAGTAACGACATGCCAAATGCCTTGCCATAGCGGGCGATCCGCTGGCCTATCTTGCCGTAGCCCCAGATGCCGAGCGTCAACCCATGCAGCGTGCGTCCCAAACCTAGGTCACCAGATTGCTGCCATTGGCCTTGGCTTAACGCCTGGCTGTAAGCAGGTATATGGCGGGAGGCTGCCATGATGAGCGCCCAGCAGAGCTCGGCGGGAGCAATAGGGCTGCCGATCCCTTCTGCCACGGCAACGCCGTACCGTTGGCATAGTGCCGGGTCGATGTGCTGGCTGACTTTGCCAGTCTGGCTGATGAGTTTAAGGGTGGGAAGCTGTATCAGCAGCTGTTCGTCGATGCGGGTACGCTCGCGGATCAGCACCAGTGCTTCCATTCCTTCCAGCAGTGCGGCAAGGCGCGTTGTATCGGGTTCGCTCTGGTTGAGGATGGTGACGTCATGACCCGCCAGCAGGGCAAAGCAGGGGAGGTGGCGCACCTGATCCTGATAGTCATCCAGAATGGCAATCCGCATAAGAAATCCTTCTCGGTTGCGTTGGCTCGGACCGCTATCTTACCGGAATAAAAGGTGTCTGTTGTTTTCAAACGAACACAATCAGAAGGGAGGGCGATCAAGCCCATGTCCACGGACCGGGAAGAGCCTGACAGGCCAAAACAATCAGGGCCCCCGAATGGGAGCCCTGATGGCATGAGGTTGGCGTCTATGTTGCCCGCGCTTAGCCGTGCTTGCGGCCGGAGAGGCGGCACCACTCCTCCTTGACGGCGGTCGGGTCCATCTCGAACCACTGGCCGTAGATGGTTTCCAGCTCCGGGGCCTGGCTCTCCAGCACGCCGGAGAGGGCCATCAGGCTGCCCGCTTTACCGTGGCCGGCGATCAGCGGTGCCAGTTCGCGCAGCGGGCCGGCCAGGATGTTGGCAACCACCACGTCCGCTTCGACATCTTGCGGCTGGTCGGCTGGCAGATAGAGCTCAATCTGGTCGGCAACGCCGTTGCGCGCGGCGTTGTCGCGGCTGGCCTGAATGGCCTGCGGGTCGATGTCGATGCCGATGACGCGGGCGGCACCCAGTTTCAGGGCGGCGATGCCGAGAATGCCGGAGCCACAGCCAAAATCGACCACGGTTTTACCGGTCAGATCCAGTCCGTCCAGCCACTGCAGGCAAAGCGCGGTGGTGGGGTGGGTACCGGTACCGAAGGCCAGACCCGGATCCAGCATGACGTTGACCGCATCGGGGTTCGGCACATCGCGCCAGCTCGGGCAGATCCAGAGGCGCTCGCCAAACTGCATGGGATGGAAGTGATCCATCCACTCGCGCACCCAGTCCTTG
This sequence comes from Aeromonas sp. Y293-4, assembly GCF_027705905.1. Taxonomy (NCBI): domain Bacteria; kingdom Pseudomonadati; phylum Pseudomonadota; class Gammaproteobacteria; order Aeromonadales; family Aeromonadaceae; genus Aeromonas; species Aeromonas sp. Y293-4. The sequence goes on along the minus strand of NZ_JAPDCI010000013.1, from coordinate 102,192 downwards.
TCCTCCAGCTGCTCGACCTTGTAGCCGACATTTTCGCCGAAGATCTGCTGGAAGAAGGCGATGGTGGGGGCCGGATCGGTTTCGGCATCGAACAGACCCATCACTTCGGTCTCGCCCCAGAGCGGGGTTTCACCGGGCATGGGTTCGTAGACGGGCACATCCTTGGCATCCATAAAGGTCACCGCCTGGGCTCCACGCCCCAGCAGCATGTTGCTCACCTTGTCTGCGGTCTTGGCAGTGGCGTTGATTCGAATTTGTATCCAGGGCATGGCGTCGACTCTTCATAAATGTGAAACCGCGAGATTCTACCATCATGGGGCAGTGCTGTCGTGGTTTGCCCATGACGTGGAGGGATACGGGGGCTTTTGCCGGATTGGCACGGTTCCTGTATTGCTCTATGCAGGCGAAGACGACCGGTTTTCGCTGAACGCTTTGCTCAAGTTCCGTCATCTTTCACTGCCACCCTCGGGTGGCATTTTTTTATCTGCACTTGTTTGCCTGGTAAAAAGTCTGCCAGACAAAAAAAGAGCAAGGTCGGCACCTTGCTCAAGGACGGGCTGACGCCGTTTTGGCGCATTCATGCTGCTGTTGGCACGCCAGATGCAAAGACTAATATGTCCTGCATAAGGATATGTGTGTGATTGTTACCCCAATGTTCAGGTATTCAGGCCATTTCTCGCGAAATGGCCTCTTTTTTGGCTGATTGTCGGGCGTTGGTCTGCCACAGGCAGTCATGAGTGCCGCTGGTTGTGCCCGTTTGGGGCATCTCCTTGGTGAACTTATCCCATCATGGTGCGTTTGAGGGCTTAGTTGGCAAAGCCGCTCATGTCGATCACCAGCTTGCCAACCATACGGCCCGCTTCCACCTCGGCATGGGCCTGAGCCAGCGTGACCGGGGTCAGCGAAGGGATGGTTCTGGTCAGGGTGGTCTGCAGTACCCCTTCATCGACCAGTGCCGCCACTCGGCCGAGCAGGCGGTGCTGCTCGATCATGTCTGGCGTCTGGAACAGGGAGCGGGTGAACATGAACTCCTGGCTGAAGGTGACGCTCTTGCTCTTGAGCAGGGAGAGATCCCACGGCTCGCTCGATTCTGCGATGGTGCAGATATGGCCAAACGGACGGATCAGCCCGGCCATGGTGGCCCAGTGCTCGGCGGTGGCGTTGGTGCAGAAGATGGCATCGACCTGAGTGATGCCAAGGGCGGTCAGTTCCTCCTGCAACTTGTGGTGGTTCACGACCTGATGGGCGCCCATTTCGAGGCACCATTCGCGGCTCTCGGGGCGGGAGGCGGTCGCAATCACCTCCATACCGGTGAGCTGGCGAGCCAGCTGGATGGCGATGGAGCCCACGCCACCGGCGCCGCCGATGATCAGCAGTTTGCCACGACTTTCGCGGGTAAGAGCGAAGCGCTCGAACAGGGTCTCCCAGGCGGTGATGGCGGTGAGCGGCAGGGCGGCGGCTTCCACATCGCTCAAGCTGGTGGGGGCGATGGCGGCGATGCGTTCATCCACCAGTTGCAGGGCGCTGTTGCTGCCCGGACGGCTGATATCGCCGGCATACCAGACCCGGTCGCCCGCCTTGAACAGGGTGACTTCGCTGCCGATGGCGATCACTTCCCCCACCGCATCCCAGCCCAGTACCCGGGGCGAACTTTCAATTTTGGCCTTGGGGGAACGCACCTTGGTATCCACCGGATTGACGGAGGTGGCGGTGACCCGTACCAGCAGATCCCGCGGACCCGGAACCGGATCGGGCAGGTTGGCGGCGATGAAGCAGTCGGGGTGGTCGCTTGGCAGATAGTGAGTCAGGGCAATGGCTTTCATGGTTTTTCCTTTCAAATCGCTGTGTTCGGGATTGCCACTCACTCTAGTCTGGTTGATTATCAAGATTAAGATGGGTAATCGGTAAAGACTGTTTGAATATATGAACAATGTCGATCTGGAGTTGATGGGACTGTTTGCCACCGTGGTGGAGCAGGGAAGCTTTACCCGGGCCGCCGAGCTGCTTGGTATGCCCAAGTCATCGGTGAGCCAGAAGATCTCGCGGCTGGAATCCCAGCTCGGGGTACGGCTGTTGCAGCGCACCACCCGCAGGTTGAGCCTGACCCCGCAGGGGGAGCTCTATGTGGAGCACTGTCAGGGGCTGCTGGCACTGGCCCGCAGCGCCAATCTGGCGATGGCACGGCTGCGCTCGGCCCCGGCGGGGCGGGTGCGGATCACCGCCCCCGAGGCGACCGGCACCCTGCTGCTTGGCCGGATCCTCGCCGAGTTTCGCGCCCTCTATCCCGAAGTGGTGCTGGAGCTGACCCTGAGCGATGAACAGCTCGATCTGGTGGGGGAAGGTTATGATTTGGCGCTGCGGGCGGCGCCGCTGAAAGACTCCAGCCTTATCTGTCGGCGTATCGGTCAGGTGGCGCGTCATCTGGTGGCAGCGCCCGCCTATCTGGCGGCCCACGGCATGCCGCAACAGTTGAGCGAGCTGGGCCGTTATGCCTGTCTGGTGCACTCGGCCATGCCGGTGTGGCCATTGCAGGAGGGAGGCTGGCGGCCACAGGGGGCCTGTGTCAGCAACAGCTTGCTGGCGCTGCGGGAGATGGCACTCCATGACGGGGGGATTGCCCTGTTGCCCCACCATGTCTGTGAAGGGGATTTGGCGGCGGGGCGGCTGCAGAAGGTGTTGCCGGATCAGCCCATTCCGGCCAACCCGTTCTACTTTATCTATCCGAGTCGGGAGCATCTGGCCCCCGCTCTGCGCACCCTGATGGATTTCGTGGCCGAGCGGTTGCCGTTTGCCTGAGTTACCAGCTGCTCTGGCTGGCCGACTCCTGATTGGGTTTGAGGCCGAGGGGGACCGACTGGCGCTCCGCCAGCATGCGGATCTGCCCTTCAATCAGGCTGGCGCTGGGGCCCAGCACCAGCACCAGCTGGTGGTCGTTGAGCTGGATCCAGGAGAGGCAGCCCAGGCCCAGCAGGCGAGATTCATCCACCAGTGAAATATCGCGCACCCGCAGGCTGAGGCGGGTGATACAGACACTCATCGCCACCAGATTGTCCATCCCGCCTAGCACCTTGAGGTACTGGATCGCCAGCATCTGCGGGTCGGAGGGGGCAACGCTGGCAAGGCGCGGATGCTCCACCGCGATGGGCTTGCTCGGCATGCTGAGGGGGGCACGCTCCAGCAGTTGGTAAAAGAGCAGTGTGTAGGCGACGAAAAACAGGATACCGACCGGGATTAGCCAGAAGCTGTGCTCCCCTGCCTGATAGCTCAGCACCAGATCCAGCAGGCCGGCGGAGAAGTAACTGCCCACCTTGATCCCCAGCCCGCTACAGACAGCGAGCGATAGCCCGGTCAGCAGGGCGTGGGCGAGAAACAGCCAGGGGGCGGTAAAGGCGAACAGAAACTCGATGGGCTCTGTGATACCCACCAGTGCCGAGGTGAGCGCCAGGGTGAGCAGCAGCCCGCCCTGCGGCAGCCGCTGCATCCGCTGGCGGTGTAGCCAGATGGCAAAACAGGCGCCCGGCAGGCCGAACATGATGATGGGGTAGAGACCGGCCACATACCCTTCATGAAGGGGCTGGGCGGTGGCCAGCGCCTGCAGGTTGCTCTCGCCAAGGCCGATGACGCTACCCAATACCTGATGCAGCCCGAGCGGGATTAGCAAGCGGTTGAGGGTGCCGTAGCAGAAGGCACCAAACGGCGTGGTAAGCAGCTCGGAGGTGAGCAGGGTCAGCCCGCGCTCCAGCGGCGGCCACAGCAGCGAAAGGGGGATGGCGATCAGCAGACAAGCCAAGGCCGACACCAGCAGGCTGGGAAACTCCCCCTTGGCGATCTGCAGCCAGCGGGGCAGTGTTTGCTGGTGAACCCAGGGGTAGATGATGGCAGTGGTGAGCCCCGCCAGCAGACCGCAGATCATGTCGGCGTGCAGGTTGGGGGCCAGCGTATTGAAAGCGGTGCTGAGCAGCAGGAAGTTGACCGCACCCGCCAGCGTCTGCCCGCCCAGCTCTTGCCGACTCAGGCCAAAGGCGATCGCCACCGCATAGATGAGCGGCATCTGGCTGAAGATCGCCTGACCGGTGAGGGAGAGCACCGCCAAATCGAGCACGTCGGGTTGCCCAAGCCGGTATATCAGCGCCGCCATCGGCAGGATGGAGACGGGCAGCAGCAGGGCATAACCGAGCCGCTGCAGGGCTTGAGTAACGACTTGTCGAGTGGCTTTAACGGGCATACAGCGGCTACGTTCTGTGACTTGGCGCACAGTTTAACCGGAAAACACCTATTTGGGGATAGTTTTGGAACCCCTAATTTATATTTTTATTATTTCTGCCCGAAAAGCTCGCGCACTTCCCGCGAGGGCGGTGCCGTCAGCAAGCTGACCGTGATAAAGACCACCAGCGCCAGCGTGAGGCTTGGCACGATGGCGTGCAGACCAGCCAGCTTGATCCCCCACTGACTCAGTACCCCATAGCTGACGATGCCGCTGACCATGCTGGCCAGCGCGCCCGGGCCGTTGGCCCGTGACCAGTAGAGGCCGAGCACCAGCGGCCAGAGGAACACCGCCTGCAGACCGCCAAAGGCGAGCAGGTTGAGCCAGATGATCATCTCGGGCGGTTGCAGCGCCGCCAGCAGCACCAGAGTGCCCAAGATCAGGGTGCAGAGCAGAGAGAGGCGGGGAATGCGCACTTCCAGCTTCTCCTGCTTTGGACTCAGATAGTTGAGGTAGAGATCCTTCACCAGAGTGGCGGAAGCCTGGATCAGCTGGGAGTCGATGGTGGACATGATGGCCGCCATCGGCGCCGCCAGAAAGACCCCGGCCAGCCAGGGGGGCAGCACTTCCATCATCAGGGAGGGCATGATCTTGTCCGGGCTGTCCATGCCCGGCAGGATGGCGCGGCCAAGGGCACCCGCCAGATGCATGCCGAACATCAGCAGGGCGCTGACCACTGTACCGATCAGAATGCCGCGATGAAGCGCCTTGCTGTCGCGATAACCAAAGCAGCGCAATGCCGAGTGGGGCAGCCCCACCACCCCGACACAGACCAGGATCCAGAAGCTCAACATAAAGGGCTGGGTCAGCATGTCGCCAGCCCCTTGCGGGCTTACCAGCTTGGGATCGATCTCCCTGAGCTGGTGGATAAGGTTAGGCAGCCCGTCACCGGCAATCAGAATTCCTGCCAGCAGGGCGCCGGTGCCGATCAGCATGATGATCCCCTGCAGGGCATCGGTCATCACCACGGCGCGGAAGCCGCCGATGATGGTGTAGAGCAGTACGCAGCTGGCAAACAACATCAACCCCTGCTGGTAGGAGAGCCCGGTGGCGGTCTCCAGCAGGCGGGCGCCGCCGATAAACTGCACCACCATGGTCGCGATAAAGGCGAGGATGATAGTAATGGAGCCGAGGATCACCACCGCCTTGCTCTGGTAGCGGGCCCACAGCATGTCGTTGATGGTCACCGCATTGACCCGGCGGGCGATGATGGCGAACTTCTTGCCAAGCACTCCCAGAGTGAGCCAGACGGTGGGCAGCTGGATCATCGCCAGCAACACCCAGCCCAGACCGATCTTGTAGGCCGCGCCCGGCCCACCGATAAAGGAGGAGGCCGAGGTGTAGGTGGCCACTAGCGTCATCGCAAGCACCAGCCCGCCCATGCTGCGGTTGCCGATGAAGTACTCCTGCACGAAGTTGCCTTCTGCGCGATGGCGGCTGGCCCAGAAACCCACCCCCAGCACCAGCACCAGATAGATGACGAGCGGCAGCATCAACTCAAGATTCATGGGATGACTCCTTGCCGGAAGGGGAGTGGGTATCGAGGGGGATCTCCACAAACAGCCGGTTCACCATCAGGGCGCAGAGCAGAATGAACAGCAGCGGCATCACCATGCAGCTGAGCAGGAACCACAGTGGCAGCCCCCACAACTCCAGCTGGGGCGGGATAAAATAGGCGGTGCCATACCAGGCAAAGAAGTAGAACAGGGTCAGCAGCAGGCAGAAAGCTGCTTCCCGGCGGGCGAGAGCAAAACGGTTCACCTTGGCCTCCGACAAATTTGAGGGGCGCAAGGATAACAAAAAAGGGCCATGTCGCCATGGCCCTTTTTCAGCAGAGGCTCCTTGCGGAGCAGACTTCCATCGGAAGTCCGGTCTCTATCAGCGATCCTTATAGACCTAACTTCTTGTGCAGGTAGTGGATATTGGTGCCACCGTGCTGGAAGTTTTCGTCTTTCATGATCTCTTTTTGCAGTGGTACGTTGGTCTTGATCCCTTCCACCACCAGCTCGTCCAGCGCATGACGCATGCGGGCGATGGCAATGTCACGATTCTCGCCGTAGCAGATCAGCTTGCCGATCATCGAATCGTAGTGGGGCGGTACCTTGTAACCGGCATAGATGTGGGAGTCCCAACGCACGCCCAGACCACCCGGCGCGTGGAAGCGCTGCACCAGACCCGGAGAGGGCATGAAGGTGGCCGGATCTTCGGCGTTGATCCGGCACTCGATGGCATGGCCACGAATGCGGATATCCTGCTGGGTGATCGACAGGGGCTGACCGGCGGCGATGCGCAGCTGCTCCTTGATCAGATCGATACCTGTGACCATCTCGGTGACCGGATGCTCAACCTGAATACGGGTGTTCATCTCGATGAAATAGAACTCGCCGTTCTCGTACAGGAACTCGAAAGTACCCGCACCACGGTAGCCGATCTCGATACAGGCGCGCACACAGCGCTCGCCGATGAACTTGCGCATTTCGGCGGTGATGCCGGGTGCCGGCGCCTCTTCCACCACTTTCTGGTGGCGACGCTGCATGGAGCAGTCACGCTCGCCCAGATAGAGGGCGTTGCCCTGGCCGTCTGCCAACACCTGAATTTCGATGTGGCGCGGGTTTTCCAGGTACTTCTCCATGTAGACCATGTCGTTCTTGAAGAACTGGCCTGCTTCGGACTTGGTCAGGGCGATGGCGCCCGCCAGTTCCGCTTCATTGCGCACCACGCGCATACCGCGACCACCACCGCCACCGGCGGCCTTGATGATCACCGGATAGCCGATGCGCTTGGCAATGGCGGCGTTGTGCTTGGCGTCGTTGTCGACGGGGCCGTCAGAGCCCGGTACACACGGTACGCCCGCTTTCTTCATCGCTTCAATGGCGGAGACCTTGTCACCCATCAGGCGAATGGTCTCGGCGCGCGGGCCGATGAAGATGAAGCCGGATTTTTCGACCACTTCGGCGAAATCGGCGTTCTCGGAGAGGAAGCCGTAACCCGGGTGGATGGCCACGGCACCGGTTACCTCGGCAGCGGCGATGATGGCCGGGACGTTGAGGTAGGATTCAGTACTGGCCGGTCTGCCGATACAGATGGATTCGTCGGCCAGCAGCACATGTTTGAGCTCCCGGTCGGCGGTGGAGTGAACGGCCACTGTCTTGATCCCGAGCTCTTTACAGGCGCGCAGGATCCGCAGGGCAATTTCACCGCGGTTGGCGATGACTACTTTGTCCAACATGGGTGGCGATTTCCCTTATTCGATGATGAACAGCGGCTCGTCAAATTCGACGGCCTGACCATTTTCAACCAGGATCGCTTTGATCACACCGGCCTTGTCAGACTCGATTTGGTTCATCATTTTCATGGCTTCGACGATGCACAGGGTGTCGCCGACATTGACTTGCTGACCCACTTCCGCGAACGGCTTGGCATCCGGGCTGGAGGAGCGGTAGAAGGAGCCAACCATCGGGGAGCGCATCAGGTGACCGCTCGGGGCGGCATCTGCGGCCGGTGCCGCGGCAACCGGGGCTGCAGCGGCAGGTGCGGCAACCGGAGCAGCTTGCTGCATCATCATCTGCGGCATGGCGGTGGTCACCTGACCGGAGAAGTTGCGGCTGATGCGAACGGACTCTTCACCTTCGGAGATCTCCAGTTCGGCGATGCCGGACTCTTCAACCAGTTCAATCAGCTTCTTGATTTTGCGGATATCCATTAGCATTCTCTTTCTTCTTTATCTGATCAGTGATTATCAAGCCGCGCGCAGATGGTGCACGGCCGCGGTTAAAGCGAATTGGTAGCCATCGGCCCCCAGACCACAAATGACCCCTTTTGCGACATCAGACAGATAGGAGTGATGACGGAACGGCTCCCTGGCATGGACGTTTGACAGGTGAACCTCGATAAAAGGGATGGCGACACCCAGCAGCGCATCGCGAATGGCGACGCTGGTGTGGGTGAAGGCGGCTGGATTGATGATGATAAAATCCACCTGGCCCATGGCCTGATGGATGCGGCCGACCAACTCATGTTCGGCGTTTGATTGCAGATGTTCCAGAGTGACACCGAGTTCGCTGGCGTTAAGCTTCAGATCGGCGACGATCTCATCAAGCGTCTTGCTGCCGTAGATACCCGGTTCCCGTTTGCCCAGCAGATTCAGGTTTGGTCCGTTGAGCAGGAGAATTCGGTGATTTTGCGACATATTGAGTACATCCTCGATGATAATGCTGCTATCTATCAGCTATCTTGTGGACTACCAGAAATCTAGCCATTTTCTGCGCAAATCGGTGTGCCCTGGCACACAGATTTCGCAATTATATTGATTTCGTGAAAATTAGCAGCATTTTACTGGTCTAATCTCTACATCTGGCTATTTATTGCACGTTTTTGTCGGCAAGGCTTCGTGTCTACCGCCTTGCTGTTTGCTGGCAGATAAGAAACGACAAAGCCGGCACAGGGCCGGCTTTGTTGAGCAACAAACGAAGCGGGATCAGGCTGCTTCCGACTTCTCGCGAATGAGTTTGTCTACTACCCCCGGATCCGCCAGGGTGGAGATATCCCCCAGGCTGTCGGTCTCGCCGGTGGCGATCTTGCGCAGAATTCGCCGCATGATCTTGCCGGAACGGGTCTTCGGCAGCCCCTCTGCCCAGTGAATGACATCCGGAGTGGCGATGGCACCAATCTCCTTGCGCACCCACTCCTTCACCTCTTTGTGCAGCTCACGGCTCGGCTCTTCCCCGGCGATCAGGGTGACATAGGCATAGATGCCCTGACCCTTGATCTCGTGAGGAACCCCCACCACCGCGGCTTCGGCGATCTTGGGATGGGCCACCAGCGCCGATTCAATTTCGGCGGTACCCATGCGGTGGCCGGAGACGTTCAGTACATCATCCACCCGACCGGTGATCCAGTAGTAGCCGTCCTCGTCGCGACGGGCACCGTCGCCGGTGAAGTAGCGGCCCGGGAAGGTGGAGAAGTAGGTCTGCTCGAAGCGCTCGTGATCGCCGAATACGGTGCGCATCTGGCCCGGCCAGGAGTCGGTGATCACCAAGTTACCCTCGGTGGTCCCCTCCAGCGGCTCGCCCATGTTGTCCACCAGCGCAGGTTGCACCCCGAAGAAGGGACGAGTCGCCGAGCCCGGTTTCAGGTCGGTAACGCCGGGCAGCGGCGTAATCAGGATGCCGCCGGTCTCGGTCTGCCACCAGGTATCGACAATGGGGCAGCGCTCATCGCCAATGGTGCGGTAGTACCACTCCCAGGCTTCCGGGTTGATGGGCTCACCCACCGAGCCCATGATGCGCAGGCTCTGGCGTGACGTGCCGGTGACCGCTTCGTTACCCTTGGCCATCAGGGCACGGATGGCGGTTGGTGCAGTATAAAGGATGGTGACCTTATGCTTGTCCACCACCTGACTCATGCGGTTGGTGGCCGGGTAGTTGGGCACCCCTTCGAACATGATGGTGGTGGCACCGTTGGCAAGCGGCCCGTAGACCAGATAGGAGTGACCAGTGACCCAGCCCACATCGGCGGTACACCAGTAGATGTCCTCTTCGTGGTAGTCGAACACATATTTGAAGGTGAGGGTGGCATAGACCAGATAGCCGCCGGTGGTGTGCAGCACCCCCTTGGGTTTGCCGGTGGAGCCGGAGGTATAGAGGATAAAGAGCGGATCTTCGGCGTTCATCGCCTCGGGCGGGCAGTCGCTGCTGACGGCGGCGGTCGCTTCATGCCACCAGATGTCGCGGTGGTTGTACCAGGCGACATTGCCGCCGGTGCGCTTGAGCACGATCACCTTGTTGACCTGGGTATCCGGGTTGGTGAGCGCTTCATCCACATTCTTCTTGAGCGGCACCGGACGGCCACCACGCAGCCCCTCGTCGGCGGTGATCACGATGCGCGAGCCCGAGTCGATGATGCGACCAGCCAGCGCTTCCGGCGAGAAGCCGCCGAAGACGATGCTGTGTACCGCGCCTATGCGGGTACAGGCCAGCATGGCGATGGCGGCTTCGGGTACCATAGGCATATAGAGGCAGACCACGTCGCCGCGGTGAACCCCTTGTGCTTTCAATACGTTGGCAAACTTGCACACTTCACTGTGCAATTCGCGGTAGGTGAGTTTGCGATCTTCGGCGGGGTTGTCCCCTTCCCAGATGATGGCGACCTTGTCACCCCGTTCGGCGAGATGGCGATCGAGACAGTTGGCCGAGACGTTGAGCTGGCCATCTTCAAACCATTTGATGGAGACATGGCCCGGATCGTAGGAGGTGTTCTTGACCTTGGTATAGGGTTTCATCCAGTCGAGAATTTTTCCCTGCTCTCCCCAGAAGGTATCGGGATCCTCGACGGAGGCCTGATACATGGCGGCGTAGTCGCCCTTGTCGAGCAGTGCATTGCTGCTGATGTGGGGTTTGACCGGGTAGACCTTGCTCTCGCTCATCACTCACTCCTTTGAATACATACTTTTAATAATTAAGTAACAACTTATACCTTTGGCTGATGGGGGCAATTAGACTTTTGGATAGACAGCAACATTTGGTTACAGGGTTATGGGTGACACTCGCGCAGTGAGTCGGTAAAAAGGAGGACCTTGATGGATGGAGGTAGTTATGTTTTCTCTATTGCTCTGTGCATCCCTGTGGCACTTTGATACGACTGTTCTTGCAGACAAACCTCCCAAAGAGTTTGCGATTACACACCAGGAGCCTTCACAGACTGTGCGGGAGCGGGTTGCTGATCAGCTTGGTCATGCATGGCAGGACAAAAAGTCGGGAACCAAGTTTTCCCTCAGTGAGCCAGGATCCCGTTACTCTGGCGACTCACCGCTCACTCGCATGGCCAATGACCGGGATAATGGTGGTGTTCCTACCCTGACGTTTGGAAAATAGTTTGATTGGCGGTTTGTTTCCTTGGTATCGCTAATGTTGAGCGTTTTGGCAATCCAAGCGTTCGTGCATCTGTTCTACATGCAGTGGTTTGCTGAACAGATAACCCTGTCCTTCGCCGCAGTTGAGTGACTGCAAAAAGGCGTGTTGTGCCTTGGTTTCAATCCCTTCGGCGGTGACCTCCATATCCAGACTGTCGGCCAGATTGATGATGGTGCGGCAGAGCTCCCGACTGTTCTTGTCTTCCGGTAATGCCTGCACAAACGCCCGGTCGATCTTGATGCGATCGATCGGCAGGGTCTTGAGCAGACTCAGTGACGAGAAGCCGGTACCAAAGTCATCGATGGCAATCTGCACGCCGAGATTTTTCAGGCGAGTAAAGAGATCCAGACTCTGTTCGACTCGCTGGATGATGCTCTCCGTCACCTCGATCTCGAGCCGTTCTGGCGGAAATCCCGTCTCTGCCAGAATAGCGGCGACCCGTTCAACGTAGCCCGGGGAGCGCATCTCCCGTACCGACACATTGACCGACAAGCGGGGCACCGGCAGTCCGGCGGCCAGCCAGTTTTGTCCCTGCTCACAGGCGTTGCGCATCACCCACTCCCCAATTTTCTCGATCAGGCCGCACTCCTCCGCCACCGGAATAAAACGGGTCGGCGCTATCATCCCCTCATTCGGATGCTGCCAGCGCAGCAGGGCTTCCAGTCCGCTCAGGTGGCCGTTGGCCAGATTGGTCATGGGTTGATAGAAGATGCAGAGCTGTTCGAGCTCCAGGGCCTTGAGCAGACCCTGCTCAATCTGCATCCGCTCGCGGGCTCGAGCCGCCATGCAGGGGGTATAGAACTGGAATCCGTTGCGCCCCTGACTTTTCGCCTCGTACATGGCGCTGTCGGCGGCGCTGACCAGGGTTTCCGGGCTGTCTGCATGATCCGGATAGATGGCGATACCGATACTTGCCGAGATTGCCACCAGCTCATGGGCCAGCTCAACCGGTTCACGCAACACGGTCAGCAGGGTATTGGCCAGGGTTGCCAGCTCGTCAGGCTCCTCCAGATAGGGGATCAGCACCAGAAACTCGTCTCCCCCGAGGCGGGTCGCCAGATCGTTGTGCTGCAGGCAGCCGCGGATCCGCTCTGCCAGCCGCTTGAGTAGCTCATCGCCGACTCCGTGGCCCAGGCTGTCGTTGATCAGCTTGAAGCCATCCAGATCAATAAAAAGCAGCCCCAACCGTTTGCGATTGAGCTGCGCGGTTTTCAGCTCAAGGGCCAGCCGCTCCTGCAACAGATGACGATTGCCCAGCTCGGTCAGGGGATCGTGATAGGCAAGGTGATTCAGCTCGGCCTCCACCTTGCGAATGGCGCTGATGTCGGAGAGGGCGATCACATAGTGAGTAGTGTTGTTGAAGTTGTCATAGACAGCGCTGATCTGCTGCCAGGAGGAGAAGTAGCTGCCATCCTTGCGCAGACAAACCATCTCGCCATGCCAGGCGTTGTTGCCGGGGCGCAGGTGATACCAGGGATAGTCGAGGTCAGTGTAGCGCCTGGGATGCATGATGATATCCGGGGTGCGGCCTATCACCTCCTCGGCATTGTATTGGGTCAGCATGGTGAAGGCCGGGTTGACCGACAGAATATGGTGCTCGCTGTCGAGGATGATGATCCCCTCGGCCGTGGTATCGAATACCACGTTGGCCTGATGGAGTCGCTCCTCCTGACGGCGGCGGGCGGTGGCATTGTGAATGACTCCCATGACCCGGTGGCCGACCGACTCGGTGGCGGGGACATGGTCGGCATGAATATCGACCCAGTGGCGCTCGTTGAGAGCGGTGAGGTAGCTCAGGGTGAGATGGATGGGGTCATGACTTTGCAGGGCGGCCTTGAGCTGGCTGCCGGATTCCGGTTCAAAACAGTCGACGAACGCTTGCAGCCCGCCGTGGAACTGGTTGGCCTCGATGCCCAGCAGCGGCTCAATCTGGCCGTCGAACAGCAATCTGTCATCCGCCACGTGCCACTCCCACACCCCGATTTGGGCCGCTCGCATTGCCAGTTGCAGGCGTTGTTCGGTTTCGTACTGCTCGGTGATGTCCCGCACGATGGCGAGGATGCCGTTCAGCTCCCCTTTCTCATCCCGCATCGGGCTGTAGGTGGCCTGAAAGCGGCGTGAGCTGCTGTCGTACGCCGCGGTTTGGCCCGTGATGGCGATATCCACGTAGGGCATGCCGCTTCGCATGATCTGCTGAAACATGGGCTCCAGGGTCGGGGCCAGCTTGGGAACCACCTCTCTGAGGTGCTTGCCCTGATGCTCCTCGATGCTCTTGCCATTGATGTCGGCAAGCACCTGATTGACTTTACGGTAGCGAAATTCGCAGTCAAAGACGCCGATGCCCAGAGGGGCATTATCCATCAGCTGTTCCAGGACGGTGTGATCTGACAGCTGGGTCAACATTGCCTCGGTGTCGGCGTTGAAAAGCTTCCCATCCATGATGACCTCGGCATTGATTGTTTTATCACTTGCATCAGTTGTCAGTATGGCACGAACTGTTTGGCCGGGAGTCAAGCGGAGTTATCTGGTTGTTTTGACGGCAAGAATAGGCAGAAAAACCTGATAAAAAGGATGGAAAAAGGGGCGAGTGGTTATCCCTTCTGGCGACCAAACGCCTGAATGCCGCGCACCAGTACCAGCCAGCCGAGCAGATGGAAGGGGAGGGCAAGCAGATAGAGCAGCAGGAAGTGCGACTCGCTGCCGCTGCTGTTGATGAAGTCGATCCAGGCGGCCAGCAGCGCCAGCATGCCGGCAATCTGGAAGCGGCGGCGCAACACCACCTCGACGCCGAGATTGGCAAGGTAGAGGGTGAGCAGGATGCCGGCAAAGCCGGTGAGCTGAGCGGTGCCGTAGAGCTCGCGATCCGGGTTGAACAGCAGCGCAATCAGGGGAGTAATGCCCTGATCCAGCGGGATCAGGGCCAGCAGCCAGCATGCAATCAGAAGCAGGGCTGTCTTCATCGCGGCCTCAGTCGGCGGACGGTGCCGGTTTGACCAGAGAGAGGTAGTTGGCATCCATCTTGAGGAAGACCCCCAGCAGACGGGCACTGGCGCCGTAGAAGCCAAACCGGTCGGCGGCGCGACAGGCGCTTTCGAACTTGTCAAACCAGCCCAGCAGATGACCGTGCAGCAGTGCTTCCTGCTCGTCGAGCCAGCGTTCCCGCTCGGCTGCGCTCTTGGCTTCCGCCGCGCGGATGATGAGATTGCCCATCAGATCCAGCTCGATAGCCAGATGGTCGGCAGGCTCTTTGTATTTATCGCTGACATTGATACCAAGGCGATCGAGGCGGGCCTGCATCTCGGCCATCGGGGCCTGCATCAGCAGCTTGGCATCGCCACGGTAGAGCGATTCGTAGGGCAGGGCGCCCTGTTTGGGATCCACCAGAAACAGGCCGGCGAAGTCGGCGGCCAGTTCCAGCTGGCGATCCGGGCGCACCAGCAGGCGGGCGATGGCATCGTTGAGCTCGGCCACGGCTTCGCGCATCGGATCCAGGGTGGAGAGGCTTTTCAGGAAGCTTCGCACATCATAGGTGTCATATTCGGCGATCTGCTCATCACTGAGTTCGGCGGCGAACAGGGTGGAGAACCACCAGTAGAGTTCGGCCCGGCGTTCGCTGGTAGCCATAAATTCCTGCATTTTTCCTCCGTGGATGGCAATCGGGAGCCTTGATGGCTCCCGATTCTAACGACTTTAAAAATAAAGGAAACTCAAGGGGGCGCTTTCGTCCCCCAGGGGTCAGAGTGCCGGGAACATGGGGTCGATGCCCTTGGCCGATTCCGGCGCGCCGAAGGCAGTGACGGCGGGTGCCTGTCCACGGAACTTCTCGATCTCCACCAGCGCGGTATGGGCCGTGGTGGCCTGCGCCAGGCTGGAGGAGCCGATGTCGGCGGTCAGCACGTTGGGATCGCCGTAGGTACAGAGAGTCCCCACCTTGCCACCCTCTTGCGGCCCATACCAGGCTCCTTCCTGAATGCGCACCACGCCGGGGGCGTAGTCATCGCTCACCACCAGACCAGCCAATACCTGACCGCGGCCGTTGAACACCCGCACCAGATCGCCGTCCTTGAGGCCGCGGGATTTGGCATCCTGCGGATTCATGTAGACAGGCTCGCGCCCCTGTACCGTGTAGGTGGCGCGGTAGTTGTCGGAGGAGCAGAGCTGGCTGTGCAGCCGCTTGTCCGGGTGGCAGGATTGCAGGTGCAGCGGGTACTGTTTGCTGCCCGGCCCGCCGTGGGAACGCTCGTAGGGCTCGATCCAGACCGGGTGGCCCGGGCAATCCCCATAGCCGTAGTCGGCGATGGTCTTGGAGTAGATCTCGATAAGGCCGGACGGGGTACCGAGGGGTTCCAGATCCGGCTCCTGACGGAACGACTCGTGGCGCACCCAGGGTTGGCCCGCCGGGAAGGTGACGAAGCCTTCGCCGTGCCAGAACTGGCTGAAACGGGGCAGACGAATGCCGATGCCGCGGCCCTGCAGGCGGGCATCGTCATAGATGCTCTGGATCCACTCCAGCTTGCTCTTGCCACCGGTGAACTCGGCCTCGCGACCGAAGCGACGGCAGAGATCGGCGAAGATGTCGTAGTCATCGCGCGCCTCGAACAGCGGCTCCACCACCTTGTACATGGCCAGAATGCCCGCGTTGGAGTGGGAGCCCCACTGCTCTATGTCGTCCCGCTCATAAGTGGTGGTGGCGGGCAGCACGATATCGGCGAAGCGGCAGCTGGCGGTCCACTGGTGATCGATGCTGACCACGGTTTCCAGCTTGCGCCAGGCGGCGACCATCTTGTTGCGATCCTGCTGGTGGTGGAACGGGTTGTTGCCGCAGAACACCGCCATCTTCATGTGGGGGTAGGTGATGGTCTGGCCGTTGAAGGCGATCTGCTTGCCCGGATTGAGGATGCAGTCGACGAAACGGGCCACCGGAATGTACTTGGAGTAGCCCTTCCATTCGCCGTCATGGAGTGGTTTAACGCCGGGGATGACCGAGCTGAAACCGGACATAATGGGGCCGCTGGAGGTGATGGTACCCGCCCCGTTGTAGTGCCAGCCAAAGCCGTAACCGCCCCCCGGCAGGCCGATCTGGCCAATCATCGAGGCCAGAACCACCAGCATCCAGGCGTACTGTTCGCCGTGGTGCATGCGTTGCACGCACCAGCCGCCGATAAGCTGGGTACGACCGCTGCTCATGGTGCGGGCCAGCTCGCGGATGGTCTCGGCTGGTACGCCACAGATGGCGGCGGCCCACTCGGCATCCTTCACCTGACCATCGCTGGTGCCCAGCAGGTAGGGCAGGAACTTGTCAAAGCCGGTGGTGTAGTTCTTCAGGAACGCCTCGTCGTGGCGCTTCTCGCTGTAGAGGGTGTGTGCGATGCCCAGCATCAGCGGTACGTCGGTCTGCGGATTCAGGGTCACCTGATCGCAATTGAGGTACTTCTGGGTCTTGGATTTGACCGGATCGACACTGATCACCCGGATCTCGCCTTTGGCCACCTTCTCTTTCAACTGCGCCCAGTAGTCGTAGACGCTGTGGTCCGGCACCAGCCAGCCCACCTGCAGATTCTTGATGGGATCGGAGCCCCAGATAACGATGGTCTTGCTGTGTTCCAGCACCAGCGGCCAGGAGGTCTGCTGTTCATACACCTCCATGGCGCCCGCCACGTGGGGCAGGATCACCTGGGCGGCACCGGTGGAGTAGTCACCGGCCTTGGCCAGATAGGTGCCGTGCAGGTTCATGGCGCGCCCCAGCATGGCACCAGCGGAATGCAGTTTGCCCACCGACTGCCAGCCGGAGTGACCGGCATAGAGGGCGCTCGGGCCATAGGTCTTCTGCACCCGCTCCAGCTCGTGATAGAAGAAGTCCAGCGCCTGAGACCAGGTCACCCGCACGAAGCGGTTCTGGCCGCGTTCGCTGGTGTCGGACTGGTGCCCCTTGCGCAGCCAGTCTAGTCGCACCATGGGGTAGCGGATGCGGGAGGGGTTGTAGACCACCTCACTCAAGGCCTTGAGCATGTCGGTGGGGTGCTTGTCATGCTCGAACGGCAGGGTCTCGACCCAGCGCCCATCGACCACCCGGGCACGGAAGGCGCCCCAGTGGGAGCCGGACTGCACCAGTTTTTCGCCAGACTCGGCGGCCATCACGGCACGACCGAGCAGGGAGGGGCCGATCAGGGCAGAGGCACCGCTGGCCAGCAAGCCACCCAGAAAACCACGACGGGAAATATTGATCATCTTGTTATTCCTCTTTCGAATCCGGACTTAGTGGCTGCCCTGACCACCGGTATCGGCGGCATGGTTTTGCAGGTATTTGAGCAGGGTGCGCTCCTCTTCCTTGCTCAGGCGATAGTAGGCAGACATCGCCTTGAGTCCCGAAATCCAGCCGTTGGCAGTGAAGTGGGCGGGATCCGGCGCGCCGTGGCAGGAGTTGCAGGTGGATTTGTACATCTCGCCGGCGTAATCCCAGATCGGTTTGAGCGATGATTCAAAGCCCTTGCCATCGACCCAGGCCTGCACCTGAACCTGCTCCCACTTGATATGGGTGGCGCTGTCGGTCTCCTGCTTGAGCACTTTCTCGCTCGCTTTCAGTTCGTCACGGATGGTGGCGACGAAGACCCGCTTGCCCATGTATTCGCTCAGCACCCGGCCCTTGCCATCGCTCTCGCGCCACCCTTCGATGGTCACCTTGAGGCGATCGCCGCTGCGGTCCACCACGTCGATGCGGGAGGCAGGCAGCAGTTTGCCGACCGGGTCGGTGCTCTGCTCGCTGGCGTAGAGATCTTTTTCACCCAGGTTGTAGAGGGTCTCGGCGGCTGGCGCCTCTTGCGCGTCGTTGACCAGGGTGGCGTAAGTGGCCCGGAAGCCGCCCGCCATGTTGGGCAGTTCGTGGGCGATGCCTTTGTGGCACTCGATGCAGTTCATGTTCTTCGCCGCCGCATCTTTCATCGCCAGCGCTGCCGCCGGGGACTGCTTGGCGTGATCCATGTTGTCGTAGCTGTGGCAGGACTTGCAGGTCTTGGAGTTCTGGCTGCTCATCCGCGCCCACACCTTCTCGGCCAGATGCAGACGCCGGTCCTCGAACTTCTCCTGGGTGTCGATGCTGTGGCCTATGTACTCCTGATAGAGGTCGTTGGCCGCCTCCATCTTGCGGGCCACCTTGCCGACAAAGTCCTTCGGCTGGTGACAGTCGGTACAGACCGCCTGTACCCCGGAGGCATTCTTGAAGTGGATGGACTCCTTGTACTCCGGATAGACGGTGTCTTTCATGGAGTGGCAGGAGATACAGAATTCGAGGCTGCTGGTTTTCTCAAAGCCATAGTGCAGACCGACGGTGCCCGCGAGGGTGACGCCGACGCCTACCAGAAGCAGCGCCAGTACCGACCAGCGACGGCTGGGGGTGCGCAGGAAGTGCCACAGTTTTTTCATCATGCTATCTCACATCACTTTTTTGATGGGAGCCATGATAGGGAGGCGTTGTGAACAGGGCTGCCGCCACAAATTAATGAAATAGGGGTATTTATGACAAAATGTGAATAGAATAATCCTCCCTTGTCGACCATCGTGAACCCTGCCCATGAGCTACCACATTCTGGTTGTTGAAGATGATGCGGTTACCCGCGAGAAGCTGACCGGCTATTTCGAGCGGGAGGGCTATCGGGTGACGGCGGTCGAAAACGGCCAGGAGATGCGCGCCGTGCTGGCGGAACAGACGGTCGATCTGGTGATGCTGGATATCAACCTGCCGGGGGAAGATGGTCTGCTGCTGACCCGTGAACTGCGGGCGCGCAGCACGGTGGGGATCATTCTGGTCACCGGCCGCAGTGATGCGGTAGACCGGATAGTCGGCCTCGAAATGGGGGCCGATGACTATGTCACCAAGCCGTTCGAGCTACGGGAGTTGCTGGTGCGGGTCAAGAATCTGCTGTGGCGGATCTCGCTGGCGGCCGCCGCGCCGAGCGAGCCTGCGGTGGCTGACGATGCGGTGCGCTTTGGCCCCTGGCGTTTTGACATCCCCCGTCGCCAGCTCAGCAAGGACGGAGTGCCGGTGCGTCTGACCAAGGCCGAATATGAAGTGCTGGTGGCCTTTGTCGCCCATGCCGGGCGGGTGCTCAGTCGGGAGCGGATCCTGACCCTCATCAGCCATCGCGGCGATGGCCCGAGCGATCGCACCATAGATGTGTTGATCCGGCGGCTGCGCGGCAAGATGGAAGCGGATCCGCGGGATCCCCAGCTGTTTGTCACCGTCCATGGTGAAGGCTATCTGTTTGCCGGCGAGATAGCCTCCTGACTCCGTTGCGGTGGCCCTGGCCTGTTTGACCGGGTATCAGACCGGCGGGCGGGTATCAAATTGCGGGCAGTCGTCGCCAATCTGGTGCCAGGGCGCCTTGGAGCCGACAAAGATGTGAAACGCGGGCCGCTGGCTCGGCACATCGTCCAGTACCCCGAGGCGCAGATTGATCTTGCCGCTGCTGCTCTTCTGGCTGAACAGGCTGGAGCCGCAGTGACGACAGAAGGCCAGGGTGGTCTCTGCCGATTTCCGGTAGTGGCCGATGGCCTCTTCCCCCTTCACTATGGTGACCTTGTTGCCATCCAGTCCGCCGACCGAGGCGTAATCTCCCCCTGAAAACTTGCGGCATTCGCTGCAGTGGCAGTTCCCCATATAGTCAAACTGATCCGGCAGGGTCAGGGCGACGGCGCCGCACAGGCAGCTGGCATGTAACTCTTTCATCTCTTCTCCTTGAGTGTGCTGTTCGGATTTGGAACGGCTATTCGACCCGATAGACGGGACGAAAAGCGCCATCCGAGAGGGAATCGGCGGGGTCGGTCAGTGGCGCAGACAGCGTCAGAATGGGTGGCCCCATCACCCGCGGACACTGCTCGGCATTGGCATCAGGGTGTTGTAGCAGGCAGACCGCCTGAGCGACCGCAAGGCGCCCCTGCAGCCGCATCTGATCGCTGTTGGCTGCCAGGATCTTGCCCCGGCGCAGGCCCCGCTGTACCCCGTGGCTGAAGTAGGTGCTCAGCACCCGGGGCCTGTCAAGATGGCGCTGCGCCAGCTCGTTGACGGCCACTTCGGCGGCGATGGCGCCCCCCACCAGATAGTCGAGGTCGGGATAGCGGGCCAGCGTCTGCTGCACCAGCGTGCGCTGGATTTCTCGGCTGTTGTCGCCGCGTTCGGTGGTGACCAGCTTGATGGCGCTCCCCTTGATGGCATCGGCAAAGCCCGGCTCGACGAAGTTGTTGCCGCCGTTTGCCTGCGGGCCGGGGAAGAGGGCGACCGAGACCGGCTTGCTGCCGGCGGGGTGACGCTGCGCCAGCCAGTGGCCGATTTGCCAGCCCATCTGGTACCAGGAGACCCCCACCTTCGCCTGCACCAGACCGCTGGGCAGATCGTTGACCAGTCCAAAGAGCGGCAGCGGCGTGGCCTTGATGGCCTCGCGCAGGCCCTGATAGCTCACTGCGCCGAGCAAGATGGCATCGCTTCCTTCCTGCACGCAGCGTTGCAACTGCTGACGCTGCTCGGCGAGGGCGCCATAGCCTCCCGCTTCGTGGATCTGCAACTTGACTCCCAGCCGCTTCGCCTCGTCAACCATGCCCTGATTGACCGAAAGCCAGTAGGCGTCGCGCAGATGGGGGTAGAGGGCACAGAGGGTCAGCGGTTTGGTTGCGGCGGCGGGTTCCGGCCACTGCTGGCGCACCGGCTGGCCGCTGAATTCGCCGGCGCGCCAGATATCGACCGCAAAGGCGAGGGCGGCGCGGGGAAGCATTAGTAACCAGATCAGCAACAACGGGGAGAGATAGACGCTTCGCATGGCCAGGGGTTTTGTTAAAGTGTTGGGCCATATTATCCGGTCAAAGCCGACCACAACCAAGGGACTTCCCGTGAGAATCTTTTCCGGCCTGGGTGGCAAGTTGCTGCTGGCCTTCTCCCTGATGGCGTTGCTGACCCTGAGTGCTTCCCTGCTGGGCTGGGTGGGGCTTAGCCATCTGCGCCAGCTGGAGCAAGGGGTGCAGCAGACTCTCGCCGATCAGGAGCTGGCGCGCACGCTCTCTCGCCTCAGCGGCGAGATCCAGAGCGCGTCACGGCTGCTGGCCACCGCAACCAGCGAGCAGGAGCGGGAGCATCAGGGACGCTTGCTCACCCTGCAGGGGCAACAGCTACAACAGGTGCTGGCGCAACTCGGCCGTGGGCAGGGTTCAACAAGCCTCGATCAGCTCAGTCAGAGCATTATCGGCAATCTGGGCCAGCAGGGCTGGCTGGTGGGGGAGCGGTTGACCCTGATGGCGCAGGGTGAGGCGCAGCGGGCCCATCTGGTGGCGGCGGCCGGACAGATCGCCGAGCTGGCGCGCAGCCAGATGGAGAACGCCGAAACCGTGATGGTGGCGGGATTGGGTTCCCTCTACCAACAGCAAGGTGCGCAGGCGGCCCGGACGCTGGACCGCCTGCTGGAGCAGGATCTCGACTGGCTGGAGCAGATGACCGAGCTGCGTCATCGTACCCTGATGCAGCAGCAGCGTATCGAGGAGATGTGGCGCAGCGAACGACAGGAACAGTTGCAAACGCTGTTGCAAGAGGGGCAGCGGGAGCTGGCTATCTTGCAACTGCGGGCCGGGGCGGTGACCGATCCGGCCCGCCGGCAGGCGGTGGAACAGGCGCTGACCGTGCTGGCGCAGAGCGACAAGCTGGTGCAACTGCGCAGCGACTGGCTCGGCAAGGGGGAGGCACTGCGGGTGCTGGCCAGTGCCAACGACGCCCTGATGAGCAGCCTCAATCAGCAGGTCGGTGAGCTGGTCAGCCGTGCCCGCGATTCACTGGGGCAGAGCCAGCAGGCGCTAAGTCAGCGCCTCAGGCTGCTGGAGCAGGCGTTGATGGCCATTGGCCTGCTTACGCTGCTACTGCTGATGCTGCTGATGTGGCGCATGGTCTACGGCCGGATCGTCTGGCCGCTGCAACGGGCGGTGGCGGGGATGAGCCGGTTGGCGCGCGGGGAGCTGGCCCCCCTTGAGCCGATCGCCAGTACCGGGCGCGATGAGCTGGCGGAGCTGGGGCGGGCCCTGCAGGTGTTTCGTGACAATGCGGTGGAGCTGGGCCGTTATCAGCGCGAGCTGGAGTCGCGGGTCGAGGAGCGCACTGGCCAGCTCAGCCACGCCAACGAGCGGCTCAATGAGGAGGTGGAGAAGCAGCGGCAGGCCCGCGCCGAGGCGGAGCAGGCCAACCGCGCCAAGTCGGTGTTTCTCGCCACCATGAGCCACGAGATCCGCACCCCCATGAACGGCATTCTCGGGGGCCTGACGCTGCTGGAAGATACCCACCTCAGCGACACCCAGCAGCGCTATCTGGCCGCCATCGAGCACAGCGGCGAATCCCTGCTGGAGATCCTCAACGACATTCTCGACTACTCCAAGATAGAAGCGGGCCATGTGGAGGCGCGCCGCGAACCCTTCCCCCTGTTCCAGCTGGTGGATGAGCTCAGCGCGTTGTTCCGGCCAAAGGCCGCGGCCAAGGGGGTCACCCTGGAGCTGGAATATGCGCCCGGGCTGGCGCCTGTGGTCGAGGGGGATCTGGGCAAACTGCGCCAGGTGCTCGGCAACTTGCTCGGCAATGCGGTCAAGTTTACCGCCCGTGGCCAGATTACCCTGACGGTGGCGCCCCTTGTCTGTCACGGCCCTTGCGCCGAGCCCTGCATCCGCTTCGTGGTGCGCGATACCGGCCCCGGCATTCCGGCCGATGAGCAGGAGGCGGTGTTCGAGGCGTTTCGCCAGCGTAAGCGTGATATGGGCCATCAGGGCGGCACCGGGTTGGGACTGGCGATCAGCCGCAAGCTGGTGGCCGCCATGGGAGGCGAGCTGAACCTTGCCAGCGAACCGGGCAAGGGGTGTGAGTTCAGCTTCAGCCTGCCCCTGCAACGCTCGAGCGCCCAACTGCCCGCTGAGGCGCAGCGGCTGCACCTTGGCCAGTCCCGCGACATCCTGCTGGTTGAGGATAACGAGATCAACCGGCTGGTGGTGCAAGGCATGCTGACCCGCCTCGGCCATCGCGTCACCCTGGCGGAGGATGGTCGCAGCGCGCTGGCGCTGGTGACCGAGCGCCCCTTCGAGCTGGCGCTGCTCGATATCAATCTGCCCGATATGGACGGTATGACCCTGCGCGAGGATCTGGCAGCCATCAGCGAGGAGATGCATGAGCGGCCGCTGCCCGCCATCGCCATCTCGGCCCAGATGTATCCGGAGGATATCCGCCACTGCCTTGCCGCCGGGTTTGTCGATTTTGTCGGCAAGCCGGTGCGGCTGGCGGTGCTGGCGAACGCCATAGATCAACTATTTCGGCAAGAGGGCGCCGCTATTGAGCCGCGGGTGCAATTATCAGCAGCCGCGCCCCCAACTAACCAGCCTGAGTGGGCCAATCCGGTGCTGGACGCCGATCTGCCCCTGCTCGGCATGGCGCGGATCCGCCAGCTGGTCGCGCTGTTTGAGTCGCAAGGGCGGGTGTTGGTGGATAAGTTGGCTCAGGGTGAGGGGAAAGAGCAACGTCAGCTGGCGCACAAGCTCAAGGGGAGTGCGCTGGCGCTGGGGTTGACCGAATTTGCCAGCCACTGTGCGGCTCTTGAGGTGGGAGGCGGGGAGCCTGCGACAATCGGGGCGCAATTTGACGCGGCGGTGAGCGGGTTGCAGCAGTGGCTGACGGCCAACAGGGATGCGCAGTTCTGATCCCTGCTGGCGATGCACAACGTTTAGGGAGGGGGCCAGCCCCTGCGCTGTTATTCGATCTCCCGAAACAGCACCTGCTTGCACTTGGCACAGACCCATTCCCGGCGAAAATCGGTCAGGTGCACCATTCCTACCTCCAGCAACTCGTGGTGGCCGCAGTGATAACAGAAGATGATATCGCCATCGACTGATTCAGGGTGGGCCGCCAGATATTCGGCTTTGGTGGGGAGTTGCTCCCACGAGGTGGTGGGGAGATGTTTGCGTTGGCTGGTGTAGTAGACCCAGTAGAACAGAAAAAAGACCGCCAGGATCACGAATGTCAGCAGATGGTCCATCTTGAACTCCTCCGGTTAGGTGCAGCCCCTCGGATGCATGGCTGCAATCAGCTCCATCATCATTAAATTTGTTTCGAATGAATATGTTACAGGATGGATAAAGAGGGCGTTGTGATCCCCTTCGGGTTTTGCCCGCCCGCAGCGGGATGAAAAATGTGCCGTTTGGCGGAGCAGCCAGGGTATTGAACGGGGAGGGAATCTTGCTTTTTACAACATAAATTCAACATTATTTTAGGTGGTTGGACTGTCTCTTTGATCCAGCTCACGTTACAATGCCCGCGCCCACTTCACCTAACGCGCAAACGATTTTCAGGAGAGAAACGGATGTTGAAACGTGACATGACCATCGCCAATTATGATCCGCAATTGTGGCAGGCCATCACAGACGAAACCCGTCGTCAGGAAGAGCATATCGAGCTGATTGCGTCTGAGAACTACACCAGCCCCCGTGTCATGGAAGCCCAGGGCTCCCAGCTGACCAACAAGTACGCCGAAGGTTACCCCTCCAAGCGTTACTACGGTGGTTGCGAGTATGTGGATGTGGTCGAAACCCTGGCCATCGAGCGCGCCAAAGAGCTTTTCGGTGCCACTTACGCCAACGTGCAGCCGCACTCCGGCTCCCAGGCCAACAGCGCCGTTTACATGGCTCTGCTGCAGCCGGGCGACACCGTACTGGGTATGAACCTGGCACACGGCGGTCACCTGACCCACGGCTCTCCGGTCAACTTCTCCGGCAAGCTCTACAACATCGTGCCTTACGGTATCGATGAGTCCGGCAAGATCGACTACGACGACATGGAACGTCAGGCTGTCGAGCACAAGCCGAAGATGATGATCGGTGGCTTCTCTGCCTACTCCGGCATCGTTGACTGGGCCCGCATGCGCGAAATCGCCGACAAGGTCGGTGCCTACCTGTTCGTCGACATGGCCCACGTGGCGGGTCTGATTGCCGCTGGCGTCTACCCGAACCCGGTTCCCCACGCTCACGTGGTCACCTCCACCACCCACAAGACCCTGGCCGGTCCGCGTGGTGGTCTGATCCTCTCCGCCGCTGACGACGAGGAGCTCTACAAGAAGCTCAACTCTGCCGTCTTCCCGGGTGGTCAGGGTGGCCCGCTGATGCACGTCATCGCCGGTAAAGCCGTTGCCTTCAAAGAGGCGCTGGAGCCCGAGTTCAAGACCTATCAGGCTCAGGTCGTGAAAAACGCCAAGGCGATGGCCGCCACCTTTATCGAGCGCGGTTACAAGATCGTCTCCGGCGGTACCGACAACCATCTGATGCTGGTTGACCTGATCGGCCGCGAGCTGACCGGTAAGGATGCTGACGCTGCGCTGGGCAAAGCCAACATCACCGTCAACAAGAACTCCGTGCCGAACGATCCGCGCTCCCCGTTCGTCACCTCCGGTGTACGGATTGGTACCCCGGCCATCACCCGCCGTGGTTTCAAGGAGGCCGAGTCCATCGAGCTGACCCACTGGATCTGCGACGTACTGGACAACCACGATAACGATGCCGTGCTGGCCACCGTACGCGAGAAGGTGCTGGATATCTGCCGCCGCTTCCCGGTCTATGGCTGATAAGTCAGACCATCCGGTTTGAGACCAATGCCACCTGCGGGTGGCATTGTTTTTTCTGGCTTTTACCGGTTTTGGATGGCCGTGCTACACTGGCCGACCTAGATCCTGGCCCGCCGGGCCGGTCCCTGTTCCATTAACGCCGGAGGTCCGATGCATTGCCCATTCTGTAGTGCGGTTGATACCAAGGTGATCGATTCCCGTCTGGTGGCAGAAGGCCATCAGGTGCGCCGCCGTCGTGAGTGTCTGCTCTGTCACGAGCGTTTTACCACCTTCGAGATGGCCGAGCTGGTGATGCCCCGCGTCATCAAGTCCAACGGCTCCCGCGAGCCGTTCAACGAAGACAAGCTGCGCGCCGGCATCCTGCGGGCGCTGGAGAAGCGGCCGGTGAGCATGGAGGCCATCGAAAAAGCGGTCAACCATATCAAATCCCGCCTGCGTGCCACCGGCGAGCGCGAAGTCGCCTCCGAGCTGGTAGGCAATCTGGTGATGGATGAGCTCAAGAGTCTGGACAAGGTGGCCTATATCCGCTTTGCCTCCGTCTATCGCAGCTTCGAAGATATTCGCGAGTTCGGCGAAGAGATTGCCAAGCTGGAGAAGTAAACCTCCATGCTCACCCATGTTGCCGCGTCCGATTACGCTGCGCTAATCGAACCTACGATACTGCGTAAAGTCGAGATGTGTTGTCAAAGGAGCCCGAATGTTTAGTCAAGATGATTACCAATGGATGAGTCGGGCCCTCGAACTGGCCCGCCGCGGCCGCTACACCACGGCCCCCAACCCCTGCGTCGGCGCCGTGCTGGTCAAAGATGGCGTGGTGGTTGGCGAAGGGTGGCATCAAAAGGCGGGCGAGCCCCATGCCGAGGTTTACGCCCTGCGCGCCGCCGGTGACAACGCCCGTGGCGCTACCGCCTATGTAACCCTCGAACCCTGCTCCCATCACGGTCGTACTCCCCCCTGCGCCGAGGCGCTGATCAATGCTGGCGTCGCGCGGGTGGTGGCGGCCATGGTCGATCCCAATCCCCAGGTGGGTGGGCGTGGCCTGCGTATGCTTTCCGAAGCGGGGATCAAGACAGATTTCGGCCTGTTGGCGAGTGAAGCCGAAGCGCTCAACCCGGGCTTTTTCAAGCGGATGCGTACCGCCTTCCCGCGAGTGACCGTCAAGCTGGGGGCCAGCCTCGATGGCCGCACCGCCATGGCGAGCGGCGAGAGCCAGTGGATCACCTCCCCGGATGCGCGCCGCGACGTGCAGCGACTGCGGGCCCGCCACGATGCGGTGCTCTCCAGCGCCGAAACCGTGCTGGCCGATGGCGCTTCCCTGACCGTGCGCTGGGACGAGCTGCCCCCCTCGGTCAAGGCAAGTTATCCCAAAGAGACCCTGCGCCAGCCGCTGCGAGTCATCGTCGATTCGCAAAACCGCCTCACTCCCGACTTGCCGCTGTTCCAGAGCGAGAGCCCGGTGCTGCTGGCCCGTCACAAGGCGTCCGGCGAGTGGCCCGAGTGGGTGCAGCAGCTGGAGCTGCCGCTGCTGGATGGCAAGCTGGATCTGGTCAGCCTCTTCATGCTGTTGGCCAAGCAGAACGTCAACTCGGTACTGGTCGAGTCGGGGCCGCGGCTGTGCGGCGCTCTGCTGGAAAAAGGGCTGGTGGATGAGCTGGTGCTCTATCAGGCACCCAAACTGATGGGTGACGAAGGGCGCGGCCTGTTCCATCTGCCGGGTCTGACCCGGCTGTTCCAGGCCCCCAAGCTCGCTATCAAGGATGTACGCATGGTGGGGCCGGATATTCGCATTACCGCCAAAATAGCCTGATTTATCAATGTTCAAGGGGGCATAATCAGCCCCCATCATCAGCAAGGTGATCTGCATGTTTACCGGAATTATCGAAGCGGTGGGAACCCTAGCCGAGCTGCGCCGTCAGGGCGATGACATGGCCCTCACCGTCCACGCACCAGGTCTGGATTTTAGTGACGTCAAACTGGGCGACTCCATCGCCACCAACGGCGTCTGCCTCACCGTGGTGGCGCTGGGCGACAAGAGCTATACCGCAGATGTGTCGCTGGAAACCCTCTCCCGTACCGGTTTTGCCGCCGCCAGAGTGGGCGATCGGGTCAACCTCGAGAAGGCGCTGATGCCCACCTCCCACCTCGGCGGTCATCTGGTCTCCGGCCACGTAGACGGGGTAGGGGAGGTGAAAAGCGTCTCCAGCAGCGGCCGCGCCATCGAGTACTGGATCAAGGCGCCGGGCGAGCTCTCCCGCTATATCGCCGAGAAAGGCTCCATTGCGGTGGATGGCATCAGCCTCACCGTCAACGCGGTGCAGGGGGACCTTTTCCGCTTGACGATCGTGCCCCACACCGCCCAGGAGACCACCATCGCCAGCTGGAAGCCGGGCCACAAGGTCAACCTCGAGGTGGATCAGATCGCCCGCTATCTGGAGCGGCTGATGATGGGCAAGAGTCAGGAGAGCAGCGCCTCGACCCTGACCATGGAGACCCTGGCCAAGGCCGGTTTTCTCTGACGGTGAACGCTGAATCTGGCCCCCAAAACGATTTTCTGTGATCCCGCTCTGATTGAAATGGAGCCGCTAGCCCCAATCTAGAGCAACATACACTCGCATTTGCGTTGAGCCTGCTGGCTCAACCCCCAAGCACACTGATGGAGTAGCCCATGGCGCTGAGCACAACCCAGGAAATCATTGCCGATATCAAGGCTGGCAAGATGGTGATCCTGATGGATGACGAAGACAGGGAGAACGAAGGGGACCTCATCATGGCCGCCTCCTGCGTCCGTCCGGAGGATATCAACTTCATGGCACGCTACGGCCGTGGCCTCATCTGCTTGACCCTGACCCGGGATCGCTGCAAGCAATTGGCGCTGCCGCTGATGGTGGATCGCAACAATGCCCAGTTTTCCACCGCCTTTACTGTCTCCATCGAAGCGGCAGAAGGGGTGACCACAGGTATCTCAGCCGCCGATCGCGCGGTGACCGTGCAGGCGGCAGTGGCGCCCAATGCCAAGGCGGCCGATCTGGTGCAGCCAGGCCACATCTTCCCGCTGATGGCGCAGGATGGCGGCGTGCTGACCCGTGCCGGCCACACCGAAGCCGGTTGCGATCTGGCCCGTCTGGCCGGTTTCGAGCCTGCCGCCGTCATCGTCGAGATCCTCAACGAGGATGGCACCATGGCGCGCCGTCCGGATCTGGAGGTGTTCGCCGAGGAGCACGGCATCAAGCTTGGCACCATCGCCGATCTTATCGAGTACCGCAACCAGCACGAGACCACGGTCGAGAAGGTGGCCGAGTGCAAGCTGCCCACCGAGTTTGGCGAGTTTGACCTCATCACCTTCCGCGACACCATCGACAATCAGGTTCACTTCGCCCTGAAAAAGGGTGAGGTGCAGGCCGACCAGCCGACCCTGGTGCGCGTCCATCTGCACGATGTGCTGAGCGATCTGCTGTTGACCGACCGTCATGCGGCCCGCAGCTGGCCGCTGCCCAAATCCATGGCCCGCATCGCCGACGAAGGCGGCGTGCTGGTGATTTTGGGGGCGGAATCCCATGGCGCCGAGCTGCTGGCTAGGGTCAAAGGTTTTGAAGCCGCCGACAAGGGGCTAGCACCGGAAGGAGCCAAGTGGCAGGGCACCTCGCGCCGGGTTGGCGTGGGCTCCCAGATCCTCAAGGCGCTCGGCGTGAGCAAGATGCGCCTGTTGAGCTCGCCGAAGAAGTACCATGCCCTCGGCGGTTTTGGTCTGGAAGTGGTTGAGTACATCGGCGAGTAAAGTTCCACCAGAGAAGTACCATCCTCTTCCGGGCGGTTTCGGTCTGGAAGTGGTTGAGTACGTCGGCGAGTAAAGCTCCACCAGAGAAGTACCATCCCCTTCCGGGTGGTTTCGGTCTGGAAGTGGTTGAATACGTAGGCGAGTAAAGTTCCACCAGAGAAGTACCATCCCCTTCCGGGCGGTTTCGGTCTGGAAGTCGTGGAATTTACCGGCGAGCAAGTGCGCCGGACTGGTTACATCGCGATCATGGCCGTCTATTGCGGCCATGGTTTTTGTCGTGGGTCTGTTGTGCTAGAATGTGCGCACTTTTGACTCCGGCCCTTTTGATTGCACAGATACAGGATTTCCAATGAAGGTTATCGAAGGAAATATCGCCGCTCCTGAGGCGCGCGTTGCTATTGTTGTTGCCCGTTTCAACAGCTTCATCAACGACAGTCTGGTGAACGGCGCGGTGGACGTACTGAAGCGTCAAGGTCAAGTGCAGGACAGCAACCTGACACTGGTAAAAGTGCCGGGCGCGGTTGAAATGCCATTGGTCATCAAGAAGCTGGCCAAGAGTGGTCAATACGACGCCATCGTGGCGGTCGGTACTGTCATCCGTGGCGGCACCTACCACTTCGACCTGGTGGCAAACGAGAACAGCAAGGGCATGGCCCAGGTAATGATGGAATATGAAATTCCCGTTGCCTTCGGTGTGCTGACCACTGAAAACATTGAACAAGCCATCGAGCGTGCAGGTACCAAGGCGGGTAACAAGGGTGCAGAGGCTGCACTGGCAGCGCTCGAAATGATCAACGTCCTGAAAGAACTGGACGTGTAACGAGGAGAAGTACATTGAAACCGTCTGAGCGCCGTAAAGCCCGCCATTGCGCCACACAGGCCATCTACCAGTGGCAGATGACCAAGGCTAACGTGGGTGACATCGAAGAGCAGTTCAAGATCGATCAGGACACCAAGGGTGTAGACCTGAACTATTTCCGCGATCTGCTGTTCGGGGTAGCCCTCCACTGCAGCGAGCTGGACAAGGTGTTTGCACCTTTCCTCTCCCGTCCGCTGGAAGAAGTGGACATGGTGGACAAGGCGATCCTGCGTCTGGCGACCTACGAGCTGACCCGTCGTGATGATGTACCGCCGCGCGTGGTCATCAACGAAGCGATCGAGCTGGCCAAAGCTTTTGCTGCCGATGACAGCCACAAGTTTGTCAACGGTGTACTGGACAAGGTGATCAAGTCGCTGAACAAGCGTTGATCCTGCTGTCCGTCAGCATCTAAGAGAGGAGCCAGCTTATTGCTGGCTTTTTACTGTATGGGTGAATTTGAGCTGATTGATAAGTACTTCAAGGTCCCCCACGCCCGCAAGGATGTGGTGATGGGCCCCGGAGATGACTGTGCCCTGCTGACCCTGCCCCCCGATACCCAGCTGGCGGTGAGCACCGACACTCTGGTGAGCGGCGTACACTTCTTTCCCGACATGGATCCGGTGGATCTCGGCTACAAGGCGCTGGCGGTCAATCTCTCCGATCTCGCCGCCATGGGGGCCGAGCCGCGCTGGGTGTCGCTGGCACTGACCCTGCCTGCCATCAACGAAGGCTGGGTCGCCGGTTTTGCCGAAGGGTTCCTGGAGCTGGCCGAGTATTACAATGTGGCGCTGGTGGGCGGGGATATGACCCGCGGGCCGCTCTCCATCACCATCTCGGTGAAGGGGTCGGTGCCTGCCGGTCGCGCCCTGATGCGCAGCGGCGCCAAAGCCGGTGACGGCATCTATGTGACCGGCACTCTGGGTGATGCAGCGCTGGCGCTTTCCCACCTGCTGGGCAAACGCACCCTCAACGAGAACCAGCTGGCAGCCGTGCTGCCACGGCTCGACCACCCCCATCCCCGCATTCTGGCCGGTCAGGCGCTGCGCGGGCTGGCGGGCAGTGCGCTGGATCTCTCCGATGGGCTGGCATCGGATCTCGGCCATATCCTCAAGGCCTCCGGCGTGCGGGCCCAGATCGATCTCGATCTGCTGCCGCTCTCGCCGGTGTTGCAGGATGCGGTGAGCGAGCAGGAGGCGTGGCAATTGGCGC
The DNA here is from genome assembly GCF_027705905.1 of Aeromonas sp. Y293-4. Lineage (NCBI taxonomy): Bacteria > Pseudomonadati > Pseudomonadota > Gammaproteobacteria > Aeromonadales > Aeromonadaceae > Aeromonas > Aeromonas sp. Y293-4. The sequence goes on along the minus strand of NZ_JAPDCI010000013.1, from coordinate 70,559 downwards.
TGGCCGGTGGCGATGACTACGAGCTCTGCTTCACCGTACCGGAGGAGCACCGCGGCGCGCTCGATACGGCGCTGGCCCACAGCGGGGTCAAGTTCAGCCGCATCGGCCGCATCGTGGCGGGCGAGCCGGGCATCGACTACCTGCGTGGCGACCAGGCGGTCGAGTTGCAACTGAAAGGGTGGGATCACTTCGCATGAGTTTGTTCAGGATAAAGCCCGAGCTGACACGACTGGATCTGAAAAATCCGCTTCATTTTTTGGCGGTGGGGTTTGGTTCCGGTCTCAGCCCCAAAGCGCCGGGCACCATGGGCACCCTGGCGGCCATTCCGCTCTACCTGCTGGTGAGCGGGCTGCCGACCCACTGGTTTATCGCCTTGCTGGCGGTGGGTTTTGTCGTGGGGATCCGTATCTGCCAGAGCGCCACCGATGCCATCGGCATGCCGGATCACGGCGCCATCGTCTGGGACGAGGTGATCGGTTTTGGCGTCACCATGATCGCCGCGCCAGCCGGCTGGGAGTGGGTGGTGGCGGGCTTCGCGCTGTTCCGGTTGTTTGATGTGCTCAAGCCCTGGCCCATCTCCTGGTTTGATCGCCGGATCCACGGAGGTCTGGGCATCATGCTGGACGATCTGATCGCCGGCCTGATCGCCCTGTTTTGTATGCAATTACTGGCATTCTGGCTCGGTTGAGAGTCATCTTCCGGGGGATGACCGTTCTGGCATCCCCCGATTTATATCTGCTTAATTTTCATTCATCGGCATATGCTGCCGTTTATCATCCATTTCACATAAATATTCACTACTCATTCGGGGCTGGTGATCGTTTTGGAAATAGTGATAAATGCTGCTTGTTGCGTTGTTGTTGAAATTAAAGTAATGATACCAATAGATGTACGGACGCACCGGCCATTTGTGTGATGAAAATCATCATTTATCTCTGCCGAATTGGTGGTTATCTGCACAAAACATTGCGGAATTGTATAACTCAATCATTTACACCCGTGGTCAAACCGTCTAAGTTACTCGCGGGTTATTCCAAAAAAATGCAAAAAACCCGCCCGGATCGCTGGTTTCGCTGCCTCATGGATTGAGCAAATATTGCCCAAGGTAACAACCGGCATCTGCGGCTAATTTACGGACGAATTATTTGGGACGGATGTCCCCCGCAGAGGTAAACATGTCCTTGCTCGAAGTAAAGAACTTGCGGATCGAGTACCCCTCCCGCTACGGGGTGCTGGCCGCGGTGAAGGATCTCTCTTTCTCTATCGAAAAGGGTGAGATTGTCGGGGTGGTCGGTGAATCCGGCGCCGGCAAGTCCACCATCGGCAACGCCGTTATCGATCTCCTGAGCCCGCCGGGTCGCATCGCCCGTGGTGATATCTATCTCAATGGCGAGCTCATCTCCGGCAAGAGCCAGAATGAGATGCGGGCCATCCGTGGCTCCCGTATCGGGTTCATCTTCCAGGACCCCATGACCTCCCTCAACCCGCTGTTCACCGTTGAGCATCAGCTGGTGGAGACCATTCTGGCCAATACCGACCTCTCTCGCGAGGCCGCTTTTGCCAAGGCACTGGAGCTGATGGGGGCGGTGGGTATTCCGCAGCCGGAGCTGCGCATCAAACAGTATCCGCACCAGTTCTCCGGTGGCATGCGTCAGCGGGTGGTTATCGCCATCGCGCTCTCCTGCGATCCGGAGCTGATCATCGCCGATGAGCCGACCACAGCGCTGGACGTCTCCATTCAGGATCAGATCCTCCAGCTTATCCGCGCCCTCTGCAAAGAGCGTCAGGTGGGCTGCATGCTGGTGACCCACGACATGGGCGTGGTCTCCAACGTTACCGACAAGGTGGCGGTGATGTATCGCGGCGATCTGGTGGAGTTTGGCCTGACCGAACAGGTGCTGGGCAGCCCCAATCACCCCTATACCCGCAGCCTCATCTCGGCGGTACCCCGCTCCGACGTGAAGCTGGTGCGTTTCCCGCTGGTCTCCTATATCGAGGATGCCAGTGCGCCGGATACCAATATCGACCTCAAGACCCACTGGCTCGGCCAGAGTCAGGACGAGCGAGCCTATGAAGGGGCGCTGTTGCGGGTGGAGAACGTCGATCTGAAGTTCGTCACCAAGGACTCCATCTTCCCGAGCCGCCGCCAGTATGTGCGTGCCTGCAACAACATCAGCTTCGAGATCTTCGAGGGTGAAACCTTCGGTCTGGTGGGGGAGTCGGGCTCCGGCAAATCGACCAGTGCCCGCGCCATCACCGGTCTCTATCCGCCTGATACCGGCAAGATTTTCTTCGAGGGGATCGATCTGACCGCTCTCAAGAGCGAACGCGAGCGTCGCCCGCTGCGTCGCCAGATGCAGATGGTGTTCCAGAACCCCTATTCATCGATGAACCCGCGGATGAAGGTGCGCGACATCATTGCCGAGCCGATCCGCTTCCATCAGCTGGCGAGCAGCGAGAGCCAGATCGAGGGGATTGTCGGCGATCTGCTGGATCACGTGGGTCTTGGCCGTGGTGCTGGCCTCAAGTACCCCCACGAGTTCTCCGGCGGCCAGCGCCAGCGTATCTCCATTGCCCGCGCCCTGGCCACTCGCCCGCGCTTCCTCATCTGCGACGAGCCGACCTCGGCGCTGGATGTGTCGGTGCAGGCCCAGATCCTCAACCTGCTCAAGGATCTGCAGCAGGAGCTCAAGCTCACCATGCTGTTTATCAGCCACGATCTGCCGGTGATCCGCCAGATGTGCGACCGCATCGGGGTGATGCAGCATGGTCATCTGGTGGAAGTGGCCGAGACCGAGAAACTCTTTACCAATGCCGAGCATGAGTACAGCCGCAAGCTGATCTCCCTCATGCCGGAGTTCAAGGGAATGTCCCGCGAGGGGCTGGAAATCGCAAGCTAGGAGAGCGCCGGTGCGCCGGTCTGCTTGTCAAAAAAAGTGTCATAAGAAAGCCAAAAGCATGGAGAACAAGATGAAGAAAGGATTGTCCAAGATTGCCCTGGCGCTGTTTGCCGCCGGTTTCGCCTTCAGTGTCTCAGCCGCTGATATCAAGGTGGGTGTCGCTTCTGACGCCACTTCGCTGGATCCGCAGGAGCAGCTCTCCGGTCAGACCCTGGAGATGTCGCACCTGGTATTCGATCCCCTGATGCGTTACACCCAGGACTTGCAGTTCGAGCCCCGTCTGGCCGAGAAGTTCGAGCGTGTCGATGACAAGACTGTCCGCTTCCACCTGCGCAAAGGGGTCAAGTTCCACTCCGGTAACGACTTCACCGCAGACGACGTGGTGTGGACAGTCAACCGCCTGAAATCCTCCGTCGACTTCAAGGCGATCTTCGATCCCATCAGCGAAGTGAAGAAGGTAGATGACTACACCGTCGATCTGATCACCGCCAAGCCGTTCCCGCTGGTGCTGCAGACCGTCACCTACATCTTCCCGATGGACTCCAAGTTCTACACCGGCAAGACCGAAGCGGGCAAAGACAAGGCCGAGATCGTCAAAAACGGCGACTCCTATGCCTCTACCCACGTCTCCGGTACTGGCCCGTTCACCGTCAAGTTCCGCGAGCAGGGTGTGAAGCTGGATTATGCCCGCAACGCCAACTACTGGGACAAGGCCTCCAAGGGTAACGTTGAGAACCTGACCGTGGTGCCGATCAAGGAAGATGCGACCCGTGTTGCAGCCCTGCTGGGTGGCGACGTGGACATGATCTATCCGGTTGCGCCCAACGATCTGGAGCGCGTGAAGAATGGCAAGGACTCCCAGCTGGTCACCCTGTCCGGTACCCGCGCCATCATCATCGAGCTGAACCAGAACACCAACCCGGCACTGAAAGACAAGCGCGTGCGTCAGGCGATCAACTACGCCATCAACCAAGTGGGCATTGTCGAGAAGATCAACAAGGGCTTCGGTACCCCTGCTGGTCAGCTGAGCCCGAAAGGCTATGCCGGTCACAACGAGGCGCTGGCACCCCAGTATGATCTGGCCAAGGCCAAGGAGCTGATGAAAGAGGCCGGTTACGAGAAAGGCTTCAAGATGACCTTCATCTCCCCGGCAGCCCGCTACGTCAACGACGTCAAGATTGCCCAGGCGGTCTCCGCCATGCTGGCCAAGATCAACATCAAGGTGGATCTGAAGACCATGCCGGTGGCCCAGTACTGGCCCGAGTTTGACAAGTGTGCCGCAGACATGCAGCTGATCGGCTGGCACTCCGACACCGAAGATACCGCGAACTTCTTCGAGTTCCTGACCTTCACCAAGGACGCCAAGACCGGTATGGGTCAGTACAACTGCGCCGGTTATGCCAACGCCGAAGCTGACAAGCTGGTGATGGATGCCAACGCCGAGACCGATCCGGCCAAGCGTGCCGAGATGCTGAAGAAGGTCGAAGCCATGCTGATCGAAGATGCTGCCTACGTGCCGTTGCACTGGGAAGATCTGGCCTATGGCGCCAAGAAGAACGTCGACATCAAGCCAGTGGTCAACGTGATGAACTTCCCTTACCTGGGTGACCTGGTGGTCAGCAAGTAAGAGAACGTCGCAAGGAAGGACGGGGCGGGGTGGTCAGCTGGCCACTCCGCCCACTAACAGAAGCCTGTGCCACGACACAGGCCACGTAGAAGGACAAGCATGTTTACATTCCTGCTGAAACGGTTCTATCAGGCCGTGATAGTGATGTTCGTCATCAGCCTGGTCGCCTTCTCCATCCAGGACAACCTGGGTGACCCGTTGCGCGAGCTGGTGGGACAATCCGTCTCCGAAGCCCAGCGTCACGAGTTGCGCGAGAAGATGGGCCTTAACGATCCCTTCCTCATCAAATACAGCCGCTTTTTGAAAAATGCGGTGCATGGGGATTTGGGCACCTCCTATTTCTTCAAGCGACCCGCTCTCGAGGTGATCCTCGACAAGCTGGTGGCTACCCTTGAGCTGGTGTTTGCCGCCGCGCTCATCATCGTGGTGGTCTCCATTCCACTCGGTGTCTATTCGGCGATCCGCCCGCGCAGCATTCCCACCAAGATCATCATGGCGGGGAGCAGTATCGGTATCTCGATCCCGGTATTTTTGACCGCCATCATGCTGATGTACCTCTTCTCCATCCAGCTGGGCTGGCTGCCGGCCTATGGCCGCGGCGAGACCCGTAACCTGCTGGGCTGGGAGTCGGGCTTCTTCACCTGGGACGGTATCCTGCATCTGATCCTGCCGGCGGTGTCCCTCTCTTCCATCATGCTGCCGCTGTTTATCCGGCTGGTGCGCTCCGAGATGCTGGAGCAGCTCTCCTCCGAGTACGTCAAATTCGCCCGCGCCAAGGGGCTGGATAACAACAAGGTCTACTATCAGCACGCTCTGAAGAACACCATGCTGCCGGTCATTACCGTCGGTGGGGTGCAGATCGGCACCATGGTGGCCTACACCATCCTGACCGAGAGCGTGTTCCAGTGGCCGGGCACCGGCTTCCTGTTCCTCGAGGCGATCCACCGGGTCGATACGCCCCTCATCACCGCCTACGTCATCTTCGTGGGACTGATCTTCGTGGTGACCAATACCCTGGTCGACCTGCTCTACGGGTTGATCAACCCGACCGTTAACCTGACTGCCAAGGGGTAAGCATGAGTAACGCTGTAACTGCAAGCCCAAGCCGTTGGGCACGTTTCAAGAATTCCGACATCGTCTACTACTTCCTGCGGGACAAGGTAGCCATGTTCAGTTTTGCGGTGTTCGTGGTATTTGTGCTGGCGGCGCTGCTGGCGCCCTGGCTCGCCCCGCACAACGTCTATGACCAGACCAGTTTTGATCTGATGGATGCCGAGTTGCCCCCCTCCTGGCTTGAAGGCGGCGAGGAGCGCTTCTGGCTCGGTACCGACAACCAGGGGCGGGATATCTGGAGCACCATTCTCTATGGCGCCCGTATCTCCCTCACCATCGGCCTGTTTGCGGTGGCGCTGCAGCTGGTGCTTGGTATCGTCATCGGTCTGATTGCCGGTTACTTCGGTGGTCGTATCGACAACCTGCTGATGCGCTTTGCTGACGTGCAGCTGTCGTTCTCCACCATGATGGTGGCGATCATCATCTCCGCCATCTTTCAGGCAACCTTTGGCTCCGAGTTCTACTCGAAGTTCGCCATCATGATGCTGGTGGTGATCATCGGTATTGCAGAGTGGCCGCAGTACGCCCGTACTGTGCGCGCCTCTGTGCTGGCGGAGAAGAAGAAGGAGTATGTGGAAGCGGCCAAGGTGATGGGGTTCCGCGCCCCGCGCATCATGTTCCGCCACATTCTGCCCAACTGCCTGTCGCCCATTCTGGTGATCTCCACCGTGCAGGTGGCCAACGCCATCATGAGCGAGGCGGCGCTCTCCTTCCTCGGGCTGGGAATGCCGGTTGATCAGCCCTCGCTCGGTTCGCTTATCAGCGTCGGCTTCAACTACATCTTCTCCGGCTCCTGGTGGATCACCGCCTTCCCGGGTATCTGTCTGGTGGTGCTGGTGCTGGTCATCAACCTGCTGGGTGACTGGCTGCGGGATGTGTTTAACCCCAAGATCTACAAAGGTTAACGCGGGCCGACTCTGAGGCGCCGAGTCGCAGCTGTCAGGCCATTTGGATGAAAAAAATCCGAAACCGGTTTTGCCGGTTTCGGATTTTTATTGGTCTTGAGCAGACAGCTTGTTGATTGCACACCCATCAATAGTGCGGCGGCGGGGTCTCTTCGGCCATGCTGGCAATCTGGCTGGGCTGTACGCTTTGTAGTTTGTCGATCAGCAGCTGGATCTGGTATTTGAGTCGATCGAGTTCACGGCCCTGGGTGGTTACCTCGTCGTTGAGCTGCTCTATGGTGTACTCCGCATAGGCGAGACGGGTTTCCAGGGTTTCGATGCGATCGTTAAGTTGCTGACTCATGGGCCTTCGGGTCCTTACTTGATTGTCCAGATTTCGGCCAGACCACTGGAGCTGGCACTGACAAGGTGGCTATTGTCGCGCAAAGCGACGCCGTAGACCACTGCGCTGGGCGGTTTCACCTTGGGTTGCGGCGAGACGCGCCAGCTCTGCAGCAGGGCACCATCGCTCACTTGCCACAGGGAGAGCTGACGGGAAGGGGCGCCGGTGATGAGCCACTTGCCATCGTTGGCAAAGCGGGCGCTGGTGTAGACCTCGAAGCGGTGATCATATTGCAGCTGACTCACCTCCTTGCCGGTTTTCAGATCCCAGATGCTGGCCCGGCTGCTGTCGGCGGTGAAGGCGTAGCGGCCGTTCGGCTCCAGTCTGGCCATGATCACCCGGCCACCATGGTTGAAGCGCCAAATTACCTGCCCGCTGCGGGTATCCCACAGATAGGCGCTATAGTCGTTGCCGCCGGTCAGGGCGTAACGACCGTTGGCGGAGAGATCCACCGTATTGACCTGTTCGGTGTGCCCCAGAAACTGCAGACGACGGCCGCTTCGGGTATCGAGCCACTCGGCCTTGCCATCTTCCCGACCTATCAGCACATAACGACCGTCGGCCGAGAGCGCGATGTCCCTCAGCCTGGATTCAGGAAGTGAGTAGTAGCCTTGTGATTGCCCGTCGTTCAGCCGCCAGGTAGCAAAGGTGTCTGGGGTGGCGGTGACTGCATGGCTGTTGTCTTCGGAAAAACGGGTAATGAATACCAGATCTTCCGCCGAGTCGGATTGCTTCCAGCGCCAGCGTTGACGGTTCTGTTCCAGATCCCAGACGATGATGCCCTGGCTGATGCTGGAGACGATGGCCTGCTTGCCATCACTGGAGAGATCTGCGGTCAGCAGACCCGTGCTGGCGAGGGTCATTTGCTGGTTGGGTTGGGAGCTTTGCTCGCAACCGGTGAGCATTAAACAGAGGCTCACCAGATAAATGGCACTTTTTATCATTTTTGCGGTCTCACGCTTTTGTTACCTGCGATCACGGCGTTAGTATAAGGCGCTTATCACGATAAACCTCTCATTTCACGATGGAACCGAGAGCGGTATTTGGAGTTTGGAGAAACTGATGAACAAATTTCTGAAGGTGTCCCTGTTGGCGGCGGCCGTTGCCGTCAGTCTGACTGCTTGCCAAAAAGACGAGAAGCCTGCTGCGGCCAATACCGCCGAAGTGAAGGCAGAAGCCAGCAAGCCGGCAGAGGCGACCAAGGCCGAAGCCAAGAGCTTTGAAGAGCAATCTGGCTACGCAATTGGCCTCTCCATGGGTCGTTACATCGCCAATACCCTGGAGCGTCAGCAGGAACTGGGCATCAAACTGGACAACGCCGTGATCCTGAAAGGGGTGACTGACGGTCTGGGCAAAGAAGCCAAGATGACTGATGAAGAGATCCAGAAGGTACTGCAGGATTACGACGCCAAGATCAACGAGCTGACCAAGGCCAAGGCCGAGAAAGACGCCGTTGAGAATCTGAAGAAGGGCGAAGAGTTCCTGGCTGCCAACGCCAAGAAAGAGGGTGTGAAGAGCACTGAATCCGGCCTGCAATACGTGGTCGAGAAGATGGGCACTGGCGCCAAGCCGAAATCTACCGATATCGTCAAGGTTCACTACACCGGTACCCTGACCGACGGCACCAAGTTCGACAGCTCCGTCGATCGCGGCGAGCCGGCTACCTTCCCGCTCAACCAGGTTATCCCGGGTTGGACCGAAGGTGTGCAGCTGATGCCGGTTGGTTCCAAGTTCAAGTTCTTCCTGCCGTCCAAGCTGGCCTATGGCGAGCATGGTGCAGGCTCCATCCCGGCGAATGCCGTGCTGGTGTTTGACGTTGAGCTGCTGGCTATCGAGAAGCCGACTGCTGACGATGCCAAGAAGTAATCTTTTCTTGTAGTGAAAAACGGCTCCTTAAGGAGCCGTTTTTACTTGTGTATTCCCTGCAATCGCGGGATAACAGAGCTGTCTTGGCGTTGGGTTTGCGCGCGAAAATAAGGCAAAATAGATCGCAGAATCAAATACAAGGATGAGTCCAGTGGCTGAAAATAAATCGCGTGTCCTGCTGGTGGAAGATACCCGTAGTCTGGCGGTGGTCTATGAACAGTACCTGCGCCAGGAGGGGTATGAGGTGGTGCTGGCCGATTGTGGTCAGCAGGCGTTAGCGCAGTTGCTGGCAAGCCCTCCCCCCGTGGTGCTGCTGGATCTGGAGCTGCCGGATATGTCCGGTATGGATATTCTGCAGATGATCACCGAACAGCAGTTACCCTGCTCTGTGGTGGTGATCACCGCCCACGGCTCGGTGGATGTGGCGGTGGAGGCGATGCGCCTCGGTGCCTTCGATTTTCTGACCAAGCCGTTTGACAGCAAGCGGCTCTGCGCCACCGTTCGCAATGCCTTGAAACATCAGCAGTTGAGCTCGCTGGTTGCCCACTATCGGGAGAACTTCGAGCGTAGCTCCTTCTTCGGTTTTATCGGCGCCTCCATGTCGATGCAGGCGGTCTATCGCATCATCGAAAGTGCGGCGCCCAGCAAGGCGACCGTCTTTATCACTGGCGAGAGCGGCACCGGCAAAGAGGTGTGTGCCGAGGCGATTCACCAGTGCAGTCCCCGCAGCGAACAGCCCTTTATTGCCCTCAACTGCGCCGCCATTCCCCATGATTTGATGGAGAGCGAGATCTTCGGTCATGTGAAGGGCTCTTTTACTGGCGCCCAGGGGGATCGCAAGGGGGCAGCCAGTCTGGCCGATGGCGGTACCCTCTTTCTCGACGAGATCTGCGAGATGGACCTGGATCTGCAGAGCAAGCTGCTGCGCTTTATCCAGACCGGCACAGTGCAGCGGGTCGGCAGCGGCAAGCTCGAGACGGTGGATGTGCGCTTTATCTGCGCCACCAACCGGGATCCGCTGGTGGAGGTGAAAGCGGGCCGTTTTCGCGAGGATCTCTACTATCGGCTCCACGTCATTCCGCTTACCCTGCCGCCACTGCGGGAGCGGGGTGAGGATATCCTGCTGCTGGCGCGCACCCTGCTGCAAAGCTACGCCAAGGAGGAGAACAAACGCTTCAAGGATTTCGATGTCGAGGCGGCGCGAGTGCTGCTTGACTACCCCTGGCCTGGCAACGTACGCGAGCTGCAGAACGTGGTGCGCAATATTGTGGTGCTCAACGATAAGGAGTTGGTGAGCCCGGATATTCTGCCGCCACCACTCAATGGGGTTCGTCCCCAGCTGCCGGCTGCGATTGCGGCAGCGGTGGCATCGGCTCCGGCCGCCACCGGGGTGGCCAACGGGCCAATTCGTCCGCTCTGGCTGGTGGAGAAAGAGGTGATCGAACAGGCCATCGCCAGCTGTGACGGCAATATTCCCAAGGCGGCGGCCCTGCTCGAGATCAGCCCCTCCACCATTTACCGTAAAAAGCAGGGGTGGGAAGAGTCCAATCGGGCCTGAACCATCTTGCCAGCAGAAAGGGCGGCTAACGTGCCGCCCTTGCTATTTTGGGGATCAGAGTTTGGCGAGGCGCTTGAGGCGGGCCAATCGCTCCCCCTCGTTGGCGCTGAACCAGCGGTCCTGTGACAGCAGAAACCAGGCTCGGGAGAAGTATTCCGCGGCCAGCGGATCGTCCAGCACCAAGGCATTCTCCCCCAGCTCCTCGAACAGATAACCATCCTCAGGCTCGCCAGCCTCGGCCATATCGACCTTGAGCTGGTGCAGCTCTGCCAGCGCCTGCTGGTGCTGACCTTGGGCCCGAGTCAGGCGAGCCAGACTCCAGCGGGCGATAAACGCCTTGGCCGGCTGGTTATGCTGCAGATGCCAGGCCAGACACTTCTGCTGCTGGATTTTCGCCTCATCAAAGCGACCCAGTTCGAACAGGGTCCAGCCCTGATTGTTGTAAAGGGGGGCCAGCCAGCCGCGCACTTTCTCGTCACTGCTGCGTTCCGCCAGCTCCATCGCCAGTTGATGCCAGCGGCTCTGCTCTTCCAGTGGTGCGGCGATGGCGATCATGTGAGCGGCGTCGATGGCAAGATAGGTCTCCTTCTCCTTGAGTCCCCATTGCCAGGCTTGTTCAAACAGCGGTTTGGCACTGGCTTTGTCGCCCGCCGAGTTAAAGGTGCGGCCTCGTTCCAGCAGGGCCCTGATCCGCGCTCTGGGGGTTTTATCGGTGAGGCGGGGCTCTATCTCGTCGAGCAGCTGATGGGCTTCGGCAAACTGGCGCTGCAGCGAGTGGGTGCGGGCAATTTGGGTCAGCAACTCCAGTTCGAGTTGCAGGTCGGCGGCGGCGCGCGCTTCGGGAAGACGGGTGTGAAAACGCAGGGCGCTGGCGGCGGGATCCTGATAATCCCACAGCGCCATGAAATCGGGCGGATTGTCCATTTGGCCTCCTTGCTGGTTATCCTGTCACCAAGATGCCTGCAGGCCATTGTTTGTACAAGGGGCGCCCGTCACAGAGCGCCCCTTGAGCCATGCTAACGGCTGTGCCAGCCGATCAGTAGACCATGGCCAGGCTCATCAGCATCAGGCCGAGGGCGGCAAAGGCCCCCTCCTTGATGGCGAGCCGTGGCACCAGCGCCTTGGGTAGGGCCGGAAACAGGCTCAGGGCAAAGCCAAGGCCCGGCATCAACCAGTGGAATGCCGGATCGCGCAGGGTGGGATCGGCGGCACCGTTGATGATGATCAGTAAAATAAACAGGGTGAAGGCGGGGAGGATAAACCAGCGTACCCCACCGGCGGCGACCGCCCGCAGCGGCGAAATGCGATAGAGCAGCATGGTCACAAGGAACAGAACAAAAGGGGCCAGCAGATAGAGCGGAGCGGGGTTCATAACATCTTTCCTGAAAACTGATCGTCAAAAAACCGGTTGTCCGGTGCAAGAGGCGCGGGATTTAATCACTCTTCGCAGGTAATCACCAGCAGCCTGGGCCCGGGCTGTGAAGAGGATCCCGGATAAAGGTTTGCTAGAGCGTCTTAGTGCAACCAGAACCAGGCTGCAGCAAATCCCAGCCAGCTCAGCACCAGCAAGATCCAGGGCAGGGGATGCTGATGGCTTACTTCAACCAGCTCCAGCTGATCGTCTTGTTCTTCGGTTTGTGGCGCGCCCTGTGGCTGCCTGGCTTTGGCCTGCATTTTTTTCTGGCGGCTCGCTTCGCGGGCCCGCGCCTTCATCCGTTTCTTGTATTCGTCGATGCCTTTCTGGATCCCTTGCGCGATAAGCTGGGTCTGTTCCTTGGTCTGCCCCGGCTTCTGGTTGGCACGGGCAATTTTCATCGCCTCCTGCTGAGTCTCGGGGGAAATCTTGTCGTACTTGGCCATCAAATCATCTCCTCGGGCATGGCTGGCTGGGGAGTATGCCATAAAGGGGCGTATACGTGGCGCCTCCTTGGTGCGGGAGGGGAGCAAGTGAGTGACTGCTCAACAAAAAACCTGATAAATCAGCAGGAAGCCGGATGTTGGGCCGAAGATCACAATTAGCAGAATTTGTGAGTCATCGATGAAAAACGGTCATCTGTTGTTTGTTATATTGGCGCCCGACCCGCTGGACAGGGTTGATAAATAACAAAACAATCAAGGTGATATGGAAATGAATAATAACTTTATCAAAGGCGGCGTGGCACTGGCCGTGCTTGCTGCACTGACTGGCTGTAATACCTCGAGCAATGACACCGTTGCACCCTGCACCGAAAATGTCTGCAAACTGACCATACTGCACACCAACGATACCCACGGCCGTTTCTGGCACAACGCTGAAAATGAGTACGGTATGGCTGCCCAGAAGACTCTGGTCGAGCAGCTGCGTGCCGATGCCAAGGCTGCTGGCAGTGACGTACTGGTTCTTTCCGGTGGTGATGTGAATACCGGGGTGCCGGAGTCCGATCTGCAGGATGCCGAGCCTGACTTCATGGCGATGAACAACATTCGCTACGATGCCATGGCAGTGGGCAACCATGAATTCGACAACCCCCTCAGCGTGCTGGAGAAGCAGCGCAAGTGGGCCCAGTTCCCCATGCTCTCGGCCAACATCTACGACAAGGTCAGTGGCAAACACTACTTTGACCCCTACAAGGTGTTCAAGCTGGAGAGCGGTCTCAAGGTCGCCGTACTGGGTCTGACTACCGAGGATACCGCCCAGCTGGTTGATCCCAACAACGTGCAGACCCTGGAGTTCCGCGATCCGACCAGCGAGGCGGCCAAACTGGGCCAGCAGATCCGCAGCAACAAGGAGGCCAATCTGGTCTTCGCCATCACTCACATGGGCCATTACGAGAATGGTCAGCACGGCAGCAATGCGCCGGGCGATGTAGAGATGGCTCGTGCACTGCCGGCAGGGACTCTGGATGCCATCATTGGTGGCCACTCCCAGAATCCGGTCTGTATGGAACCGGGCACCACCAACAAGTACGCCAATTTCAAACCGGGTGATAACTGCCAGCCGGACCAGCAAAACGGCACCTGGATCATGCAGGCCCACGAGTGGGGCAAGTTTGTGGGCCGTGCCCAGTTTGAGTACCAGAATGGCAAGTTGACCCTGACCAGCTATGACCTGATCCCGGTCAACCTGATCAAGCGCAACGCCAAGGGCGAGGCGATCGATGCCAACGGCGCCGTAACCAAGGATCCGGCCAAGATGCAGTTCGTACAGGACGAGATCACCAAGGATCCCGAGCTGTATAACACCCTGCTGGGTTATCAGGAGAAAGGTCAGCAAGAGCTGAATGTCGTCATTGGCTCGGCAGATGGCTTGCTGGTTGGTGATCGCAACTCGGTTCGCAACAAGCAGACCAACCTGGGTCGACTCATCACCACGGCGACCAGCAGCAAGCTGGGTGTCGACTTTGGTATCGTCAACTCTGGCGGTGTGCGCGACAGCATCCCGGCCGGTGATATCACCTACCGCAGCGTGTTGCTGGTGCACCCGTTTGGCAACACGGTCAACAAGGCTGTCATGAAGGGAAGCGAGCTGGCGACCTATCTGGGCCAGGTGGCAAGCAAGACCCGCAATACCGGTGGTTATGCCCAGTTTGGCGGTATCAACATGGCGGTGGATTGCCAGGCCAAGAGCGTCAATATCACCAGTATCGGTGGCAAGGCGTTTGATCCGGCAGCAACTTACAGCTTCGCGATCCCGAGCTTCAGCGCCTCCGGTGGTGATGGCTATCCGAAGATCGATACCATCAATGCCGGTTTGGTCGATGCTGCCGTGCTGAAGGAGTACATCGAGATCAAGAAGACCATCAACGTGGCCGACTATCAGCCAGGCAATGAGGTGAGCTATCTGAACTCAGCCTCTACCGAAGGGTGTAACTAAGCGCTGTCGATTCGGTATCGTCACAACAGTAGTCACACTCTGCTGTCTTCTTAAAAAAATCCCCAGGCATTACCTGGGGATTTTTTCGAACCGTTACTGAATTTTCCTGTCTATTGCATCACATCGTGTCTCGTCAGGCTTGCAGCCAGCTTTCGATGCTGCGCTGGATGCCTGCATCGTCCAGACCGAGCAGGGCATAGATCTCCTGCTGGGTACCCTGTTCGACGAAGCGGTCCGGCAAGCCAAGGTTGAGCACCGGCTTGCACTGTTTACTGCGCATCAGCAGTTCGTTCACAGCCGAACCGGCGCCGCCCATGATGGCGTTGTCTTCGATGGTGACGAAGTGATCGTGGCTGGCTGCCAGCGACAGCACCAGCGCCTCATCCATCGGTTTGACGAAGCGCATGTCCACCAGGGTGGCATCCAGTGCCTCTGCGGCCGCTTTGGCGTGGTGCAGCAGAGTACCAAAGGCCAGAATGGCAGTGCCCTTGCCCTCTCGCAGGATTCGTCCCTTGCCGAGCTCCAGTGCCTGCATTTCTGACGAGATGGGGGCGTCGCTCAGGCTGCTGCCGCGCGGATAGCGCACTGCGGCAGGGCCTTGATGGAGATAGCCGGTATAGAGCATCTGGCGGCACTCGTTCTCATCAGATGGCGTCATCACTACCATGTTGGGCACGGTGCGCAGGAAGCTGATGTCGAACGCCCCCTGATGGGTCGGACCATCGGCGCCCACCAGACCGGCCCGGTCGATGGCGAACAGCACCGGCAGATCTTGCAGCGCCACGTCGTGGATCACCTGATCGTAGGCACGCTGCAGGAAGCTCGAATAGATGGCCACCACCGGCTTCTTGTCGGCGATGGCAAGACCGGCAGCAAACGTGACTGCATGCTGCTCGGCAATGGCCACATCGAAGTAGCGGTCCGGATACTGCTGGCTGAATTTCACCAGACCGGAGCCTTCGCGCATGGCGGGGGTGATGCCGACCAGCTTTTCGTCTTTGGCCGCCATGTCGCACAGCCACTGGCCAAAGATGGCGGAGAAGGTGGGTTTGGCGCTGCTCGCCTTGGGCAGGGAACAATCGTCAGGATTGAACTTGGGCACGGCGTGATAACCGATGGGGTCTTTCTCCGCCGGCTCGTAACCCTTGCCCTTCTTGGTTTTGACGTGCAGCAGTTGCGGGCCCTTGAGGTTGCGCATGTTGCGCAGGGTCTCGACCAGCGCCTCGATATCGTGACCGTTGATGGGGCCGATATAGTTGAAGCCGAACTCCTCGAACAGGGTGCCGGGCACCACCATCCCCTTGAGGTGCTCTTCGGCCCGCTTGGCCAGCTCCTTGACCGGCGGCAGACCGGCCAGCACCTTCTTGCCGCCTTCGCGGATGGTGGTGTAGAGCTTGCCGGACATGACCCGGGCCAGATGGTTGTTCAGCGCGCCGACATTCTCTGAGATGGACATCTCGTTGTCGTTGAGGATCACCAGCATATCCTTGTGCACATCGCCAGCGTGGTTGAGCGCTTCAAAGGCCATCCCTGCGGTAATGGCACCATCACCGATCACTGCAACGACCTTGCGACCCAGCCCTTCACTCTCGGCGGCGACCGCCATACCAAGCGCCGCACCGATGGAGGTGCTGGAGTGGCCGACGGAGAGCACGTCGTACTCGCTCTCGCCGCGCCAGGGGAAGGGGTGCAGACCGTCTTTCTGACGGATGGTGTGGATCTGATCACGGCGCCCGGTCAGGATCTTGTGGGGATAGGCCTGATGGCCCACGTCCCAGATCAGCCGATCGAACGGGGTGTTGTAGACGTAGTGCAGGGCCACGGTCAGTTCGACCGTGCCGAGACCGGAGGCAAAGTGTCCGCTGGAGCGGCTGACAGAGCGCAGCAGATATTCGCGCAGCTCGTTGCACAGCACCGGTAGCCGATCTTTGGGCAAGGAACGCAGCTCGACCGGAGTGTCCGCGAGGGCCAGGTTGGGGAAATTGCTAATATCAACGCTCATATTGTTACTGTTATCCAGCGTTTAGTGGGTTCGCTCGATGATGTAATCGGCAAACGCTTCCAGAATGTCGGTATTGTAGGGCAAGGATTGCAGGGCTGTTAAGGCTTTCCCATGCAGTTCGCGAGCCAGCTCACGGGCATTTTCGAGTCCGAGCAGGGCCGGATAGGTACTTTTCTCCAGCGCCAGGTCAGAACCTTGTGGCTTGCCCAGGGTGGCGGTATCACCTGTGATGTCGAGGATGTCATCCTGCACCTGAAAGGCGAGGCCAATTGCGGCGGCGTAGGTTTGCAGTGCAGCCAGCGTGGCGTCATCGACATCGGCTTTGCACAGGGCGCCGAGCGCCACGGCACATTCAATCAGTGCACCGGTCTTGTGGCGGTGTACCTGCTCCAGTTCGGCAAGCGTGATCTGGCGCCCTTCAGCCTGCAGGTCCAGCGCTTGACCGCCACACATACCCAGATAGCCGGAGGCACGGGCGAGGGTACTCAGCATCCGCACCCGGTTGGCCATCAAGGAGTCGGGCATGGGGTGATCGGCCAGAATGGAGAACGCCAGGGTCTGCAGCGCATCACCGGCCAGAATGGCGGTTCCTTCGTCAAACGCCTTGTGAACGGTTGGCTGACCACGACGCAGGTCGTCGTTATCCATGGCGGGCAGGTCATCGTGCAGCAGGGAGTAGGCGTGGATGCACTCCACGGCAGCCGCGGGGCCATCCAGCAGTTCGCTCTTGACGCCCAGCATCTCGCCGACCGCGTAGACCAGAAACGGGCGAACCCGCTTGCCGCCCAGCAGCAGGCCATAACTCATGGCATCGCGCAGGCGTGGCGCCATTGCGGGCAAGGATTCAAGTTGTGCTGACAGACAGTCGTCAATACGCTGACGATGCAGACGGGAAAAATGGTCCAGCGCCACTCACTCCTCTCCTTGTTCTGGCTGGAAGGGGGCGAGCTGGTCACTGCCATCGGCTTGACTGAGCAGGATCTGGATCTTCTGTTCGGCCAGTTCCAGCTTCTGCTGACCGGCCCGAACCAGATGAACGCCCTGCTCGAACTGCTTGAGTGCCTCTTCCAGGGGTAGGGAACCTTGTTCCAGCTGATGAACGATGGTTTCCAGCTCTTCCAGAGTGGCATCAAAACTCAGACGGTCGATTTTTTTACTGGCCATGTCCATCCTCGGGGATTGAAAAAAACGGCTTATATTAACATCGACCGTCCACAGGGGGGAGGCAGAAAAGCATCGCCCCCTCAAACTCTCGCTAAACTGGCCGATAATGAGCCATCATTCTCAGTGGATGCATGCTTGCCGCATGGGTCGCAATAGCAGAAAATTCAACAAACTATAAATAGACATAAGAACCGGTGACAGGAGTAGGGACGTGGATCTAGGCAGTCTGATAGGGATAGTGCTGGGTTTCGGGGTGGTGGTGTACGGCATGCTGCTGGGTGGCCCCATGAGCATGTATGTGGATATGCCATCGGTCTATATCACTGTATTGGGCTCAATCTTCATCGCCATGATGAAGTTCAACCTTGGCCAGTTCCTGATGGCATTCAAGGTGGCGGGCAAAGCCTTTATGTACAAGGGCGATAAGCTTGAAGACCTGATTACCAAAGCCGTTGAACTGGCTGACGCGGCTCGCAAAGGGGGCTTTCTGGCGCTGGAGGCCGCAGAGATCCCCAATGCATTTATGAAAAAAGGGATCGACATGTTGGTGGATGGTCACGATGCCGAAGTGGTGCGCGCCGTGATGGAAAAGGATATCGACCTGACAGCCGAGCGCCATGTCATTGCCATCAAGGTCTTCCGTACCCTTGGGGATCTGGGCCCTGCCATGGGGATGATAGGTACGTTGGTGGGTCTGGTGGCCATGCTGGCCAACATGAGTGACCCCAAGTCGATCGGGCCGGCAATGGCGGTGGCCTTGCTTACCACCCTGTACGGTGCGATAGAGGCCAATATGTTGGCGATCCCGATTGCCGACAAGCTGGAGCTGCGCAGCGGGGAGGAGAAGCTCAGTCGTACCCTGATCCTTGATGCCATTATGGGGATTCAGGATGGCCAGAACCCGCGGGTGATCCAGTCCATGCTGCAAAACTATCTGAACCAGTCCAAACGTAATACTGGCACCGAATAGGGGGCGCTATGTCTGATTGCAAGTGCCCACCACCAGGTCTTCCTGGTTACATGGGAACCTTTGCCGACCTGATGTCGCTGTTGATGTGCTTCTTCGTGCTGTTGCTCTCCTTTGCCGAGATGGATGTGCAGAAGTTCAAACAGATAGCCGGTTCCATGGACAAGGCATTCGGGGTACAGAACATCCTTGAGGTGAAAGATATTCCCAAGGGAACCTCGGTGATTGCCCAGGAGTTCAGGCCCGGTCGCCCGGAACCCACGCCGATTGATACCGTGATGCAGCAGACCATCGATCTGACCCAGACCGAACTGGAGTTTCTGCCCGGCGAGTCGGATCAGGCCGGTGGTCAGGACAAGAGTGATGGCAAGCAGACGGGGGGCGATACCGTGCAGGATGCGAAGAAGGCGCAAGAACAGTCCAATACCCTGGCCAAAGCCCTCGCCGAGCAGATGAAAGATCAGATCCAGGATGGCGCCATCGAAATTGAGGCTCTGGGCCAGCAGATCATCATCCGGATCAGGGAAAAAGCGTCGTTCCCGGCCGGTTCGGCATTTCTGCAGCCCCAGTTCTGGCCGGTTATTCGCAAGGTCGCGACCCTGCTCAAGGATGTGCCGGGTGAAATCACCATCTCCGGTCACACTGACAACGTCGCGACCGAAGATGAGCTGTTCCAGTCCAACTGGGAGTTGTCGTCGCAACGGGCGGTGGCGGTGGCGCACCAGATGCTGAAGGTCCCCGGTTTTGATCAGGGGCGACTGGTGGTGCAGGGGATGGCTGATTCCCAGCCATTGGTGCCCAATACGACCCCGGAAAATCGTCGGATGAACCGGCGGGTGGAGATCGCCATCATGCAGGGCAAACCGACTGTTTCGGCCCCCATTTCCGTACCGGAAGGGAAGTAAGTGAGGGGAATGTCGATGAGGCAAGTGGGATCTGCATCAGGGGGCTGACGTGGATTTTGTGTTGGCTTCATATTAAGATGCCTCATCCGAACAGATTGCTGCGGCCTCCTTGCAGATGGCCGCAGTTTCTATTTTCAAGCAACCCAGGTTTCGACTATGAATCATACTCCGATGACTGTTCGCGGCGCTGAGAAGCTGCGCGAAGAGCTCGATTATCTCAAGACCGAGCTTCGTCCCCAGATTATCGAAGCGATTGCCGATGCCCGTGAGCACGGCGATCTGAAGGAAAACGCCGAATACCATGCCGCTCGCGAGCAGCAGGGGTTCTGTGAAGGTCGCATTCAGGAGATTGAAGCCAAGCTCTCCAATGCGCAGGTGATCGATGTCACCAAGATGACCAACAACGGCCGCGTTATTTTTGGCGCGACTGTGACTCTGCTCAAGAGCGAGACAGAGGAAGAGGTGGTTTACCGCATCGTGGGTGACGATGAGGCTGATATCAAACAGAACCTCATCTCTGTCAACTCCCCCATTGCCCGCGCCCTGATTGGCAAGGAAGTGGACGATGTTGCAATCGTCAAGACCCCTGCTGGCGATGTGGAATACGAAGTACTGGAAGTCGCTTATATCTAAGCGAATGCTACAGACGATGAAACAGGGGGGCTGGTGCTCCCCTGTTTGTCTTTATCTATATGATTATTGATAAAAATCAGGACAGATACGCCTCGGTAAAGGCGTCCTGATGACGCTGAAACAGCCAGTGGCGCAGCCGTTCGATGTTGCTCTCGCTCATCTGAAAGCTCAGTGCCCAGGTGGCATGGTCGGCATTGGCTTTGATGCGCCTTACCAGTCGTCCCTGTAGTGGAAGAGGGGCCTCTTGCTCGATGCAGAGCTCGCCGTTGATGGGGGTATCGGCGACCATGCCGGTCGGCAAATTTTCCACGATGAGGCCGTTGAGGGAGAGGCTGAGCACCTGAAACAGGCCCAGCTCGCTGCAAAGTTTGGCTTTTTGTGTGAGACGCCAGGCGCGCGGTTGCGCAAATCCCAGCTCCCTGATGACCGGTGCAGATAACCGGGGCTCGACGAAGCCATCTTCCCCTTGGGTAAAGCTCAGGGGAAAACGCAGCTGATGGCCTGCGAAGCGGGCTTCGAGTACAAGGTGTTCGGCTTTTTGCAGCAAGCCAAGCATGGGGGCATCGAGGTGACCACTCAGAACATGGGTGTCCTGATTGCTCCCCAAGTCCCGCAGCATGGCCAGCTCATCGTCGGTCAGAATAGGATGGTGAGCCATAATGCGTGTCCGGAAGTATTCATCGCAGGTTAAGGGCTTTGCGACTACTTTGGCAAGCGACTCGGGAAGAAGTGGAATAAGGAAAGAGCGATGCTCTTTCCTTTTACTTGCGGGGCAGCTGGATTTTGGGTTCGTTGGCTTGACGATAAATGGTCAGCACATGACCCATGCTTTGCACCTTGATTGAACCGGTTTCACGGACGATAGCATCCATAACCAGTTGTTTCATTTCGCGATCTTCAGAGGCAACCTTAACCTTGATCAGCTCGTGATGGTTCAGTGCCAGATCGATCTCGGCCAGTACACCTTCGGTCAGACCATGCTGACCCAGCAGGACGACAGGCTTGAGGCTATGGGCAAGGCCCTTGAGGTACTGTTTCTGTTTATTGTTGAGAATCATCGCAATTTCTTCATAAGTCAGGGTTGAAAGGGGCGTATTCTACCCCCACTTAGCCCTTAATACTAATAACCCTTGTGGTTTTTTAAAGTCGATTATCATGACCCAGAAAAAACGTTCCCCCAGTTCAACTCGCTGGTTAAAAGAACATTTCGACGATCAATACGTCAAAAAAGCCCAGAAAATGGGCCTGCGTTCTCGTGCTGTTTTCAAGATTGACGAGATCCAGGGCAAGGATCGCTTGCTGAAACATGGCATGACCGTAGTGGATTTGGGTGCAGCCCCCGGTGGTTGGTCCCAGTTCGCGGTTGAACAGGTTGGTGATTCGGGTCGCGTCATCGCATGTGACATTTTGCCGATGGATCCCATTGCTGGTGTCGATTTCCTGCAAGGGGACTTTCGGGAGGAAACTGTACTCGGCGCTTTGCTGGAGCGAGTGGGTCCCGACAAGGTCGATGTCGTGATGTCTGATATGGCGCCTAACATGAGCGGTACCCAGCAGGTGGATCAGGCTCGCGCCATGTATCTGGTCGAGCTGGCGCTGGACATGTGCAATCAGGTATTGCGTAGTGACGGCAGTTTCGTAGTGAAGGTGTTTCAGGGAGAGGGCTTTGATGCCTATCTCAATGAAATTCGTAAACTTTTCTCCGCTGTCAAAATTCGTAAACCAGACTCATCCCGCGCCAGATCACGGGAAGTCTACATTGTGGCTACCGGTTTTAAACTGTAGTACCCTAACCTTCATCGTTAACTGTCAGTCTGCGAGGTTACTGATTTGAGTGACATGGCGAAAAACTTAATCCTGTGGCTGGTCATCGCCGTCGTTTTGATGTCGGTGTTCAATAGCTTCAGCCCCAGCGATACCACCAGTCGCCAGCTGGACTATTCCAGCTTCGTTAAAGAGGTGACCCAAGAGCAGATCCGTGAAGTGCGGATGGACGGTAAGGTCATTAATGGCGTCAAGCGTACTGGTGAACGATTCACCACCATCATCCCTGCGCCGGATCCCCAGCTGCTCAACGACATGCTCAATCACAATGTCAAAGTGATGGGCGAGAAGCCGGAAGAGCCGTCTCTGTTGACCTCTATCTTCATCTCCTGGTTCCCGATGCTGCTGCTGATCGGTGTCTGGGTCTTCTTCATGCGTCAGATGCAGGGCGGCGGTGGCAAAGGTGCCATGTCGTTTGGCAAGAGCAAGGCTCGCCTGATGAGCGAAGATCAGATCAAGACCACCTTTGCTGATGTTGCAGGTTGCGATGAAGCCAAGGAAGAGGTGAAGGAGCTGGTCGACTATCTGCGCGACCCGAGCAAATTCCAGAAACTGGGTGGCAAGATCCCGACCGGTGTGCTGCTGGTTGGTCCTCCCGGTACCGGTAAGACCCTGCTGGCCAAGGCCATTGCGGGTGAGGCCAAGGTGCCGTTCTTCACCATCTCAGGTTCCGATTTCGTGGAGATGTTCGTCGGTGTCGGTGCCTCCCGGGTGCGTGACATGTTCGAACAGGCCAAGAAATCCTCTCCTTGCATCATCTTCATCGATGAAATTGATGCGGTCGGTCGCCAGCGTGGCGCCGGTCTGGGTGGTGGTCACGATGAACGTGAGCAGACTCTTAACCAGATGCTGGTCGAGATGGATGGTTTTGAAGGCAATGAAGGCATCATAGTCATTGCTGCCACCAACCGTCCTGACGTACTGGATCCGGCACTGCTGCGTCCGGGCCGTTTCGACCGTCAGGTTGTGGTCGGTCTGCCGGATGTCCGTGGTCGCGAGCAGATCCTGAAAGTGCACATGCGCAAAGTTCCGTTGGCGGATGACGTGAATCCGGCGCTGATTGCCCGTGGTACCCCCGGTTTCTCCGGTGCGGACTTGGCCAACCTGGTCAACGAAGCAGCCCTCTTCTCTGCTCGTGAGAGCCGCCGAGTGGTCTCCATGGCCGAGTTCGAGAAGGCCAAGGACAAGATCATGATGGGTGCGGAACGCCGCTCCATGGTGATGAAAGAGTCCGAGAAAGAGATGACTGCATATCATGAAGCCGGTCACGCCATCATTGGTCGTCTGGTTCCGGATCATGACCCGGTTTACAAGGTCTCCATCATTCCGCGCGGTCGTGCGCTGGGTGTGACCATGTATCTGCCGGAGCAGGATCGCTGGAGCCACTCCAAGCAGCATCTGGAGTCGATGATCTCCAGTCTGTATGGCGGTCGTCTGGCAGAAGAGCTGATCTATGGTGCCGAGAAGGTATCGACCGGTGCGTCCAACGATATCGAGCGGGCGACCGAGATTGCACGCAAGATGGTGACCCAGTGGGGTATGTCCGAGCGTCTCGGCCCGATGCTCTACGCGGAAGAAGATGGCGAGGTGTTCCTCGGTCGCAGCATGGCCAAGGCCAAGCACATGTCCGACGATACCGCTCGCGTTATCGATGCCGAGGTCAAGCAGGTCATCGACCGCAACTACGCCCGTTCCAAGCAGATCCTGCTGGATAACATGGACGTGTTGCACAGCATGAAAGATGCGCTGATGAAGTACGAGACCATCGACGCCAAACAGATCGATGATCTGATGGCGCGTCGCGAGGTACGTGCTCCGAGCAACTGGCATGACGAGCACGGTGATACCCCGCAGGGCGGTTCCACTGTGGCTGCCGAGGCCAAGCCTGCCGATGAGGCTGCACCGGTGGCGGATGTCACTATCGACAAAGCCAACGACGCTCCGGCCAAATAATCGTGACTATCCAAACCCCGGGCTTGCCCGGGGTTTTTCTTTATCAGATGGATGTGAAAATGCAGTTAACCAGCAAGGGGCTCAGCCTCTCCCTCGATCGTCCCCATGTGATGGGGATCCTCAATGTGACGCCCGACTCCTTCTCCGATGGCGGCCATTTCAACCAGTTTGAACGGGCAATGGCCCATGCGCGCCAGATGGTCTCTGACGGTGCGACCCTTATCGATATCGGTGGCGAGTCAACCCGCCCTGGTGCGCCCGATGTGAGCGAGCCGGAGGAGCTGGACAGGGTCATTCCTGTTGTGGAGCAGATGGTCCGTGAGCTGGATGTGATGGTCTCCCTCGATACCTCCAAAGCGGCTGTGATGCGGGAGGGTTGCAAGGCGGGTGCCCATCTGATCAACGATGTGCGGGCACTGCAAGAACCTGGAGCACTGCAAGCCGCGGCCGAAGCGCGGGTTCCGGTCTGTCTGATGCATATGCAGGGGCAGCCGAGAACCATGCAGGTCGAGCCGCACTATGAGGACCTGATCGGGGAGGTTCGCGCCTTCTTTGATGAGCGTATTGCGGCTTGTCTAGCGGTCGGGATCCGTCGTGAAGAGCTGTTGCTGGATCCGGGATATGGCTTTGGCAAAACCCTTGCACACAACTATCAGCTGTTGGCGGCTCAAAAGGAACTGCTTGATTATGGCTTGCCGCTATTGGTGGGGATGTCGCGAAAGTCTATGATAGGCAACCTGCTGGGCCGTCCGGTGGATGAGCGTCTGGCGGGCAGTCTGGCATGCGCCCTTATCGGCATGCAGCATGGGGCCCGCATCATCAGGGTACACGATGTACGGGAGACCATGGACGCATTGCGCGTCGGTTGGCTGGCAATGACGGGACAAGATTTTATTTCCAGATAATAAAGAGAACAGACAATGGCAAGAAAGTATTTCGGTACCGATGGGGTACGCGGCAAGGTTGGCGAATACCCGATCACCCCTGATTTTGTAATGAAATTGGGTTGGGCTGCCGGCAAGGTGCTCTCCAAGAAGGGCACCAAAAAGGTGCTGATCGGCAAAGATACCCGCATCTCCGGTTACATGCTGGAATCCGCGCTGGAAGCGGGGCTCTCCGCGGCAGGCCTCAAGGCCATTCTGATGGGGCCGATGCCCACGCCGGCGGTTGCCTACCTGACTCGCACTTTCCGTGCCGAAGCTGGCATCGTCATCAGCGCTTCCCACAACCCCTTCTACGACAACGGCATCAAGTTCTTCTCCGCCGATGGCACCAAGCTGCCCGATGATGTCGAGCTGGCTATCGAAGCCGAGCTGGATCACGAGCTCAAGTGTGTCGAGTCGGCCGAACTTGGCAAAGCGGTGCGCATTGATGATGCAGCCGGTCGCTATATCGAATTTTGCAAGAGCACCTTCCCCTCCCACATGAATCTGGATGGGGTGAAAATGGTGGTCGACTGTGGCCACGGCGCTACTTACCACATTGCGCCATCGGTTTTCCGCGAGCTGGGTGCCGAAGTGATCACCATGGGCTGCGCCCCGGATGGTCTCAACATCAACGATGGTGTCGGCTCGACTGCGCCTGACGCACTGGTTGCCAAGGTGCTGGAGTGCAAGGCCGATCTGGGGGTTGCCTTTGATGGTGATGGTGACCGTCTGATCATGGTCGACCATACCGGCTATCTCATCGACGGTGATGAAGTGCTCTATATCATCGCGCGCGATGCCCTGCGCAATGGGCGCCTCAAAGGCGGTGTCGTCGGCACCCTGATGGCCAACATGGGTCTGGAGCTGGCGCTGCAAACCCTGGGCATCCCGTTTGCCCGTGCCAAGGTGGGTGACCGCTATGTGTTGGAGATGATGGAAGAGAAGGGCTGGCGCATCGGTGGTGAGAACTCCGGCCACATTATCTGTCTGGATCAGACCACTACGGGTGATGGCATCGTAGCCGCCTTGCAGGTGCTTACCGCCATGCGCAGTGCCGAGATGCCGCTTGCCAAGCTGCGCTCCGGCATGAGCAAGTTCCCGCAGGTGCTGGTGAATGTTCGCTTTGCCGAAGGCAAGGATCCGCTGGCCGCTGATGCTGTCATGGCTGAGGTTGCCAAGGTGGAACAGGAGCTGGCTGGTCGTGGTCGCGTACTGTTGCGTAAATCAGGTACCGAACCGCTGATCCGGGTCATGGTCGAAGGGGAGCATGAACAGCAGGTGCGTGACATGGCTCAGCGCATCGCCAAGCAGGTTGAATCGGCGTTTTAATGAACAACCAGGGCGGCTTTTTAGCCGCCCTGGTTGTATCTTGTTCAAACGATTCAAAAATTTAAAAATAGCACTTGTCAGCTGAGCATCCTCTGGATATTATCAGCCCCGCTTTCGCAAGGGAGTTGCCGATGGGACATCGCAAGCCGTTTGTAGCAGCCAACTGGAAGTTGCACGGTAGTAGGTCGCAGTTAGAGCAGTTTACGAGTCAGTGCCTAAACGGCGTTGACGGAAAAGTAGATGTGGTTCTCTGTCCTTCCCATGTGCATCTCGACTTTAGCGCTTCACTGCTCAATGAGCAGAAGGTAATAAAGTTGGGGGCTCAAAATGTGAGTCAGCACGCGACTGGCGCTTACACTGGAGAAATCTCGTGTCAGATGCTGGTTGAGGCAGGGTGTCGTTACGTATTGGTAGGGCACTCCGAGCGCAGGCGTCTCTTTGGTGAGACCAGTTTTATCGTCGCAGAGAAGTTTGCGGCAGCCAGAGCGGCAGGCTTGATTCCCATCCTCTGTTTAGGTGAATCAGGTGCGGCTAGGCAGGCGAGAAGAGCCTTCGAGGTGATCGCTGAAGAGCTGGATATCGTCATAGAGAAAAATGGCGCGATGGCTTTCGATAATGCTATCATCGCCTACGAGCCGATTTGGGCTGTAGGTACAGGTAAATGCGCCACACCCGAGCAGGCACAAGAGGTTCATTCCTTTATACGTGGTCGCTTGGCGGAGGATACTCCGGTAATAGGTGAGAAAGTTAGAATCATCTATGGTGGGAGCGTAACGCCGAGCAACGCGAGAGATTTGTTTGCACAGCCCGACATTGATGGCGGACTGATTGGCGGAGCAAGCCTCGATAGCGATGCGTTTTTAGGAATTGTTGAAGCGGCAAAGGGTGCAAGTTAAATGTACGAGATTCTTCTAGTCGTTTATCTGCTGGTTTCACTGGCTCTGATTGGTCTGGTGATGATTCAGCAAGGTAAAGGGGCTGATATGGGCGCCTCCTTCGGCGCAGGGGCATCGAACACAGTATTCGGCTCCGGTGGTTCAGGCAGTTTCCTGACCCGAACAACAGCATTTTTGGCTACTCTGTTTTTCGTTATCAGCCTGGTGCTCGGATCTATGTCCAGCAACAAGGTAAAGCAGGGTAGTGAATGGGAAAATCTGCAACAAACCAAACAGGTTGAGCAGACCAAAGCGCCAGTGAAGAAAGATACTGACGTTCCCGAGTAAGAGTTTTGCCGTGGTGGTGGAATTGGTAGACACGCTATCTTGAGGGGGTAGTGCTCTAGGGTGTGCGGGTTCGAGTCCCGCCCACGGCACCAATTAAGCAGTGAGCTCGGGAAACCGAGTGTATTATAGCCACTCAGTCTTGTGTCGAGACAGTGAAGTGGCTATAATCTCGCACGATTTCGGACGCGGGGTGGAGCAGCATGGTAGCTCGTCGGGCTCATAACCCGAAGGTCGTCGGTTCAAATCCGGCCCCCGCAACCAAATTTCACGCATTTCCTACGCTCAGGAAGGCGGTCGCTGCGAGGCGACAATCAGGGTAAAGCGCCAAGCCCCGATTTGACATCGGGGCTTTTTGTTATGTGCAATTTACTCTGAATCGATATCTATCTGGGCTTTATGCCCTTTTTTTGTTTTTCGGAGGGTGACTTTGGCTACGTTGGAACAACGTTTGACCGATCTGCTCGAGGCTCCGGTCGTTGCCTTGGGTTTTGAACTTTGGGGTATTGAGTTTATCCGCGCGGGTAAACACTCCACCTTGCGTGTCTATATCGACGGCGAGCAGGGTGTGACTGTCGAGAACTGTGCTGAGGTCAGCCATCAGGTTGGCGCCATCATGGACGTCGAAGATCCCATCACCGAGGAGTATTACCTCGAGGTATCCTCCCCCGGCCTGGATCGTCCCCTGTTCAAGGTTGCCCATTTCGAAAAATACGTTGGCCAAGAGGCGGCGGTAACGCTTCGGATGGCAACAAACAACCGCCGCAAGTTCAAAGGCGTAATCAAAGCTGTGCAGGGCGACATGATCACCCTGACAGTAGATGGTAAGGACGACGTGTTGGCTTTCACCAATATCCAAAAAGCGAACATAGTGCCGAACTTTGGTTAACGAGGCTATCGGATATGAATAAAGAGATTTTGCTGGTCGTTGACGCAGTATCCAACGAGAAAGCGGTACCCCGCGAGAAGATCTTCCAGGCTCTGGAAACCGCGCTGGCGACTGCGACCAAGAAGAAATATGAAGGCGAGATCGAAGTTCGGGTCGAAATCGATCGCAAGACCGGTGACTACGACACTTATCGCCGCTGGGTAGTCATTGCGGATCAAGCCGCGATGGAGAACCCCTATGCTGAAATCACCCTGGAAGCGGCACAAATTGATCAGCCGGATATCCAGATCGGTGAGTATGTTGAAGACCAGATCGATTCTGTGACCTTCGACCGTATCACTACCCAGACCGCCAAGCAGGTTATCGTGCAAAAAGTGCGCGAAGCCGAGCGTTCACAAGTAGTTGATCAGTTTAAAGATAAAGAAGGCACCATCATCAGTGGTGTGGTCAAGAAGAGCAACCGCGACAACGTCATCCTGGATCTGGGCAGCAATGCTGAAGCCGTGATCTTCCGTGATGACATGCTGCCGCGTGAAACCTTCCGCCCGGGCGACCGTGTCCGTGGCCTGCTGTATGCAGTGCGTCCGGAAGCCCGTGGTTCCCAGCTGTTTGTCAGCCGTTCCAGCCCGGACTTCCTGAAAGAGTTGTTCCGTATCGAAGTACCGGAGATCGGTGAAGAGATGATCGAAATCATGGGCGCTGCCCGTGATCCGGGTTCCCGCGCCAAGATCGCGGTGAAAACCAACGATCGTCGTATCGACCCGATTGGTGCCTGTATCGGCATGCGCGGTGCCCGTGTGCAAGCTGTCTCCGCCGAGCTGAGCGGTGAGCGCGCCGACATCGTGCTGTACGATGACAACCCGGCCCAGTACGTGATCAATGCCATGGCACCTGCCGATGTGGCCTCCATCATCGTTGATGAAGACAACCACACCATGGATATCGCCGTGGAAGCTGCCAACCTGGCTCAGGCCATCGGTCGCAATGGTCAGAACGTGCGTCTGGCCTCCCAGCTGACCGGTTGGGAGCTGAACGTGATGACCGTTGAGGACATGCGTGCCAAGCACCAGGCCGAAAACGACCGCATCATGAACCTGTTCACCAGCACCCTGGACATCGACGACGATTTCGCAGGTCTGCTGATGGAAGAGGGCTTCTCTACCCTGGAAGAGATCGCCTTTGTACCGGTCAACGAGCTGCTGGCTATCGACGGTCTGGATGAAGACATGGTCGAAGAGCTGCGCAAGCGCGCCAAAGATGCCCTGACTACCAAGGCACTGGCCAAAGAAGAGTCTTTCGATGGCGTTGAGCCGTCCGAAGAGCTGCTCAATCTGAACGGTCTGAGCCGCGAACTGGCTTACGCTCTGGCGGGCCGTGGCGTGGGTACCCTGGAAGATTTGGCTGAGCAAGGCATCGATGACCTTGCTGATATTGAAGGGCTGACTGCCGAGAAGGCAGGTGAGCTCATTATGGCTGCTCGCAATATCTGTTGGTTCGGAGAAGAGCAGTCCGAGTAAGATCAAACGGAGGAAAATGAATGGCAGAAGTATCAGTCAAACAACTTGCCACTGACATCGACACACCGGTTGATCGTCTTCTCCAGCAGTTTGTCGATGCCGGTATCAGCAAGAGCAAGGCCGACGACATGGTCAGCGAGTCTGAGAAACAGGCTCTGCTGGCACACCTGAAGAAACAGCATGGAGGTGACGAGGTCGCCGCTCCTGCCCGCATGACCTTGCAGCGCAAGACCAAGAGCACCATCAGTGTTCAGGGGACTGGCGGCAAGAACAAGGAAGTGCAGGTAGAAGTGCGCAAGTCTCGCACCTATGTAAGACGCTCGGCGCTGGAAGATGAACAGCGTCAGGCGGAAGCCGAGGAAACAGCGCGTTTGGAAGCAGAAGAAAAAGCTCGTCGCGAGGCCGAAGAGAAGGCTCGCCTCGAAGCTGAAGAGAAGGCTCGCCGTGAGGCTGAGCAAGCTCGTCGTGAAGCTGAGGAAAAGGCGCGGATCGAGGCACAATCAAAGGCTCGACAGGCTTCACAGCCCGCCAAAGCAGCCAGTAGCACAGCTCAGCAAGAGGCAGAAAAGATGGCCAAGCGCGAAGCAGAAGAACTGAAGCGCCAACAGGAACAAACAGCTTTGAAAAAAGCTGAAGAACTCGCCGCGAAGAAAGCCGAAGAGGCTCGTCTCATGGCGGAACAGAACGCAGCCCGCTGGGCTGAAGAAGAGGCCGCTCGCGCCAAAGAGAGCAGCGACTACCATCTGACCACCAACAAGCATGCGCAAGCCGCAGAAGACGAGTTGGATCGGAAAGAAGAGACCAGCCGCCGCACTGCCGCAGCAGCCAAGGCACCGAAGAAAGCCGGTCGTCGTGAAGATGATCGCGACTCTCGCAACCCGCGTGCCCGCAAAGGCAAGCGCGGCAAGGTCGCCATGCCGAACGCCATGAAGCACGGCTTCAACAAGCCGGCTGCCGTGGTGAACCGCGACGTCGTCATCGGCGAGACCATCACTGTGGCCGAGCTGGCCAACAAGATGGCCGTCAAGGGCGTTGAAGTCATCAAGGTGATGATGAAGATGGGGGCCATGGCCACCATCAACCAGGTGATCGACCAGGAGACCGCTCAGCTGGTCGCCGAGGAGATGGGTCACAAGGTTGTGCTGCGTCGTGAGAACGAGCTGGAAGAGGCGGTACTGTCCGATCGTGACGAGACCTCCGAAGCCAAGCCGCGCGCACCGGTCGTTACCATCATGGGTCACGTTGACCATGGTAAGACCTCGCTGCTCGACTACATTCGTAAAGCCAAGGTTGCTGCTGGCGAAGCCGGTGGTATTACCCAGCATATCGGTGCTTACCACGTCCAGACCGACAGTGGCATGATCACCTTCCTGGATACCCCGGGTCACGCGGCGTTTACCTCCATGCGTGCTCGTGGTGCCAAGGCGACCGATATCGTTGTTCTGGTTGTTGCAGCTGACGACGGCGTGATGCCGCAAACCATCGAAGCTATCCAGCACGCCAAGGCTGCCGGTGTGCCGCTGGTTGTTGCGGTCAACAAGATCGACAAGCCGGAAGCGGATCCGGATCGCGTCAAGACCGAACTGGCCCGTTACAACGTCATGTCCGAAGATTGGGGTGGAGACTGCCAGTTCGTGCACGTGTCCGCCAAGTCTGGCGAAGGCATCGACGACCTGCTGGAGGCCATCCTGATCCAGGCTGAAGTACTGGAGCTGAAAGCGGTGGTTGATGGCATGGCCAACGGCGTCGTGATCGAATCCTTCCTGGATAAAGGTCGTGGTCCGGTTGCGACCGTACTGGTGCAAGAAGGTACTCTGCGTCAGGGCGACATCGTTCTGTGTGGTCTCGAGTACGGCCGTGTTCGCGCCATGCGTGACGAACTGGGTCGCGAGATCAAGGAAGCGGGTCCGTCCCTGCCGGTGGAAATCCTGGGTCTGTCCGGCGTTCCCTCTGCCGGTGACGAAGCCACCGTTGTCCGTGACGAGAAGAAAGCCCGTGAAGTGGCGCTCTATCGTCAGGGCAAGTTCCGCGAAGTCAAGCTGGCTCGCCAGCAGAAGGCCAAGCTGGAAAACATGTTCGCCAACATGACCGAGGGCGAAGTGTCCGAAGTGAACGTGGTGATCAAGGCCGACGTACAAGGTTCTGTGGAAGCGATCTGTGATGCGCTGGTCAAACTCTCCACCGACGAAGTGAAGGTGAAGATCGTGGGTTCCGGCGTAGGTGGTATCACCGAAACCGACGCGACCCTGGCTGCTGCTTCCAGCGCCATCTTGGTTGGTTTCAACGTCCGTGCCGACGCATCTGCGCGCAAGGTCATCGAATCCGAGAGCCTGGATCTGCGTTACTACTCCGTCATCTATGACCTGATCGACGAAGTGAAGCAGGCCATGAGCGGCAAGCTGGCCCCTGAGTATCGTCAGGAAATCATCGGTCTGGCTGAAGTGCGTAGCGTCTTCAAGTCTCCGAAGTTCGGCGCTGTTGCCGGCTGTATGGTTACCGAAGGTGTGGTCAAGCGTTCCAACCGTATCCGCGTTCTGCGTGACAACGTGGTTATCTATGAAGGCGAGCTGGAATCCCTGCGCCGCTTCAAGGATGACGTCAACGAAGTTCGCAACGGCTACGAGTGTGGTATCGCGGTCAAGAACTACAACGACGTGCGCGAAGGCGACCAGATCGAAGTTTACGAGACTGTTGAAATCCAACGGACTCTGTAAGCCGAGAGTTAGACAAAATAGGGGGCCGCGGCCCCCTTTTATCGCAGGATAGAATATGGCCAGAGAATTCAGCCGGACCCGTCGGGTCGGACAGCAGATCCAGCGTGAAATCGCGCTGATCCTGCAGCGCGAGGTGAAAGACCCGCGCATCGGCATGGTGACTGTTTCCGATGTGGAAGTGTCCCGTGACCTCAACTATGCCAAGATTTACGTCACCTTCTTGCAGCTGGAAAATGATGCCGAGCGCATCAAGGAAGGCTTGCAGGGTCTGACCGAAGCAGCCGGATATATCCGTAGTCTGCTGGGCAGTGCCATGCGTCTGCGCGTGGTGCCCGAGCTGCGTTTCTACTACGACCAGACCCTGGTCGAGGGGATGCGTCTCTCCAACCTGGTGACCAACACTGTGCGTGAAGACAAGCGTCGCATGGCCGAATCCGGCCGTGACGAAGAAGCTGAATCCGCACCGGATGACACGACTGAGGATAAAGCCTGAGATGACCCGAAGACGTCGTTTCAAGGGCCGTGATGTGCACGGCATTCTGCTGCTGGACAAGCCGACCGGCCTGACCTCCAACGATGTGTTGCAGAAGGTCAAGCGCATCTACAACGCCGCCAAGGCCGGTCACACCGGCGCACTGGATCCGCTGGCGACCGGCATGCTGCCGATCTGCCTCGGCGAGGCCACCAAGTTCTCCCAGTATCTGCTGGAAGCGGACAAGCGCTATGAGGTGACCGCCAAACTGGGCGAGCGCACCAACACCAGCGACTCCGATGGTGAGGTGGTCTCCACCCGTCCGGTGAACGTGGCTGTCGGTACCCTGATCGAGGCGCTGGACCAGTTCCGTGGCCCCATCATGCAGGTGCCGTCCATGTACTCCGCGCTCAAGCACAACGGCCGTCCGCTCTACGAATATGCCCGCGAAGGCATCGAGATCGAGCGAGAAGCCCGTCCCATCACCGTATTCGAGCTCAAACTGCTGAGCTTTGAAGGTGATGAGGTGCGCCTTGAAGTGCACTGCAGCAAGGGCACCTACATCCGCTCTCTGGTGGATGATCTGGGTGAAGTACTGGGTTGTGGCGCCCACGTGACCCAGTTGCGTCGTACCCAGGTGGCCAGCTATCCGTATGAGCGGATGCTGACTCTGGAGCAACTCGAGTGCATCTTCGAGCAGGCCAAGGCCGAGAGCATCCCGCCGCGCGAGCAGCTGGATCCGCTGTTGTTGCCGATGGATACCGCCGTAGCAAGCTTGCCCGAGGTGAACATGCTGGCGGTTGTGGCTGCCTATGTGAATCAGGGCCAGGCCGTGCAGGTGGCGGGTGCGCCGCAAAGCGGTCAGGTTCGCATGACGGTCGGCCCGGAGCGCGAGTTCATCGGGGTTGGCGAGATTGATGACGATGGCCGCGTCGCTCCCAAGCGACTGGTGCGTTATCACGACGAGGAGTGATCCTCAGGCGGTATCAGCGCGTCTTTCCCGTTTCGCCTCTTTATCGTTGCGAAAAGGGGCGGGGACGATTATGATACCGCCCTCATTTCACGGCTGAATTAGAGATTGGCTGTGAACCTTTAAACACTCTACTGGAGTATT
Organism: Aeromonas sp. Y293-4; assembly: GCF_027705905.1. Taxonomy (NCBI): domain Bacteria; kingdom Pseudomonadati; phylum Pseudomonadota; class Gammaproteobacteria; order Aeromonadales; family Aeromonadaceae; genus Aeromonas; species Aeromonas sp. Y293-4. The sequence goes on along the minus strand of NZ_JAPDCI010000013.1, from coordinate 36,726 downwards.
ACCATGTCTCTAAATGCTGAGATCAAAGCTCAAATCGTTGCTGACAACGCTCGTTGCGCCAACGACACCGGTTCCCCCGAAGTGCAAGTTGCCCTGCTGACTGCCCAGATCAACCATCTGCAAGGTCACTTCAAAGAGCACTCCAAGGACCACCACGGTCGTCGCGGTCTGCTGCGCATGGTTTCCCAGCGTCGTAAGCTGCTGGACTACCTGAAGCGTAAAGACTCCGAGCGTTATGCTGCTCTGATCGCCAAGCTGGGTCTGCGTCGTTAATCGACCATCAGATTTCGCGAAAAAGGGGAACCGTCAGGTTCCCCTTTTTTATTGCTCTTCAAGCCGTTGCCTGCCTCACAGAATTCGCGTCACCGCTTACCTTTTGCATCGAATCAAGTATACTTGTGCGCGAATTTAAAGAGCCAAATTGTAAAAAGGAAATTCACGTGAATCCTATTGTAAAGTCATTCCAGTACGGTCAACACACCGTCACTCTGGAAACCGGTGTGATGGCCCGTCAAGCCACTGCGGCCGTTATGGTCAGCATGGACGATACCTGCGTATTTGTGACCGTTGTCGGCAAGAAAGAGGCCGATCACGGCCGTGATTTCTTCCCGCTGACCGTCAACTACCAGGAGCGTACCTATGCTGCTGGTCGTATCCCGGGTGGTTTCTTCCGTCGTGAAGGCCGTCCGAGCGAAGGCGAGACCCTCATCTCCCGTCTGATCGACCGTCCTATTCGTCCGCTGTTCCCGGAAGGCTTCCTCAATGAGGTTCAGGTCGTTGCGACCGTAATGTCCGTGAATCCGGCCGTATCCCCCGACATCGTTGCCATGATCGGTGCCTCTGCTGCACTGGCCATCTCCGGTATCCCGTTTGGCGGCCCGATCGGTGCTGCTCGCGTGGGTTACATGAACGGTCAGTATGTGCTGAACCCGACCACCACCGAACTGCCGCAGAGCGACTTGGATCTGGTGGTTGCCGGTACTGCCAATGCCGTGCTGATGGTTGAGTCCGAAGCGGCCATCCTCTCCGAAGAGGTCATGCTGGGCGCCGTGGTATACGGTCACGAGCAGATGCAGACCGTGATCAATGCGATCAACGAGTTTGCCGCTGCCGTCGGCACCAAGCCGTGGGACTGGACTCCGCCTGCCGTCAACGAAGCTCTGAAAGCCAAGGTTGCCGAGCTGGCGAGCGCCGAACTGGGTGAAGCCTACCGCATCACCGAGAAGGCTGTTCGTTACGAAACCATCGCGGCCATCAAGGGTCGTGTGGTTGAGCAAGTTATCGCTTCCGGCGTGGAAGAAGATGCCAAGAAGATCGGCGAAGAGTTCCACAGCCTGGAAAGCCGCATCGTTCGTGGTCGCGTAGTACGTGGTGAGCCGCGTATCGATGGTCGCGATCCGGAAATGATCCGCGCCCTGAGCGTAGGTACCGGTATTCTGCCCCGTGCCCACGGTTCTGCCCTGTTCACCCGTGGTGAAACTCAGGCCATCGTGGTGGCCACTCTGGGTACCGAGCGTGACGCCCAGAACATCGACGAGCTGACCGGCAACCGTGCCGATCGCTTCATGCTGCACTACAACTTCCCGCCATACTGTGTCGGTGAGACTGGCATGATGGGTAGCCCGAAGCGTCGTGAAATCGGTCACGGCCGTCTGGCCAAGCGCGGCGTTGCTGCCGTGATGCCGAGCGCCGCCGAGTTCCCGTACGTGGTGCGCGTGGTCTCTGAAATCACCGAATCCAACGGCTCCTCCTCCATGGCGTCTGTCTGTGGTTCCTCTCTGGCGCTGATGGATGCCGGTGTGCCGATCAAGGCCTCCGTTGCCGGTATCGCCATGGGTCTGGTGAAGGAAGAAGAAGGTTTCGTCGTGCTGTCCGACATCCTGGGTGACGAAGATCACCTGGGCGACATGGACTTCAAAGTAGCCGGTACCACCGAAGGTGTGACCGCGCTGCAGATGGACATCAAGATCGAAGGCATCACCAAAGAGATCATGGAGATTGCGCTGAAGCAAGCTCGTGGCGCTCGTCTGCACATCCTGAAAGTGATGGATGAAGCTATCCAGGCTCCCCGTGCCCAGATCTCCGATTTTGCACCGCGTATCCACACCATCAAGATCAATCCTGAGAAGATCAAGGACGTGATCGGTAAGGGTGGTTCCGTGATCCGTGCGCTGACCGAAGAGACCGGCACCAACATCGAGCTGGATGATGACGGTACTGTACGTATCTCCGCCGTGGCCAACGAAGCCGCCATGGAAGCGATCCGTCGCATCGAGGCTATCACCGCCGAGATCGAAGTGAACCGCATCTATGAAGGTAAAGTTGTTCGTCTGGCCGATTTCGGTGCATTCGTCAACATTCTGCCGGGCAAAGATGGTCTGGTACACATCTCCCAGATCACCGACGCTCGCGTGCAGAACGTGGCTGACCACCTGACAATCGGTGACGTGGTCAAGGTGAAGGTACTGGAAGTGGACCGTCAGGGCCGTGTACGTCTCTCCATCAAGGAAGCGAACGCCCCGACCGAAGCAGCTGCACCTGCTGCTGACGCCGCTCCGGCCGCTGAAGAAGCGCCTGCTGCAGAGTAATCTACTCGCCTGATACCGGATTGGTTCCGGTTGATGTAAAAAGTCCGGCTCCCCAATGGGAGCCGGACTTTTTTATGGGCAAAACGCGCGATAAGGGATTACTTGCCGAGGATGGCGTACTGCATCTCTTGTAAGGGGAGCACATGGCGGGCGGCTCCCAGCTTGATCGCCTCCTTGGGCATGCCAAAGACCACGCAGGATGCCTCATCCTGGGCATACGTGTTGGCACCCGCATCCAGCATCTCGCGCAATCCCCGGGCTCCGTCATCCCCCATGCCGGTCATGATGATGCCGGTGGCATTCTTGCCGGCATATTTTGCAACGGAGCGAAACAGCACATCCACCGAGGGGCGATGGCGGTTGATAAGCGGCCCGTCGACCACCTCGACGTGATAGTAGGCACCGCTGCGTTTGAGCAGCATATGCTTGCCTCCGGGGGCAATCAGCGCCAGCCCCGGGATCACCCGGTCATTGTTCCTCGCCTCCCGCACTTCTATCTGGCAGACCCCGTTCAGGCGTTCGGCAAACATGGCGGTAAATTTCTCTGGCATGTGCTGCACGATGACGATACCGGGGCTGACCCGGGGCAAGGCAGTCAGCACGGCTTCCAGCGCCTGGGTGCCGCCGGTCGAGGTGCCGATGGCGATGAGCCGCTCGGTGGTTTGTGCCATGGCGTGCTGGTTGGGCGCCAGCATGGTATCTGCGTTGAGTTTGGTGCTGACCGGCACAGAGGATGGCTTGCCCACGCGCTTGAGATTGGCCTGGGCCGCAGCACGTACCGCCATAGCCAGGTCGTGGGCAGATTCTTGCAGAAAGCTTTTTATCCCCATGGTCGGTTTGGTGATGATGTCCACCGCGCCGGCAGCCATTGCCTGCAAGGTGGTCTCGGCCCCCTTTTCGGTGAGGGAGGAGCAGATCACCACCGGGGTTGGATGCTCTGCCATGATCTTGGAGAGAAAAGTGATGCCATCCATACGGGGCATCTCCACATCGAGCACGATGACGTCAGGCCACTCTTTCTTCAGTTTTTCCTGGGCAAACAGGGGATCCGATGCCGTGGCGATCACCCGGATATCAGGCTCCTGCTCCAGCACCGCTTGCAATACCTGTCTGACCACGGCGGAATCATCCACCAGCATGACCCGGATCTGCTTCATTCTCGCGACTCCCGTTGATGTGGCAGACGATGATGGCGGAGCCAGACACTGCCGTTGCTGAGCTCAAAGAGCAAGCTTCGGTGGCCGCTATGGCCAAGATGATGAGCCTTGATATCAAGGCCAAGGTGTCGGGCCAGCTGCCAGGCTGCCTGAATATTTTTGGCGGCGACATTGTTGTCGCTCTGTGCGTATTGAGGTTCGGTAAACATGTTGCCACCCCCGAACAACTTGGCCTCATATTCATGGATGGGGGCGGGATAGTGACTGGCCGCTTGCAGCAGCAAGGCGAGGGCTTCATCGGCATAGCGCCCATCCAGCTTGGCAGAGGGATTGCGCCTACATGGCAGCATGTAGTGACACATTCCTCCCTGTTTCTGCTCCGGATGCCACAAGGTGATGGCAATACAGGAGCCCAGTACGGTTCTGACCACCACATCCTCCTTGCCAAAAAAGAGCTCTCCCGGTTGCAGGATCACCTCCCGAGTCATGACTTATCTCTTCTGATAGATGGAAGGCGAGACAAGCTGCAGGCCGTGGTGCAGGCCATGCAGGCTCTCGGCGTGGCTCACCAGCAGGTAGCCACCGGGTTTGAGTCTGGGTACCAGCCGCTGCAATACTTGCCCTTTGGTCTCCTTGTTGAAGTAGATCATCACGTTTCTGATGAAGATGACGTCAAACATGCCGATGTCCGGCAGATCCTGATTGAGGTTGATCTGCATGAACTGCACCTTGTCCCGCAACTTGCGATCGATGATGAAGATGCCCTCCTGCAGGCCCACACCCTTGAGGCAATATTTCATCAAAAAGGGCAGTGGAATATTTTGCGCCCGCTCGATGGGGTAGCGACCGCTCATCGCCTGTTCCAGCACCCGGGACGAGATATCGGAGGCCAGGATCTCCCAATTGAAGGTGCTGCGTTTTTCCGCGAGGGTCATGGCCAGACTGTAGGGCTCCTCGCCGGATGAGCTGGCAGCGCTCCAGACCCGCAGCGATTGCTCGGGCGGGAGCGCTGAGACTATCTCTCGCGTTAGAAACTCGAAGTGTTTGGGCTCCCTGAAAAAGTAGGTTTCGTTGGTGGTAAGGAGATCAAGCGCCAGCTGCAGTTCGCTGCTGCGATCGTTCATGATGAGCTGGAAATAGTCGTCATAACTATCCAGCTCATAGTGGCAGAGCCGTTTCGCCAGGCGGCTGGCCACCAGCGCCTTCTTGGCTGGAGACAGCTCTATCCCCGCCGTTTGATGAAGCCAGCGTTGGAAACGGGAGAACTCATCATCATGCAGCTGGGTTTGATACAAAAAACAGTCCCTCTACCTGTGTTGTCGCTGATGGGAGAGGCAACGCCTCTCCCATGACTAGAACCGGACAAAATCGCCATCGCCGATGGGGCGTTGGACTGTGGCGCCTCGTTCCCGACTGTTGGCATTGCTCTCGTTCATGAAGCGACCTCGGGTATTGGGGTGAAGATGCGAGGTGGCTGCTTTAACTTCTTTGGTGTGGGCCTCCAGGGTAAAGAACTCCATGGCCAGTTGCAGCTGTTCAGCCTGGCTGCTCATCTCTTCTGCTGTGGCAGCCAGCTCTTCGCTGCAAGAGGCATTCTGCTGGGTAACCTGACTCAGCTGGTTCATGGCCTGATTGATCTGGCTGACACCGGTGGATTGCTCAACCGAAGCGGCACTGATCTCCTGCACCAGATCCGAGGTCTTGTTGATGGAGGGCACCATTTGATCGAGCAGGCGACCTGCTTTTTCCGCCATCTCGACACTGCTGGAGGCCAGCTCACCAATCTCCTGTGCTGCCACCTGGCTGCGTTCGGCCAGTTTGCGCACCTCCGCGGCCACTACGGCAAAGCCTTTGCCGTGATCGCCTGCCCGCGCCGCTTCGATAGCCGCGTTGAGTGCCAGCAGATTGGTCTGGTAGGCGATGTCATCGATGATGCCAATCCGTCTGGCGATCTGCTTCATGGCATCCACAGTCAGTTTGACCGCTTCTCCTCCCTCTACGGCCTCTTTGGCTGCCTTGCTGGCCATGCCATCGGTGACCTGGGCATTGTCGGTATTCTGGTTGATGCTGGCGCTCATCTGTTCGATGGAGGCGCTGGTCTCCTCCATGCTGGAGGCCTGTTCACTGCTGGATTGGCTGATCGACTGGGCGGTCGCGCTTACCTGCTCGGCGGCACTGGAGAGGTTGTCAGAGGCGCCGCGCACTTCGGTGACGATGTTGGTGAGCGAAGCGATGGTCTTGTTGAGCGCATCCTTGGTGGTGCCAAACACACCGGGGTAGTCCGCCTCAATCTGTTGGGTCAAATCACCTTTTGCCAAACATTGCACGACCCGGATGACGTCGTTGAGGGTGCTGTCGATCACTTCTGCAATCTGGTTGATCCCTTCTCCCATCGCCTGAAAGAAGCCGCTCTTGCCAGCAAGTTCCATCCTGCGGTGCAGCTCGCCATTGATCACGGCCTGCACAATGTCGGACATCTCTTTCTCTATCATCACCTCCTTGGTTCTGTCGGCCCATTCGACCACGGATCCCAACCGTTCTCCGGTATCGTTGAAGACCGGATTGGCGATCAGGGAGAAGGTGCGCCCCCCCAGCTGTATCTGGGTGCGGTAGGTGCTGTTGAGTTTGGCCAGCATGGCGCGCTGATGGCCGGGATTTTTATGAAAGCTGTCGATGTTGGCGCCCATCAGCTGATTGGCGTTGAAGCTGTAGAGCTCTTTCTTGATGTCGGTCTCAGCCTGATTGAGCATGCCGGTCACAGCCTCGTTCATATAGATAATGTCGAGGTTGGTATCGGCAATCATCACGTTGGTGCTGGCGCAGTCGAGGGCTTTGCGAACCAGCTGGTTCTCATGGAGTAACATCTGGTTCTTTTTAATGTCGTTGCGGCTCTGTTCCAGCTTGTCACTGAGCAAGGTGACCACCTCGTTGATGGCATGTCCTACTTCACGCAAGGGGCTATCCATACCGGAAAGATCGAGTGGTGCTGGAACCTGCTCTGCCAGGACTGCGTGTTGCAGCTGGCCGATTGCGTCGAGTAACTGGGTCCGCTGCTTCACTTCGGTGGCATTGTCTCCGAAGAGTTTTCCTAAGAGTGATTGGGTCATGAGCGTTTCCTTATGCTGCATGTCGTGGAGTATGGAGGCCTGTTCAGGAGGGTTGAAGGTTGCCTTGTGGCAACCTTGCCTGTGGCTGGGCCAGTTCGTTGAGTTGAGCCATCTCATCGAGTGACAACACTTTCCCGGTATCGATGAGGATGACGAATTTGCCGTTGACCTTGCCCATGCCGCTGATGAAATCGGCCCGGATGCGGGCACCAAAACTGGGTGGGGGCTCGATATCTGCTTGTGGGATACCCAGTACTTCCGATACGGAATCCACCACAACGCCAATATCCTGACCTACAGGTTCATCGCCCTGCGGGGCCATCCCCTCAATAATGACGATGCAACTGCGGCGAGTGATGACCGAAGGTGCATTGCCAAAGCGGGCATTCAAGTCTACGACCGACACTACCGCTCCTCTGAGGTTGATTACGCCACGAATAAAACCCGGCATCATCGGAACCGGAGTGATATTGCCGTATTCGATGATCTCTTTGACCCCCAGAATATTGATGGCGAACATCTCGTTGTTGATCAGAAATGTCAGGTACTGGGCATCGCCACTGCTCTCGTCAGCGGCCGCTGATGGCACCGTGATGTCGGTGAATGTATGCATGGTCGCCTCCGGTTAAAAGCGGACAAAATCCGCGTCATCAATGGAATGGGATGATGGTTGATTGGGCTGGCTGGCCCGTTGTGGGGGGGCGATGAAACTGCCTCTGGGAGGCATGCCCTTGTGGCCGGTTTCATTGGGCCTGGTGTTGAGCTGCGCACTTTTCTCCAGAGCAAAAAAGGCCATGGTTTGCTGCAGTTCGCTGGCTTGCGAGCTCATCTCTTCGGCCGTGGCCGCCAGCTCCTCGCTGCTGGCCGCATTCTGCTGTGTCACCTGATTAAGCTGGTTCATGGCCAGACTGATCTGGTTGGCTGCGCTGGCCTGTTCCCCGGAAGCAGCATTGATCTCTTGTACCAGATCAGAGGTTTTGCGAATGGAGGGGACGATCCTCTCCAGCAGGTTGCCAGCCCGCTCTGCCTTGCTTACGCTGTCGGAGGATAGCTCGCCAATCTCCTGCGCTGCGATCTGGCTGCGCTCTGCCAGTTTTCTCACCTCGGCAGCAACCACCGCGAAGCCTTTGCCATGCTCTCCGGCGCGAGCCGCCTCAATGGCGGCGTTGAGGGCAAGCAGGTTGGTCTGGTAGGCAATGTCGTCGATGATGCTGACTTTCTTGGCGATTTGCTGCATGGCGGTCACCGTCTGTTGAACGGATTGGCCCCCTTCGGTGGCCTCCAGCACCGAGTTGCTGGCCATGCTGTCGGTGATCTTGGCGTTCTCGGTGTTCTGATTGATGCTGGCGCTCATCTGCTCGATAGAGGCGCTGGTCTCTTCAACGCTGGCTGCTTGCTCGCTGGTGGCCTGGCTCAATGCCTGCGCCGTATTGCTCACCTGATTGGAGGCATTGGTCAGGTTGTCGGCGGCGTTGCGTACCTCTTCGATGATATTGGTCAGCGCAGTGATGGTCCGGTTGAGGCCGTCTTTGGTCTGGCCAAAAATTCCTGGATAGGGCTCATCGATCCGTTGGGTCAGGTCACCCTTGGAGAGCGCGGTGGCAATGCGCATCACATCTTCCAGGCTGGTATCTGTCACATGGGAGAGGCGATTCAGCAGCTCGGATACCCGCTTGATGTAGCCCTGACGATCCTCCAGCGCAATCTTGTGGCTGAAGTCGCCCTGTTCGACAGCGGCGGTGACCAGCGTCTCGATATCCGTGATCAATGCCCCCAGTTTCTTGACCATGTTATCCATCGCCATCAAGAGCTGACCCGCTTCATCGTTGGACTCTATCTGGATCGATACATCCAGATTGCCATCGGCCAGACTATTGGCCACGCGCAGAGCCTGTTCGATGGGGGTGATGATGCTTTTGATCAGCAGGGTGCCAAACCAGGCTGCGAGTCCGATGCCGACCGCGATAACCACCGCCATGGTTATCAGCATCACGTCATACCAGGATTGCGCAGCGGTATATTCCGACTTGGCCACATTGAGCTGCAGGTTGACCAGCTCGGTGATTTTGTTGCCTATCGGGTCGATGGAGCCATAGAGGGCACCGTCAAAATTGTTCAGCATGCCAGTAATCATGCCGTGCTGGGTGGCGAGGTATTTCTCCAGCTTGCCAATATCAGTATCGGCCGCGTTGAACAGGGTTGTCGCCTCGGCTGACAAGCGCTGTTCATCCGGTGTGAGGGTGGTGGACTGGTAGTGATGCCACTCGTTTTTGATTGTCTGCTGTGCCTGTTGTATCTGCTTCAAAGCCTCTTCTGCCGAGATCAGCCCCGCATTGGCCTTGTTGAGGTTGTCGATGATCGAGACGGCATAGCTGTCGGAGATAGTCTTCAGCTGCTTGAGGGGAACCACCCTGTCATTGTAAACGCGCTGCAACCCGGTATTGCTGCTCTGCATGTTGTATAACCCGAGGCTGCCAACGGCCAGCAGCAGCAGGCAGAGCATGCAGAGCAGTACAATAAGACGCAATTTGATGGTGGAATTTTTTAACATGATGGTCCCCTCAGTTGATGCTGGATTGAGGCAGGTTGCGCGACACTGTCAACCTGTTGAGCTGACAGGATTCCTGAGTGATTGCGTGCTGGATCAGCGAAGGAATGTCGAGGATCAGGGCGACCTCTCCCCCCCCCAGAATGGTGGAGCCACTGATGCCCTGCAGGCGCTGGAACAATTTCCCCAACGGTTTGATGACGGTCTGGAATTCTCCCAGCAGTTCATCCACTACCAGTCCGGATTTTTTGCCTGCATGGCTGACCACGACAATGTTCTCGCGCCGCCCTTTGCTGCCATTGGTATCGAAGTAGTGTTGCAGGCGGATAAAGGGCAGCACCTCGCCACGCAAATTGATGTAATTGCGACCCTGGGTGTCGGACAGTGCACTCTGGGTCAATTCAACGCACTCGATCACCATATCGAGGGGAATGACGTAGTGGGTGTCGCAGACTCGTACCAGGAAGCCGTCGATGATGGCAAGGGTAAGCGGCAGACGGATCTGCACACGGGTTCCTTTTCCAGGGATGCTGTCCAGATCGACCGTGCCGCGCAGGGCAGTGATGTTGCGTTTGACGACATCCATGCCCACCCCGCGACCGGAGAGGTTGGTTATCGCCTCGGCGGTAGAGAACCCCGGCTCGAAGATCAGGTTGTATATCTCCTGATCCGTCAGCGTGGTGGTTGGGCTGATCAGACCGCGCTCGATGGCTTTTTGCTGGATCCTGGCTTTGTTGAGACCAGCTCCATCATCCCGAATTTCGATGACGATACTGTTGGAGTCGTGATAGGCATTGAGATTCAGGGTGCCACGGGGGGATTTGCCTGCCAGCAGCCGTTGCTCTGCCGATTCGATGCCGTGATCCATCGAGTTTCTGACCAGATGCATCAGCGGATCGCCGATCTTCTCTACCACCGATTTGTCCAGTTCAGTCTCGGCTCCGGAGATTACCAGAGTGATATCCTTGTTCAGTTCCTGACTGACATCGCGCACCACCCGCTGGAAGCGGTTGAAGGTATCGCCGATAGGCACCATTCGCAGGCGCAGTGCACTGTCGCGGATCTCTTCCACCAGCATGGCAATGACTGAGGTGGCTTCCTGCAGTTGGCTTTCGCGGGTACGTTGGGCCAGCAGATTGGCTCCTGAACTGGCGACTACCAGCTCCCCGACCAGATTGATTAGATCGTCCAGTTTGTCGGCATGTACCCTGACGTAACGGCCCTCTTTGCTCTTGCTCTCCTTGGTCTGATTCTGTTTTTTCAGGGCGGCATCGACGACGGCTTCGTTGACGGCACCCTGCGCAATCAGGATTTCTCCGAGTTTGGGCGCTTGTTCTGCCGGGGTCGCTTGTTGTGCCTGCAGACCGCTGGCTAACTCCTCTGCAGTCAGGGCGCCGGTGTTGACCAGCAACTGCCCCAGCATGACGCTATCTTCCGGCAGCGACTCGATCAGGTTGATGAACTCGGCGATCTTGCTGTGGGGCGGCAAGATGGTGATCTGACAGTCATCTCTGACAAATTCAAAGACATCGCTGATGGCCGTCTTGTCTGCCTGCGAGTCGAAGTCTATCTCGTAGCCGAGGTAGCAATTCTCCGGATCGAACTGCTCCCAATCCGGTAACGCCTGATGGATGGTCTCCACCGAGCATATGGTTCCGAGGGTGCCGAGATAGCGCAGAAATGCGGCTGGATCCATGCCATTGCGCAGCACATCGGGGCCAAAACGCAGGGAGATATGCCACAGGGAGGCGGAGCTGGTAATTCCTCCCTCTTTTTCGATCTTGGGTTCCGGCATATGCACAGTATCTGGCAGCGTGGCATGGGGGATGCACTGATGACGGGTGAGGGTGAGCCTCAGCCGTTCATCCTGGTTGGCATCGCCCTCGCTTAACGTGCTGCCCTGTTCTGCAACGACACTGATGAGCGTCTGGATGTGGTCACAGCTCTCCAGCAGATCCTTGATCAGAGGAGAGGTGACGGTGAGCTGCTGATTGCGGATCTGGTCGAGCAGATCCTCGACGATATGGGTAAACCCGACGATTGGTTGCAGACCAAACAGGCCAGCCGACCCCTTGATGGTATGAGCAGCACGGAAGATGGCACCAATCAGCTCGCTATTGTCAGGGTCAGATTCCAGTGATAGAAGGGCTGACTCCATCTCTTCAAGCAACTCGCGTGCCTCGGCGATATAGGTTTGTAAAGCCTGATCAAGATCGATGCTCACGGTGACTCCTTGTCATGGTGGCTCAGGGCCGTTCGCCATGGGTGATGAGGGTGGGGTCGCCAAAAAAGGCCGAGAGCTGGCAGAGCTCCAGCAGTTCAAGCACAACATGGCTGTGCCAGACCAGCGCCAGGGAGGAGCCTTGCTGCAGAGCGGTTTTCTTCGCTGCCAGCAGCAATTGCAGCCCGGCGCTGTCTATCTCGGATACCGCCGCCAGATTCAGCTCCAGTTCGTTCCCCTGATGTAATAAGGGTGAGAGAGCATCTTTCAGCTCGCTGACTGTATAAATGGTGATCTCATCCGGCATGGTCACCACTACCTTGTTGTCGAGTAGCTCACTCTGTAGTTGCATGATGCGCTCCGGATCACGGCATGATGAGCTTGGCGACTGCGGCCAGCATCTGTTCGGGCTGGAAGGGTTTGACTACCCAAGCTTTGGCTCCTGCGGCTTGTCCCTCCTGCTTCTTGCTGTCCTGAGACTCGGTGGTCAGCATGATGACTGGGGTAAATTTGTAGTTGGCCAGCTTTTTGGCCTCTTTGACGAAGGTGATGCCATCCATGTTCGGCATGTTGACGTCACTGATGATCAGGTTGATCTTCTTGCCATCTAGTTTGTTGAGCGCATCTTTGCCGTCAGAGGCTTCCATGACCTCATAACCGGCTCCCTTGAGGGTCATGCCCACGACTTGGCGAATAGTTGCCGAGTCATCCACGATCAGGATCGTTTTGCCCATATCTCTCTCCTAGAAAAATGTGATGTCGGCGCTGCTTGGTTGCGCGTTGACAGAACGGGTGGTGCGACCATGGTGAATATTGCGCTGTTCGTCGGTGGCGTATGAGAGCTCCATCTCTGCCAGCCAGCGATTGGCATCAATCTGGATTGGCCCTGTCGCATTGCTGCTCTGCTCCGAAGCAACCAGATGGCTTGAGAGGCTCTCCATGTTTTGTCTGACGTGGCTGAGGATCTGGCTGACCCTGTCTTGAAATTGAAGCGAGACAATGACGCTGGAGATTTCGCGATGGATATCGGTGCTCTCGTTTTGCAGCAGGGAGGCGGATTCCGCCAGGCTGTCAGTGGCATGGCGAAAACGGGCCAGTACCTGTTCGATTGTTTGCTCCGAATTGAGCGCCGAGGCGTGATCCCGTGCGGCAGCATTTTCGGCAATCTGGAAGGCGCGGCCGATAGCAGTATTGATGGTGTCTACCTTGTCGGTCATCTTCTGGGCGGTTTCGCTGGAGAGGCGGGAGAGGTTGCGCACTTCATCAGCGACCACAGCAAAGCCACGGCCTGCTTCCCCTGCACGAGCTGCTTCAATGGCGGCGTTGAGGGCCAGCAGGTTGGTCTGGGAGGCGATTTTGGCCACATCCATGGCCATGGTGTTGAGCTCTATGGTGTAGGTGGTCAGGCTTTTTATCTCACCCAGCATGGCGTCCCGATTGGCCTGGGCGGAGTGCAGGATTGCCACTACCTCATTGAGCTGCTGTTGGCTCTCGCTCAAAACTCCTGCCATGCCACGGGAATTGGCATCACCCAGTTCTCCGGCTGCCAGATGAGAAGCATTGACTGCTTCTTCCAGCTTGTTGGCCAAGCCGCTGAAGCGTTGAGTCAGGTCAATCATCGCGGCTTCGGTTTGTTGACGAGAGCTTTCAATTTGCTGGGACCAGATTGGTAGAGCCTTCTCACACACCTGTTCGAGCCCGATGATGGAGTGGGCGAGAGGACCGGTCGCGACGGTTTGTTCCTCTCCTGCACGATGTCGGTGTGTGTGCTGGTGGAAGTGACTCGATGTCCAGAGCGCGGCGGCAATACCAACCAGCACATTGAGCAGCAGATAGAGAGGTGACAGCGCATCGGCAAGCTGCAGCAACAGGCAGCTCAGCAGAGCAAGACCGATGCAGCAAATCCAGCAAACCGGTTCCCAAAGCGGTGTGTTCACGCCACTTTTGTGTTGTGCCATACGTAGCTTATCCCTGTGCAATTATTTGGTAAGAGGTAAAGGCGCAGGACCGAAACAGTCATGGTGCCCCTTGACGCTCTTTTCTTTATTTATAGTTGGCACAATAAGGTTAGCGGAAAAAAATTAATTGGCTGCAAATCGGAGTTGTTTGTATCAGCGATTGCTGTATCAAGCGGCTTGCGAAGTGGGGGGGGGGAGTGCTAGGTGGGGATGAAAAGGAGAGAAGGAGCCTGAGGATTCAGGCTCCTGATGAGGATCAAGCCTCGTTGGCGTGAGCCTTCTGGCAACCTTCCACGGCGTGAGCAATCAGTTCCAGTGCGCTCTGGTCGCAGGGGGGCAGTTCCGCCTCGCACGCCTTGATGGGGGTGACGCGATCGCCCCACTTGATGATGGCTGCGCCCCAGGTCAGGCCGGCACCGAAAGCGGCGGTCAGCAGATAGGAGTTCGGCTTGACGCGGCCCTGCTCCAGCGCTTCGCACAGGGCGATGGGCACGGTTGCGGCGGAGGTGTTGCCGTAGTTTTCGATGTTGACCATCACCTTCTCCATCAGCGCATTCATCCGTTTGGCGAGGGTCTCGATGATACGGATATTGGCCTGATGGGGAACGATCAGGTCGACTTGCTCCGGCGCAATACCGGCCTGCGCCAGCACAGTGCTGGTGGCTTCCCCCATTCCGCGTACGGCGCGTTTGAAGATCTCCGGGCCTTCGAAGTTGAAAGTGAACAGCCCATCGATATCGGCAAAACGCACCCGGTCAGTACCGAAGTTCGGTACGTGCAGGATCTCCCGCGCTTCGCTGTCACAGCCCAGCTTGTTGGCGATCAGGCCACACTCCTGCTCGCTCGCCTCGATTACCACGGCACCGGCACCATCGCCAAACAGCACAGCGGTATCGCGGCGCGCCCAGTCCAGCAGATAGGTGAGGCGCTCGGCGCCAATCACCAGCACCTTCTTCATCATGCCGGTCTGCACCAGCGAGGTGGCGACGGAGAGGGAGTAGACGAAACCGGTGCAGGCTGCGTTGAGGTCGAACACGGCGGCATTGACTGCGCCCAGTTTCTTCTGCACGGCAGAGGCGGCGCTTGGCAGCAGGTTGTCCGGGGTGGCGGTGGCCAGGATGATGCCATCGAGATCGCTGGCCTCCAGACCGGCACAAGCCAGCGCGCGGCGACCGGCCAGGGTGGCGAGATCCGAGGTGCTGACATGGGAGATCCGGCGGGCCTTGATGCCGGTGCGCGGATAGATCCACTCGTCTGACGTATCCATGATGGTGCTGAGGTCATCGTTGGTCAGCACGGAGGGAGGCAGGCATTTGCCCCAGCCGGTGATATTGGCGTATTTCATCTTGTTACCGCTTCTCAAAGTGGATCGCCCGCGGGCGGAAAATCGTGCAATTATGCCGTACGAGACAACCACTGTCATCTTGTGGTCATGGTGATGTGCGGGGGGATCCGCTGTGCCATCTGGTCGCAAAGGGCTGCAACGTGCTGAACATGGCAGGAAATTTTGCTTAAAACGCGGGACTCCTCTGCCCTAAGATAGGCGTTTCCCCACCGATGAGGGTATCTCCTTGCTCAGAGCCAATCTCAACTTGTTGCCGACCCTCAAGGTGCTGCTGGAGACCCGCAATATCAGCCGGGCTGCCGAGCTGCTGCACCTGAGCCAGCCCTCCATCAGCAAGCAGCTTGCCCAGTTGCGCAGCGAGTTTGACGACGAGCTGCTGGTGCGGGAGGGGCAACGCTGGCTGCTGACGCCACGGGCCGAACTGTTGGCCGCTCAACTGGCGGATTCTCTCGGTGCGCTGGCGCGGCTCTACGAGGCGCCCGGTTTTGACCCGAGTCGTTGCGAGCGGGTATTTCGGCTCGCCTCCTCCGATTATGTGGCCCAGCATATCCTGCCCGATATCTGTGCCGCGCTCGCCAAAGAGGCGCCGTTGGCGGCGCTGGAGTACAGCCTGTGGGACAAACGTCAGCTGCCGCAGCTGTGGCAGTCGGAGCTTGATCTGGTCTCTACCATCACCGAGCAGGTACCGGAGCAGATCCGAGGTCTGCATCAGGGGGAAGATCGGCTGGCGGTGCTGATGGGAAGCCACCACCCGCTTGCAGGCAAGGCGTTGAGTCTCGATGACTATCTTGCCTGGCCTCACCTGCAGGTGAGTGGCGGTGGCGACAAGGACAGCCCGGTGGAACAGGTGCTGGCGCCGCAGGGGCTGAGTCGGCGCTGGTTTGCCAGAGTTCCCTTCTTTCAGGCTGCGGTGGAGGTGTTGCTGCGCACCGATTGCCTGATGACCACCCCGGCTCATATCGCCTGGCAGCTCTCCTGCTGCCATGAACTCACCTTTGTCGATCTGCCATTTGCTACCCGCGACCAGCAGTATCATCTGCTGTGGCACCAGCGCCACCATCAGGATCCGGCCCACCGCTGGTTTCGCGAGCTGGCCTACCCATTCCTGCGGGATCACCTGCAACGTACTGTCGGCGAGAGTCACAAGCTGCTCGATCTCGGCGGTTAGCCCAGTCAGTTGTGTGGCGTTATAGCCATGGGTTATGGAATCTATTCATAACTTTCACTACTGGCATAATGAGTCAGCCCGTACCCTGAGTACAGGTCATCATATCGAGCACAAAAGAGGAAAGCATGGAACTGACGAGTTGGCTGGCACTGGCCGCAATCTGCGTGATGGGGGCCATCAGCCCGGGGCCGAGTCTGGCACTGATCATCCGCAACACGGTACAGGGCGGGCAGGGGCATGGTGTCGCCACTGCGCTCGGCCACGGCCTCGGGGTTGGTATCTATGCGCTGGTCACCGCGCTCGGCCTCTCCATTTTGATCACCCAGACCCCAATCCTGTTTGATCTGATCCGCTACGGCGGTGCTGCGTTTCTTGCCTGGCTTGGGGTGAAAGCCCTGCTGGCAAAACCAGCCAGTGGTGAAGCGAGTGAAGAGGTGCACCAGCTGCGTGGTCGGCAAGGGGCCTTTGAAGGTTTTATGGTGGCCTTCCTCAATCCCCAGCTGGCGGTCTTCTTCATCGCCCTGTTCAGCCAGTTTGTGCGGGCCGATACCGGCTGGAGCGAAGGGGGAATCATGATGCTCACCGCGGGCGGGATCGATGCCGTCTGGTACGTGCTGGTGGCGCTGGTGCTCTCGCGCGGGCCTGTGCTGGCGTGGCTTAAAGCCAAATCCTTTGTGATCGATAAGGTGAGCGGCTTGGTGCTGCTGGGACTGGCACTCAAGGTGGTTATCTAATCCTGCATTTCGCAGATACCTTAAGCGGGATCAAGGCACGTGGGCGGTGAATGGGCTAGAGTAGCGCCCATTTGCTGTCCGCCCTGATCCCGAGACCATGCACCAGAACAAGCACCCGTTAAGCCACAACAACCGGTTGGAGCTGCTGGCTCCGGCCAAGAACCTCGCCTACGGCATCGAAGCCATCAACCATGGCGCCGATGCCGTCTACATGGGCGGCCCAGCCTTTGGCGCCCGCAGTGCGGCGGGCAACTCCCTCGAAGATATCGAGGCGCTGGCGCGCCACGCCCACCGTTTCGGCGCCCAGGTCTTTGTCGCCTTCAACACCCTGCTGCACGATCATGAGCTGGAGCAGGCCCGGCGGCTGACCCACCAAATCTACGAAGCCGGTGCCGATGCGCTCATCGTGCAGGATATGGGGCTGCTGGCGCTGGATTTGCCTCCCATCGCGCTCCATGCCAGTACCCAGACCGACAACCGCACGCCGGAGAAGGTGAAGTTTCTGCAGGATGTGGGTTTCTCTCAGGTGGTGCTGGCGCGCGAACTGTCTCTTGCGCAGATCCGCGAGATCAGCGCGGCGACCAATGTGCAGCTGGAGTTCTTTATCCACGGCGCGCTCTGTGTCTCCTACAGCGGCCAGTGCAACATCAGCCATGCCCGTACCGGCCGCAGCGCCAACCGTGGCGAGTGTGCCCAGCTCTGCCGTCTGCCCTGCTCGCTGCAAAAGCCGGACGGTGAAGTGCTGGTGGCCGACAGCCACCTGCTGTCGCTCAAGGATATGGATCAGACCGATAACCTGGAGGCCTTGATCGAGGCGGGGATCCGCTCCTTCAAGATTGAAGGGCGACTCAAGGGGCTCGACTACGTCAAAAACGTTACTGCCTGGTATCGCCAGAAGCTGGACGCCATTCTCGATAGCCGCTCCGATCTGGTGGCCGCCTCGGCGGGTCGTTGCAGCTACAGCTTCACGCCTGACCCCAAGAAGAGCTTCAACCGCGGCAGCACCGACTATTTCCTCCATGGCCGCCAGCAGGGGATCGACTCCACCAAAAGCCCGAAATATGTGGGCGAACCGCTGGGGCGTGTCACCAAGGTGACCCGTGACGGTATCGAGATTGATGGCAAACAGGTCACCCTCAACAACGGCGACGGTTTGGGCTTCTTCAAGCCGAACAATGAGCTGGTGGGGATGCGCCTCAACAAGGTCGAAGGTAAGCAGTTACTCCTGTCAGAACGAATGCCGGGGCTAAAGGTGGGGACAGAAATCTACCGCAACCACGATCAGGCGTTCAGCAAGATGCTGGAGAAGGCGAGCGCGGATCGCCGCATCCGGGTCGATATGGTGCTGGCTGAGTGCGATGAGGGTGTGATCCTCACGCTCACCGACGAGCAGGGCATCAGCGTTGCGGTGACCCTGCCTTGCGACAAGCAGCCTGCCGACAACCCGGAGCGGGCGCTGCAACAGGCGCGGGATCAGCTTGGCAAACTCGGCAATACCCTGTTTGTGGCGCGCAAGATTGAGTTGGCATTCACTCACCCGCTATTTATCGCCGCATCACAGCTCAACGGTTTGCGCCGGGATGGCATCGCTGCACTGGAGGCCGCACGCGTGGCCAGCTACCAGCGCCCCGAGCGACGCATTGCCCTGCGGGATATCAACTATCCCCAGCACCGTCTCTCCTACCTTGGCAATGTGCTGAACAGCGCGGCCGAGCAGTTCTTCCGCGAACACGGGGTGGATCGGATTGCTCCCGCCTATGAGGCGAACAAGGAGGAGCGGGAAGTGGTGCTGATGATCACCAAGCATTGCATCCGCTATAGCCAGAACCTCTGTCCGAACGAGGTGCCAGGTCTCAAGGCCGAGCCGCTGGAACTCAAAATGGGTAAAGACACCTTCCGCCTGCGTTTTGACTGTAACCGCTGCGAAATGCATGTGATGGGCAGCCTGAAACGCTGATCAATGAGCCCCTTTCTCCATCCGGAAAGGGGCAATTTTTATCGCAGGTTCTCTGCCTACCCTCCTTTAATTGCCCCTCTCCAGCGCCAGCAGCGTTTTTTTAATCTCCAATCCCCCCGCATAGCCGGTCAGGCTGCCGTTTTGGCCGATCACCCGATGGCAGGGGACGATGATCGAGAGCGGATTGCGGCCATTCGCCGCGCCCACTGCCCGCACCGCATCGGGTTTGCCGATGGTGCGAGCGATATCGCTGTAGCTGCGGGTCTCGCCGTAGGGGATGTCGCACAGCGCTTGCCACACCGCCTGCTGAAAAGCTGTGCCACGGGCGGCAAGGGGCAGGGAGAAGCGCTGCAAGCGACCGGCAAAATAGGCGTCAAATTCGGCGAGGAAGGGGGCCAGCGCTGCGGGGTCTTGCAGCCAGCCGCTCATATCGGGCAGCGCCCGCAGGCCCGCCACAAAGTCCACGTGCACCAAGCCATACTCGTTGATGGCAACCAGCAGATTGCCGCAGCGGGTCGGCAGGATATCGTAGCGGATCATGGGGTTCTCTCCTGTTGTTGGGTATCTGGCTGTTGTTCGTTGCCGGTGGCACGGAGCAGCAAATCGGGCGCTTCACTCATGGCGTGCCACAGCCAGCTGGCCGCATAGCTGCGCCATGGCTGCCATGCTGCGCTTTGCGCCAACACCTCCTTCACCGGCAGCTTGGTGCCGCCTCCGAGTGCCTTTTGCAGTACCAGATCGGAGGCGGGGAAGGCATCGGTATCCAGCCCGCAACGCAGCCGCCAGTAAGAGACCGTCCAGGGGCCTATGCCCGGCAGCGCCAGCAACTGCTCGTCACTGGCTGTAGTGAGGGGCAGCTCGCCACTGGCCAGCGCCTGCGCCACTCCGCGCAGGGTGCGAATGCGGCTGCCGGGCATGCCGATACCGTCGAGATCGAGTTCGCACAACTGGGCGGGGGTCGGTAGTTGCGCCACCCCGAATTGCGCCTCGGTGCGGGCCACCAGTCGCCCGAGTATGGTGATGGCTCCCTTGACCGAGACCTGCTGGCCGACGATGGCGCGCAGCATCACCTCGTATTCGTCCCAGCCACCCGGCAGCCGAACGCCGGGCCAGCGCGCCTGCAAGCGGGCGAGCAGCGGATCCTGACCGAGCAGATCACCGATCCGCTGCATGTCGGCATCGAGATCCCACATCCGACGCACCCGATAGAGCAGATCGGGCAGCGCGGCGAGCGGCAGGTCATGCACGGTGAGCTGCAGGCTATGCCCCTTGCCCTGCGCGATACGCACCCGCGCGACCTGATCGCCGACCCGGTAGCACCGCTCATACATCTCACCATCCACCTGCTCCAGCCCGGGGATCGCCCGGAGCCGATAGAACGCCAGCATGGCCGCCACGTCATATGGGGGGCGGTAGGGCAGTTGCAGCGTCAGAGTTGCGCCGCGCGGCTGCGCACTCATGTGCTCTGGCGCGTCATCGTGCTGCTCCTGTTGGCGCAGGGAGCGCGGGGCCAGTCCGTAGGCGTTCAGCCAGGCGTCATTGAAGCGGCGGATGCTGGCAAAGCCGGCGGCAAACGCGATGTCGGTAATGGGCAGCCCGGTTTCAGTCAGCAGCCGTTTCGCGAGCAGCAGGCGGCGCGTCTGCTCCACCTGTTTTGGTGAGGCGCCGAGATGTTGCTCGAACTGGCGGCGCAGGGTGCGTTCGCTGATCCCTGCCTCAGTGGCCAGTTTGGCGAGCGTGCCCTCCGCCAGCTCTCCGCGATCGATGCGTGCCAGCAGACGTGCCAGTTCAACCGGCAGATCGCCACGGGCGGCGGGGGCCAGCTCAGGGCGGCAGCGCAGGCAGGGTCGCAGCCCATACTGCTCGGCGGCCGCGGCGCTTTGGAAGTAGCGCACATTGTGCTCGTGCGGCGGACGTGCCGGGCAGACCGGTCGGCAGTAGATGCCGGTCGAGATAACGCCGGTAAAGAAGCGGCCATCAAAGCGAGCGTCGCGAGCGAGCCGTGCTGCGTGACACTGCTCACGGCTGAGGGTGTTGATCACCTCATCTTGTGACGAATCTGGGCTTGGCTTTGCATTCATGGTGTTGGCGGCTTTGCTGGAATAGATGGCAAAAGAGTAAGGGGGCTCGGGGGCCGTGACTAGCCAGAAACGGACAGGGATAGCAAAAATTGGCCAAAGGTTTTTTTGCTCTTTCATTGCACGGCCGGGTTTCACTCTTCGTCACGCTGTTATTCATATGTCGCGGCTCGACAGAAGGGGGCATAACGGACGGGTCGGAGGCACGATTGGCTTAGCTTTATTTGCTTAGCGAGATTAGTTGCGGAGAAAACTGCTTAAAAATTAATAACAGATCACATAACTATCTTTTTTACGTTGAGTGTGGCGATTTTGTGTTGTTCAATCGAGTCAGTTAATTTTTGATGATTATTAAGTCATCACATCTGCGGCCTTAGGCCGACCAATAACAACACTTGCCAAGGATGATAAGTGAACGACTGTAAGGCATGGCCCCATTGCCGTGGGTTTAGTCTGATCGAGTTGTTGATCGCCATGACGGTTGTCAGCATTCTCGCGGCCATCGCGTTGCCAGCGTATCAGGGTTATCTGCAACAGGGACGTCGTTACGAAGCGCAGCAGCAATTGCTGGAGCAGGCGCTCGCCCTCGAACGTATCTATACCCAACAGGGCCGTTATCCCGATACGTTTGCTACCCCTTCCAACACGGATTTCTACCAGTTCAGCTACAGCCAGCAAGATGCTGGCGACTACCTGCTCAAAGCCATTCCAACGACGCGACAACAGGATGAGTGCGGCACTCTGACCCTCGATCAGACCGGTTATCGCGCGGCCAATCGCCATGACTGCTGGGGATCATAAGATGAATGTGCGCGGATTTACTCTGATTGAGTTAATGATCACGGTCGGCATCGCCGCCATCTTGCTATTGGTCGGGTTGCCCTCCATGAGTCAGCGCCTCGCGGCCGAACGGCTCGATCGCAGCGCGACCGAGCTCGCGTCTGCCTACCGTTTTGCCCGCAGTGAAGCGGTCAAGCTGACCCTGCCGGTGGTGCTGCAGGGCACCGAGAACGGTGGCTGGGAGGTGATGGCCGACAGCCAGCGGTTGCGTCAGGCATCAGCTCCCGGTGGCGGCGTGGTGATCAAGCCGTTTGACCCCATCCAGATCGCGCCAACCGGCAGCAGCAGCCACGCCGAGATCATTCTGGCCAATCGCCTCGGTGAGCAGCGGGTGCTCTGCGTGGCCCCGAGCGGCCAGCTGCTGCAAGGGAGCTGCTCATGAGATACGCCGCACTTGCCCGCCAGCAAGGCTTCAATCTGGTGGAGATCATGGTCTCCATGGTGTTGGCGGTGATGGTGTTTCTCGGTCTCGCCAAGGGGCAAGTGGTCTCGTTGCAGCAGGCGCATTACAGCTTGCAGAGCACGCTGGCTACGATCGAGGCGAGCAACAGCGTGGAGCAGATCTGGAGTTCGCTGTGTGAAGTGCAGCGCAAGCCCGAGCGGTTCACCCAGGCCGATTTTCTGGCCCGTTTCACCCTGCAGGATGGCCACCGGCTGGTGCTGCCGAACCGTTATAGCGACAACTTTGTGGTCGCTATCGAGTGGCAGGATGAGCGGGTCTCCGGCGCCAAGCGGGTGGAGCTGAACGCAGGATTTCCGCCTTTATGCTGAGCGTCCCCTCACGGCAACGAGGCGTCAGTCTCGTCGAGCTGATGATCTCCATGGTGCTCGGTCTGATGCTGATGCTGGCGATTTTTGCCGGTTACGCCCCGATCAAGAGTACGGTCGAACAGAGCAAGGCGCTGGAGCAGGCGAACGAAGTGCTGCGCTTTGCCACTCTCACCTTTACCAACAGCATCAAGCAGGCGGATCAGCTGATAGCCGTGACCCCTGATCGCCTGACGCTGGCTTTCAAGGTAGAGGGGGGCAGTCAGGTGCTCTCCTGCCTTGGCAACCAGAAAACCGCCGATTTTACCGAGCAGTACCGCTTCACGCCGCCGGTACTCAGTTGCGATGACGGAGATGGCCCGCGCCTGTTGCTGGCCCATCTTCAGGATCTTGAATTCGGCCAGCAGGGTGCGTTGGTCAATATCCGCATCTTGCCCGAAGGGCTGCCGAGCTATCTGGCACCGGGAGTAGAGGTGCAGGTGGCCCGCCGCAAGGCGGTCTGGGCGGCAGCGTTGGCCACATCCGGTGCCAGCGCCACAGTAGGGGGAGCGGGATGAACAAGGGATTGAGCGGGCAGCGGGGAGCCGTGCTGCTGGTGGTGCTGGTAGTGAGCCTGCTGTCGAGTCTGCTGGTGTTTACCAGCATTCAGGAGAACCAGTTGCAGACTCGCCTGAGCGGCAATTTTCACAAGAAGATCAATGCGCAGCTCAGTGCCGAGCAGGGGATGAACGAGAGTTATCGCGCCCTGCATCAGGCCCTTGGCGCCGAACCACGGATAGAGTGGGCTCAACTGGTGCAGAAGGTGCCAAGCAAGGGCGAAGGGGCCATGGCGGGCAGCCGCTTCAGCATCGATCAGCTGGATGCCTCTGCCGGCAGCAAGTTGGCGTTGCAGAGCCATGGCCGCTATCTGGAGGGAAATGCCAGCCTCAACGCGCTGTTTGCCCTCAAGCGTGAGCCCGGCAATCTCATCTTTCAGGATTCGGTGGTGGCGTGTGAAGGGTTAAGCCTCTCCGGCAGCGGTTTTATCGACAGCTATGATTCGCGCAAGGGCAAATATGGCGGCACCAACATTAACCAGAATGCCAAGGTGGCGACCGTTAGCGACAAGGCCAATGTGGTGCTCGCCGGGCACTCCCCCATCTGGGGTGATGTGCGGGCGACCGGCTCGGTGACCTTGAACGGCTCTTCACCTGTTGCGGGTAATGTACTTGCTGGTGGCGACATCACCATTTCTCCTTCTGATGGTGTCGTCAGGGTTGAGGGCAGCGTAAACGGGAGTGGAAATTTTGCCTTGCAAGGGGGGCATATTGCCGGAGCTGTTGCGATCAATGGTGATGTTTCTATGGGTCATGGCACAAGCATTGCTGGCGACAAGTTGAACTATGGTGGGAAGGGGGCATTCCTTGATGCCAAGCATCAGAAGTATCTGGATCCCCAATACCGCACTCATCCCAAGCTGCCACCCGTGGCCGGGCAGGTGTGTGACCCGCTCAATGTGGCCGCGTTGCCCAAATCGTTCCCCCCTGCCACACTGCCCATCAATGGGCCGCTGACGCTGGGCGCCACCCAGCAGATGGTGCTGACCACGGATCCCGCCACTGGCTCGGTCACCAGCAGCAACCAGCACAAGCCCGGGTTGCCGCTACCCGGCAAGGGGGAGCTGTTTGGCAAGGATCAGACCATTTATCAGCTCGACAGTCTCAATATGGGGGCCGATGCCACACTCACCATCAAGGGGGATGTGGTGCTGCTGATCGACAAGGATTTCACCATGACTGGCAGCAACAAGTTGACGGTGAGCGAGGGGAGCAGTCTGACCCTGATCGTCAGCGGCAAGGTTGATCTCGGGGCCGGTGCCGAGGTGACGGCAGTCAAGCAGGGGCTGACCGCTGGCGGTACGCCCGCTATCTCCATCTATTCCGCGTATAGCGGCAAGGATGGGATCAAGCTGTCGGGCAATACCCCGCTCTATGCCGCCCTCTATGCCCCGCTCACCGAGATGAAGATCAGCGGAAGTGGCGGTTTGTACGGGGCGGTGCGTGCAAAACACTTGACCGAGAGCGGTGCGGGCGGGGTGCACTATGACGAGGCGCTGGGCATGGCAGATCTGGGGGAGGATCAGGGGCCGCCTCCGACGCTGGCACTGCGGCAGTGGCACTTTGTGCAGTGAGGCTGGCGAGCCGCTAAAAAGGATCGAATGGGGCGCGCAACTGTGAGAAGGTGGAGATCTGTCCACCCAGCCGTTCACTGTTGAGGAGTGCTCCATGCCAGGCCCCGCTCGTGCCGGTGCCCTGATCTATGCCAAGGATCCGGGCCTGCTGACCCACTTTTACCGTACCCTGCTGCAGATGGTGGTCTGCAGTCAGGATGAGCAGCTGGTGGTGCTGGAAAACAGCGATATCCAGCTGCTGATCCACGCCATTCCCGAGCCTTATGCCGGGCAAGTCGTTATCAAGCGGCCGCCAGCACTGCGGGAAGAGGGGGCCATCAAGCTGTTCTTCACCGTCTCCAGCCTCGCCTGGGCAGAAGCGAAGGCGGCGGATCTCGGCGGCGGTTTGCTGCCACAGCAGTGGACAGGGCCTGGCTTTGTGGTGCGCAACGCCTTCGACCCGGAGGGCAATATCCTGCAACTGCGCGAGTTGCTGGGTTCCCCGGACCCCCTCTGAACTCCCTATTTTTACAGCATTGTCGTGACGGCGTGCTGTGCCATGCACCGCCATAAAAATTAACCGCCATAAAAACGGGGCCCTGTAGTGGTCAACTAAAAAGGGCTCCGTTCTGCTGTTAGCTTACTGTGCTCATTACTTCAGGTAGCGCTGTTCCAGATGTTGGCGCAGCCAGTGCGGGTTGAGCGCTTCACCGGTGGCGCGGCGCACCAGCTCGTCGGTGCTGTGCAGGCTCCCCTGTGACCAGATGTTGCGCCCGAGCCAGCCGAAGATCTCCGGCAGGCGGCCCGCCGCGATCACCTCCCCCATGCTGCCCAGCTCTTTCTCGAGGGCAAAACGCAGCTGGGCGGCATACATGGCACCCAGGGTGTAACTCGGGAAATAGCCGAACGAGCCGTCGGTCCAGTGAATATCCTGCATGCAGCCATTGCGGTAGTTGCCCTTGGTGGAGAGCCCCAGCCACTGCTGCATCTTGGCATCCCACAGCTCGGGGATGTCGGCCACTTCGATCTTCCCTTCCACCAGATCGCGCTCCAGCTCGTAGCGCAGAATAACGTGGGCCGGATAGGTCACCTCGTCCGCATCGACCCGGATAAAGCCCGGCTCGATCCGGCTGTAGAGCTTGGCCAGATTGTCCGGCGCAAACGCCGCCTGCTCGCCGAAGTGGTGACGAATGCGTGGTGCCAGCAGCGTGAGGAAGGCGGGATGATGGCCCAGCTGCATCTCGCAAAACAGGCTCTGGCTCTCGTGGATCGCCATGGAGCGCGCTTCGGCCACCGGCTGACCCAGCAGATGGCGCGGCAGCCCCTGCTCGTAACGGGCGTGACCGGTTTCGTGCACTATGCCCATCAGGCTGGAGACAAACTCCTGCTCGTTATAGCGGGTAGTGATCCGCACGTCGGTCGGCACGCCGCCACAGAAGGGGTGACTGCTCACATCGAGGCGGCCGTGTGCGAAATCAAAGCCGAGCAGTCCCATCACCTCCTGACCGAGCGCTTGCTGGGTCGGGATGGGGAAGGGGCCTTGCGGCAGTAGCAGGGCATCGCCCTTCTGCTGTTCACTCACGGTCTGGATAAGAGCCGGCAGCCAGCTGGCCAGATCGCCGAAGATCTGATCGAGCCGCGCGCTGGTCATGCCCGGCTCATAGAGCGCCAGCATGGCGTCGTAGGGGCGCACGCCAAGCGCATCGGCCCGCAGCTGCGCTACTTCACGGGAGAGTTTCACCACCTCCTCGAGATTGGGGGCAAAACCGGCCCAGTCGTTGTTCTTGCGCTGGCTGCGCCAGGCGTGCTCGCACTTGCTGCCAGCGAGCGATAGCGCTTCGACCAGCTCACCGGGCAGCAGGCTGGCATCTTGCCACTGGCGCTTGATCTCGCCGAGGTTGGCACGTTGCACTTCATCGAGCGGTTCGCTCTCGGCCTTGGCAATCCAGTCGCCCAGCTCGGGAGCGGTGCGCTTCTGGTGGATCAGCAGACCGAGTTCGGCCATCGCTTCGGCGCGGGCATCATTGCCCCCTTCCGGCATCATGGCCGCCTGATCCCAGCCGCAGATGGCGGCGAGATGGCTAAAGCGGTGGATCTGCTGCTGATGTTGTTCAAGCTTTTGATATGACATGGGATTGTCCTTGTTATCGTCCCTGATGGTATGCCGCCCCGTACCTGGCATGATCGGGGCCGTTCGATGCTAACACCGCCGCTGTATAGTTGACCACCTTCATGCAGGCGGGCCAAAGGCGTGGGGGCGAAACGCGGATTAGCCGAGCCGCTTCTGGTGCCGTTCGCGGTTTTCCGCTTTTTTGCGTTCGCTTTTGCGCAGCAGCACGTATAGAGCACCGCTGCCGCCGTGGCGACGCTCGGCGCTGTGGATCGCCATGACGGCGGGCAGTTGCGGCAACCAGGCGCTCACATAGCTTTTCAGCAGGGCGCGCGGGGTGCTGCGCTCCCCCTTGCCGTGCAGGATCAGCAGACAGCGGATATCCCGGACTTCACAATCCGCAATGAACTGCACCAGCGTCTGGCGTGCCTCATTGAGGGTTTTCTGGTGCAAGTCCAGGCTGGCCTGCAGCTCGTATTTGCCGAGCCGCAGCTTCTTGTAGACCCCCTCCTGCACCCCATCACGCTTGAAGCCGACGATTTCGTGCGGATCTAGCATCTCGATGGCCTCCATGGTGAGGTGGTCGAGGGCGAGTTGTTCGGCGGTGGCAGCCTGACGGCGAGCGAGCTGTGCCTCGGTCGGGGCGGATTTGGCCGCATGGGGATGGATGTTGTCGCTGCGAATGGGCCGCACGTCGGCCACTTCATTCATGAATAGCGAGAGTTCGTCGTTATGAGACACGGCAGGCTCCCCATAAGAAAAAGTGGGGGCCATTATAACGGCCGCAACCGGCACAGAAAACGGGGAAAGGGGGAGGGGATAAGGGGCGCCCAGCATGGACATTAGTGCAGTCTGGCCCGGGAATCACAGTCGCGAACCATAAAACAGCACAGGCGGTCAGTGTGAACTGCCGCCTGTGGTCAGAGGATTATTTGCCCTCTTTGGGTTGTTGAGAATGGGGGTGCTGTGAATGAGGCGGTTGCGAGTGCATCACCTTGTAGATGAAGTAGGCCGCGTAAGAGCTGATGAGCAAGAAGGTGCCGATAATCACCAGCATCGACATCAATCCCACGCTGTTGCCAAACATCAGGTCCAGCCAAAAGTCCATTTTATTGCTCCTGTCACCCAGTTGATGACAGGCATGATAAATACCTCTTTGCCACGTCCGGGATGATCCCGATCAACTCCCTTGCAGGTTGTTTAATAACCAGCGCGATCTGTGATCGTTCTCACTGGACTCCTTGCTACCGAGCCTGCACAGGGCCCGGTGTGGTGAGCGGGGTAATGCGCCACCCTTGCTGCTCCAGCAACGCCAGCAACCCCTGTTCGCCGTAAAGGTGCAGGGCGCCTACCACGATAAAGCTCTCGTTGGGCAGGGTGGACCATTTTTTCAGCCAGTTATGGTTGCGCTCGGCCAGCAGGGTCTGCTCCATCCAGCTCTGTAGCGCGGGCGGGGCCATCTCCTCCTTGAGCAGATTGATCAGCATCGCCTCATCTCCCTGCTGCCACGCCTTCATCACGGCGGCGAAACCACTCTCCAGCATCGGTAGCTCATCCAGGGTGCTGGCGAGCATCAGGGTCTGGTTGTCACCCACGCTGGCCAGATAACCGAGCTGCTCCAGCAGGGTTTCAAAACCCACTACCGGTTTGCCCTCTTTGGCGGCCCGGACGGCAAAGTGCTGGTCTATCCCGAGTTCACTCTTGAAGTCGGAGCGGGCCATGGCGGCCTGGGTCAGGGTAATGGCGGCAAACCATGGGCGCAGGGTGGCGAGGGTCGCCTCGTCGATGCCATAGCGGGCGCCCGCCATCAGGGTGCGTTGATAGAGCTCGGCAGGCAGATGATCCTTGAGCGGTTTGCCATCCACCAGTCGGGTGAGGGAGCTGGTCTGTTGCCACTGATCCGGCGTGATGCTGTTCATGTCCACCTCCATCACCAGTGCGCGACTCTGCAGCCAGGCACGCTCCACCGGCTCGGGCAGAGGATAGAGGGCTGGTTTACCTGCATGGATGGAGCCCAGCAGCCAGTGTTGCTGGTTGCCCTTGCTCACCCGATAGAAGGCGGGATCGGCAAAGGCGTGCAGCGGTAGCAGCAGGCAGAGCAGGAAGGCAAAGAGGGTGCGATGAAATCTCATGGGAATCCTTAATATGCGCCGGGTGACTTCTCTTGCTGACAATAACTCCTATGATAAGTCCTCATTTCAGATAACCAAGAGGTTTGCCATGCCCCATCTTCGTTTTCGCGCCGTGGCGCTCGAGACCCTGCAACAGGTGAGCGGCCCGCTGCTGGCCGAGCTTTGCGAGTTGACCGGCGGCAAGCCGGAGTTTGTCACCATGGAGCGGGTGGAGAGCTGCTGGATCCGCAACGGCGAGCCAGAGGCGGGATTTCCGTTTGTCGAGTTGCACTGGTTCGAACGGCCGCAGGAGATGCAGGACGCTGCCGCGCGCCTTATCACGCGCCATTTGAAACGGGTGCTGGGGGCGCAGACCTATGTGGTGGTGCAGGTAGTCCCCTTGGTCAAGAGCGCCTACTACAGCAATGGCGAGCACTATTGAAGAGAGGGACAAACCAGGTTGGCGGGACGGGTGATGCCGCTACCCGGCTAACGCCACTTGGGCGGCAGGATGCTTGTCGCCCATCACGGGATCAGGCCGATTTGGCCAGCAGTTTATCGAGCCAGCGAGTGGGCAATACCCGTCGCAGGAAGGCAAACAGCCGGGTCGGCGTGGTCACCGGATAGCGCGCCTTGGGATGGGCGTGGGTCAGTGCATGGAGCAGTGGCGGGATGCAGGCGTCGCTTGGGAGGGTAAAGCTGCTGGTGGCCCCCTCTTTTTCCAGCCGTGTCAGGGTTTGGCGGTAGGCCGACTGATGACGGCTCTGGGCCGGATCGATGTGCCGCAAGAAGGCGCTGCGGGCATTGGCACGAAAACGGGTATCGATGGGGCCCGGTTCAATCAGGCTGATATGTACCCCGCTACCCGCCAGTTCGAGGCGCAGGGTGTCGCTATAACCTTCCAGCGCAAATTTGCTGGCGTTGTAGGCGCCGCGATACTTCATGGCAACCAGTCCCAGAACCGAGCTGTTCTGCACTATCCGTCCCTCTTTGGCCTCCAGCATCGGCGGCAGCACCTGACGGATCAGATGGTGCCAGCCAAACAGGTTGGTATTGAATTGTTCCCTGAGCGCTTCGGTGGGCAGATCTTCCAGCGCCCCGGGTTGGCCATAAGCGCCATTGTTGAACAGGCCATAGAGGCGCCCGCCCGCCAGATGGAGCGCCGCACTGGCACCCAGCTCGATGGAGGCAGGGTCCGCCAGATCCAGCTGTACTGCCAGCAATCCCTGTTGCTGCAGACGGGCCACATCTTCCGCCTTGCGCGCCGAGGCGATCACGGTAAAACCGTGCTGCCCGAGCGCCTGTGCGGCGGCGAGGCCAATACCGCTGGAACAACCGGTGATCAGAACAAAACGGGGCATGATGGCGTCCTTGTGACTGCTGACAAAAGCGTGTGGGCAGGTGAGTGGGTAAAATCCTTATCCGGCTCGCATGTTAGCCTGCCAACCGGCAAAAAGAAAACCGGGCCAAGTGGCCCGGTTTGCTGACATCGTATTGCCTGATTACATGAAGGTAAGCGGCATGATGATGTGGAACTTGACGTCGTGTTCGGAGGCGAAGATGTTGGGGTAATCGGTCCAACCGCCGCCCTGGCTGATGTCGTTGTTGTAGTCGGTGTAGTGCAGTTTGAACAGGGTGCCTTTCAGCTTGCCATCCTGCACGGTATAGGTGACATCGAAGTTGGCTGCCCATTCGGTATCTTCACCGTTAGCTGCTTTCTTGCCTTGACCGGTTTCGATATCCCAACCGTAAGCACCGGATACACCGACGGACCAGCCAGGCGCACCAACCAGGTCATCCAGAGAACGGGTCACGCCGAAGAACAGCGCTTTCTCGTTGTTGGCGTTCCAGTCAGAGCGGGAGTCCCACCAAATTTCGTTGGCACCCTGGGAGTTGGCGTAGCCACGGGTCAGACGGGGCAGGTAGTTGCCTTCCGCACCTTCAGCCTTGGTCCACAGACCTTCCAGACGGAAGCCGTACGGGCCCATGCCCCAGGCAGCTGTCAGTGCTTGTTGCCATGCCAGACCGTCATAAGTCTCGATCTGGGAAGCGCCCTTGGTGTAGGTCTCGGTCTCGGAACCGTAGAACTGGTAGCTGGTGGAGAGGCCGCCCAGTACGTCAAACTTGTGAGCCAGTTTGAAGTGGTAGCTGTCCATGTAGCCTTCGGACTGACCGAAAGAACCGGTCACAGCAGTGCCATTTTCGAAGGTGTAACGGGCTGCAATACCGTGGATGTAGTCGATGACGTTTTCATCAGCGAACGGATCCATCCACGCTTTGGCACGGGAGAAGACCTGAGTCTCTTTGTACCAGGGGGCCTTGTACTCGTCAGCGATGGCGTAGGTCAGGTAGAGGCCACCGAAGTTACCTTCAACTTGACCACCACGATAGGTACCCGGCTGATAAGACCAGTTAACACCGATTTGGCCAGGGACATACAGCTGGGTATAACCACCCTTGGCAGTGATGCCGCCGTCCAGGAATTTCAGCTTCATCGCTGCGTTGGAGAGGCTGAAACCACCTTCAGGGGAGCCATCTTTGGCGTTGTTGCCCCAAGAACGGCCAGCGAAGGAGAATTCGTTTTCCTGGTTGACCGGGTGATTTTCGGTAACGGCCAGGTCATAGGCACCGAAGCCGCCCAGATCCAGACCTACGGTGTCCCAGGCATAACCGGAGTTGAAGTTGAGAGCGGCTTGAACGGTGGAGTGGCTCAGGTTGGACTGGTATTTGCCTTCTTTCTTGGCTGCAGTCGGGTCACCATCGATGCGCTGACGATCACGCTGGAAGTAAAACAGGCCGCCGGTCAGTTTGGAGTCTTTAACGAAGGTTTCATAGGACTGGCCGTATTCCGGGCTCATCATGTCCTGAGCTGCCAACGCCATACCGGGGGCGACCAGAGCGGCTACCACAGCGGCACTCAAAGCGGCGCGCTTGAAGATCACTTTTTCCATTTTTATTGCTCCTGATTTTATGGACTTAGCTTTTTTTTTCCGGCAGTTGGCATCGGGCCTACCGCTCGGTATTGGCATTGCAATCAAAACCCCGAAGGGCAAAAAATCTTGTCTTGGCTACCTGCAAACCCGGATGTCTTGGCACATCTGTAGTTGGCAGTCCTGATCATCACATGTTGTTTTTTTATGTTCCGATTCTTGGCTATCGGACAACCCCAAGAGTACGTTCGCGGTGCGAAATATCAATGAAAAGTTCCCTCAACGTTTCAAAAGTATGACCGAGTGCAAATAATCATGGGCAAGGTCGTAAACAGGCTCATGGCAGGTATTACGGTGATGAGAGCGTTTTCTTGAGGCCGCAGCCAGCGCCAGTGCGGGTTTTCATCCGGTACGGGGGAAGAGGTGTCAGTTAACCTGCCGATAACAGATAATTTTGTGCCACAAAAAAACTTTCCCTCTGGTTGAGGGAAAGTGATCTGGTGGGGATATGGGACGAATAGGGTTCAGCCTTGCTGGCCGAGGATGCGGGGGATCTGCTGCGCCTGATGGTGGATATGGGAGGAGACCTGCACCGAGAGTTGACTCACCTGACGGGCATGCTGATGGATACGGGCGATCAGGTCGGCAAAACTGGCCAGTTTGTGTTCCTGACTTTTGGCGTTGTCGGCCCCCTGCAGGGCGATCACTGCGGTGTTCCGGGCGATCTCCCGCACTGCCTGGGTAGTTTGGCGCAGTTGTTCCGCCTGCGCCCGCTGGCGGCTTGATTCGCTGGTGATCCGGTTCAGTACAGTGCCAAGTTGTTCGCCGGATTGGGTCAGGCGCCCCAGAATATCGGTGATCTGGTTGAGGGATTGCTGGGTATTGGCCGAGAGGTGACGCACTTCATCGGCAACCACGGCAAAGCCTCGTCCCTGTTCCCCTGCGCGGGCCGCTTCGATGGCGGCGTTGAGGGCCAGCAAGTTGGTCTGCTGAGCGATATGACCGATCACATCGACAATGGCCGTCACATCGGCAACCGAGCGGGTGAGGGCTTGCAGCGCCTCATCGCTCTCGTCAATCGCCAGTCCGGTCTGATGAGTGGCGTGCAGCATGCTCCCCACCAGATCTTCGCTCTGGCTCATCGCCTGTTCGTTATGGTGGGCATGCTGGGCGATGTCGGCAGCGACCTGATGGACCTCTCCGGCCAGCTGGTTCAGCTCATCCATCATCTGGCCGCTCTCGTCGACCACCTGTTCGGTGGTGCGGGTGCTGTGATGGATCTCGTCAACCTGGCTGACCATTCCTTGCAGGCTGAGGGATACCGCTGACAGCTGCCCCTCTTTCTGTTGTTGGTCCAGTTGCAGGCGACCGATCAGCCGGTTGTAGCTGGCAACAATATCGGCCAGCTCGTTGCGATCGCGCCCGGTAGGCAACGGCTCGGCCTGCCCCGTCTGATCGAGCTGCAGAAAGGCTCCGCGCAGTCGCAACAAGGGGGCGAGCAGCCAGCGTCGTTGCACCAGCGCAAACAGCAGGGCGACTATCACCAGACAGAGCGCCAGCGTGCCGAGGATGGTGGCCAGCTCCTGATTGACGGCTTGCCGTTCTTGGGCAAGTTGTTCCCCCATCTGTCTGGTCGCTTGCAACATCGCCATGATGTCTTGCTGCACGGTCTGGCGGCCAGCCTGTTGTTGCTGGAGCGCCGTGCGGCTGTTGGCCAGCTCCTGCGGATAGCGGCCCAGCAGCGAACGTAATTCGCTGCGCGGTTGATCTCCCAGCTCCTTGCGTACCGGCTCCCCCAGCGTGAACTCATCGGCGGGAGCCTCTTCATACAGGCCGAGCAGCGGCAAGGCTTGCAGCGCTTGCGCCTGTTTTTGCAGTGCCTCCAGCTCAAAGCGGATCCCTTCGAGCAGCTTTTCATTGCCCTGCTCCATATAGCTTTGGCGCAAATGGGCGAGGCGCGGCAGGCCCGCCAGGATCTCGGCCGCACCGCTGCGATATTGCTGTGCTGCGGCAGATTGTTCCGTGCTGGCGCCTTGCTCCCCATAGCGGATCAGCGCCATGGCCTGGCTGCCCAGCTCACTCTCCGCATTTTGCAGCAGCAGCTGGCTGTTGCCCGAGAGCTTGCCAGCGGCCTGATAGTCGTGCGCGATGCGCTGCGCCATCTGCTCGAGTTGCTGCCTGAGCGGGGCCGCCACGGCATCATCCTGAGCGGCCAGTGAGGAGAGCGCTTGCTGGCGGATCTTCTCCGCAGCGGTCAGTTGCTGTGGATCGCCGCTGTTGAGGTAGTCACGCAGACTGTTTTGCAGGGTCACTGTCACTAGTTGTTGCAGCGTCTCGTGCTGATGCTGGGCCTGATTGGTATGGGCAAGCTGTTGCCAGCCGTGGTAGAGGGCCAGCGCCTGTCCTCCCGCAACCAGTAACAAAACAAGGGAGGATAGGGTGGCGTAATGGGCGATTTTCACGGGGTAATTCCTGTCAGCACAGACCATGGGGGAGCGTGGCCAGAGCCTAAACAGGGATGATGGCGTTTTTATGACAGCATGGTCAGGTAGCCCTATCTTGCCGGCTTAACTGGCTGGGGATACCTGAGCGCTGTTGCGTTGGCCAAGCATACCGAGCAGGGCGCCTCCCATGATAAGTGCACCGGCCAGCAGATGGCGCGAGGTCAGCGTTTCTCCATTGAGCAACACCAGCAGCAAGGTGCTCAGCAGCGGTGTCAGGTAGGCAAGGGCACCGATCCGGCGTGGATCGCCGTCTCGCAGTGCTAGATACCAGGTCACAAAGGCCGCCCCCATAGGGCCCAGCGCCAGCCCGATGATGAGGCTCCAGTCACTGGTGGGGATCTGCGCGAGTGGCAGGGGCCCCTCCAGCAGACGGGCGAGCAGCAGTGCCAGCAAACCAGCGGGCAGGCAGGCTGCCGCAGTGACCACGGCAGGGGCTGGCGGCAGACGGCGTGATAGCACCGAATAGGCCCCCCAGACGACAGCTGCACCGAGCGCCAACAGGTATCCCGACAGATAGGCCTGCTGCAGTTGCAGCTCGCCATTGACCATCATCAGCATGGAACCCGCTAGACCAAAGGCGCCAGCCAGTAGGTGACGGGCATGGAGGGGATGGCCGGGCAACAACAGCGGGGTGAACAGAATGATGCAGAGCGGCCAGAGGTAGTTGATGAGGTTTGCCTCCAGCACGGGGGCGTGGCGAAAGCTCATAAAAAGCAGCAGATGGTAGAGCAGCAATGCCGTAACGGTCACCAGCCAGGTAATAGGTCGAGCGCGCCATTGGCGCCAGAACGGCAAAGCCCCGACCCCGCAGAACAACAGCACCAGCCCGACCAGCACCAGCGGTGACACGCTGGTGACCCGTGACGTCAGCGCCGCCAGCGAGGCCCACAGCACAATGGTCAGCAGTGCAAAACTGGTGGATCTATCCCACCAGGAACATCCGGACATCCAACACTCCTTTGCAAGATGAAACAGGGCTTGGCCTCAAAGACAAGCCAAAGAGAAGCAGTCTATCAGAGAGAGCGCATGCTCTGAACGCAGAAAGGAGAGGGTCATTACGGTTGGATGGTCGGCCAAAAACGACCAAGGGGTTGGCATCGTAATGATGCCAACCCCTTGTTTTATATGGCGCTCCCGACTGGAGTCGAACCAGTGGCCTGTCCCTTAGGAGGGGATGGTTATAAGAGCTTTTAAATAAAAAATATCGTTAAAAAACAATGGTTTGAGTGCATTTTTGGATTTGAATAGCGCTGAAATAGCGCAAAATAATGCTTGCAACGCATGCGCAAATGCATTATTGGGTGGTGAAATGAGGTTACGAGATGGCGTCCCAGGCAGGATTCGAACCTGCGACCTCGCCCTTAGGAGGGGCGCGCGCTATCCAGCTGTGCCACTGGGACGTGCGCGCATTATATAAAAATACTAATAAAAATAAACAGCTGCGTAGATTTTCTGTCGGAAAGCTTCTTTTTTAGCCTGATTGGGTGCTTGTTGTTCAGATTTTTTGGTAGGGAGCCACCACACGGCAAAAAAATGATTTTTAGTCCTCGATTGCTAACTCCAATCTGACCTCATCAAGGCTTATGTAGTGCCCTTTTTGCCATTCATGGTATCGATAATTGGATCGCCAGCGGCCACCGAGGCGCAGATTGGTCCGTTGTCAGCCGACGATCGCTATCGGCCAGGGTCATGATTCCACTTCACGAGACCTGTAGCTGTTCCGGCCTCAGGTACTCAGGTACAGATCAGCCTGTTGTCAGCCGACAATCGCTATCGGCCTGGGTCGGAGTTCCATTTCACGATACCTGTAGTTGTTCTGGCCTCTGGTACTCTGGTGCAGTTCGGCCCGTTGTCAGCCGACAATCGAGTTCGCTGGGGCAAGAGTTCCATTTCACGATACCTATAGCTGTTCGGGCCAGCGGGTACTCTGGTGCAGATCACCCCGTTGTCAGCCGACAATCGAAGTCGGCCAGGATCGGAGTTTCATTTCACGATACCTGTAGCTGTTCCGGCCTGCGGCCACTCTGGTGCAGATCAGCCCGTTGTCAGCTGACAATCGCAGCCAGTCAGCAGAGAGGGTTCCATTTCACGATACCGATAATGCGGTTGTCAGCGGGGCTGAGGTGCAGATCACTCCGTTGTCAGCTGACAATCGCTGCCAGTCAGCAGCGAGGGTTTCATTTCACGATACCTATAGCGGTTCCGCACTCGGGCACACCGGTGCAGATCACCTCGTTGTCAGCCGACAATCATTGTCTGCCAGGGTCAGAATTCTATTCCACGATACCTGTAGCAGTACTGGCCAGCGGGCACTCTGGTGCAGATCAGCCCGTTGTCAGCCGACAATTACTGCCTGCCAGGGTCAGAATTCCATTTCACGATACCTGTAGCAGTTCCGGCCAGCGGGCACTCTGGTGCAGATCAGCCCGTTGTCAGCCGACAATCACTGCCTG